>NZ_BAAANO010000033.1:0-35427 GCF_039529845.1 Brevibacterium samyangense | reverse complement strand
TCGTCTTGATGCCCTTGCGCCACGCGTAGATCTGGGCCTTGTTGATATCGCGCGTCGTCGCGGTGTCCTTGAAGAACAGCGTGAGCGACAGGCCCTGGTCCACGTGCTGCGTGGCCTCGGCGTAGGTGTCGATGATCTTCTCGTAGCCGATCTCGTACGCGTCCTCGTAGTAGTCGAGGTTGTCATTCGTCATGAACGGCGCCGGGTAGTACACGCGACCGATCTTGCCCTCCTTGCGGATCTCCACGCGGGAGGCCACGGGGTGGATCGAGGAGGTGGAGTTGTTGATGTACGAGATCGAGCCGGTCGGCGGCACGGCCTGGAGGTTCTGGTTGTAGATCCCGTGCTCGGCGACCTGCGCCTTGAGCTCGAGCCAGTCCTCCTGCGTCGGGATGTGCACACCGGCGTCCGCGAACAGTTGCGCGACGCGCTCGGTACGGGGCGTCCACGCATGCTCGGTGTACTTGTCGAAGTACTCCCCAGTCGCGTACTTCGAGCGCTCGAAGCCGGCGAAGGTGCGGCCGCGTTCCTTCGCGATCTCCATCGACGCCCGCACGCAGTGGTAGGCGACGGTGTAGAAGTACATGTTCGTGAAGTCGAGGCCCTCCTCGGATCCGTAGTGGATCCGTTCCCGGGCGAGGAAACCGTGGAGGTTCATCTGCCCGAGGCCGATCGCGTGCGACATGTCGTTGCCGCGGGCGATGGACGGGACGGAGTCGATCTCCGAGGTCTCCGCGACCGCAGTGAGACCGCGGATGGCGGTCTCCACAGTGCGACCGAAGTCGTCCGAGTCCATCGTGAGGGCGATGTTGAGCGAACCGAGGTTGCAGGAGATGTCCTTGCCGACCACGGAGTACGAGAGGTCCGGGTTGTACTCGCTCGGCTCCGAGACCTGGAGGATCTCCGAGCACAGGTTCGACATCGTGATCTTGCCGTCGATCGGGTTCGCCCGGTTCACGGTGTCCTCGAACATGATGTACGGGTACCCGGACTCGAACTGGATCTCCGCGAGGGTCTGGAAGAACTCACGCGCGTTGATCTTCGACTTGCGGATGGCCGGGTTGTCGACCATCTCCTCGTACTTCTCCGTCACGGAGATCTCCGTGAACGGCACACCGTAGACCTGCTGCACGTCGTACGGGGAGAACAGGTACATGTCCTCGTTTCGCTTCGCGAGCTCGAAGGTGATGTCCGGGATGACGACACCGAGCGAGAGCGTCTTGATCCGGATCTTCTCGTCGGCGTTCTCGCGCTTCGTGTCGAGGAACCGGTAGATGTCCGGGTGGTGGGCGTTGAGGTACACCGCGCCGGCCCCCTGACGCGCACCGAGCTGGTTCGCGTAGGAGAAGGAGTCCTCGAGGAGCTTCATGATCGGGATGACGCCCGAGGACTGGTTCTCGATCTTCTTGATCGGGGCGCCGGACTCACGGATGTTCGTGAGCGAGAACGCGACACCACCGCCGCGCTTGGACAGCTGCAGGGCGGAGTTGATGGAGCGACCGATCGACTCCATGTTGTCCTCGATGCGCAGGAGGAAGCAGGAGACGAGTTCGCCTCGCTGCTTCTTGCCGGCGTTGAGGAAGGTCGGGGTGGCCGGCTGGAACCGCCCGGCGATGATCTCCTCGACGAGCTGGGTCGCGAGAACCTCGTCACCACGGGCGAGGAACAGCGCGACCATGACGACACGGTCCTCGAACCGCTCGAGGTACCGCTTGCCGTCGAAGGTCTTGAGCGTGTACGAGGTGTAGAACTTGAAGGCACCGAGGAAGGTCTCGAACCGGAACTTCTTCGAGTACGCGAGCTTCGAGAGCTTCGAGATGAACTCGAAGGAGTACTGGTCGAGCACCTCCTTCTCGTAGTAGTCGTGCTTGACGAGGTACTCGAGCTTCTCCTCCAGATCGTGGAAGAACACGGTGTTCGTGTTCACGTGCTGGAGGAAGTACTGGCGTGCGGCCTGCTTGTCGCGTTCGAACTGGATACGCCCGTTCGCGTCGTACAGGTTGAGCATCGCGTTGAGCGCGTGATAGTCGAGGTCGGTGTCCTCGCGGATGATCGCTTCTAGATCGCGGTCTTCAGCTGTGGTTGACACAATGAATCCAATCCTTTGTCGACATCCCGCACGTCGTCCGGAGTTCCCAGCAGCTCGAATCGATAGAGCACCGGAACTCCGCACTTGGCCGCCACGAGATGCGCCGCTTTGCAATAGTTCTCGCCGAAGTTGGTGTTGCCGGCCCCGATCACACCCACGAGGTGTTTCCGATTGGACTCGACATTCAGGAATTTGATGACCTGCTTGGGCACGGAACCCCGGTTGGGGCCGGCCCCGTAGGTCGGGGTGACGAGCACGAAGGGCTCGTCCACGAGGAGGGTGTCGTCCTTCGTGAGCAGCGGGATCCGCTGGTGCGGATGCCGCAGCTTCTGCACGAATCGATGGGTGTATTCGGAACTGCTCGAGTAGTAGACGACGAGCACGGGGCTCACCCCATCACAAGGACGATCGGTCGGTTACGGGGACGTACGGGGAAGCAGGAGTGCAGGGCGGGTGCCCGACGGATCAGGCGACGCCCGCGGAGGCCGAGGAGTCGGCCGAGAGCGTGGCGATCTTGTCCGGGCGGAAACCCGACCAGTGGTCGTTGTCGGTGACGACGACCGGTGCCTGCATGTACCCCATCGCCTTGACGACGTCGAGCGCATTCGGATCCTGGCTCAGATCGACCGAACGGTACTCGATGCCCTTGGCATCCAGAGCCCGGTAGGTGGCGGTGCACTGGACGCACGAGGGCTTGGTGTACACGGTGATCATTCGTTCCTCCGTCGATCTCGGTGGGTGGCGCTCTTGTGTGGCCCGTGGCCGTTCGGAACCGTCCGGCGGGCCGTGTCGCGGTGTCCCGGACGGTGCTCCGCACGACTCCCGGGACGCTTCCCGCAAGCCCCTCGGAAGGTTACTCACGAGTGAATTCCGGGGATCCCGGGAACCGGGGCCGAACCACTAGATGTTGTGTTCGGAGTCCAGGCTACCCCTAGATGGTGTGTTGCACCAGTGTAATTCCCGTGCGTGCGAGGGGTCATTCACAGGCTCGGGAAAGGCCGTGTCAGGACCTCCACAGTGGGGTGAACGACATCGGTGTCGTTCCCTTCCGCACGAATCCGCGGATCGCGCAGTCGGGGGTGTCGCGGACCGTCCACCGCCGTCCCCAGAACGCCGCGCGTTGTCCACAGGAAAAATCCATTCTGTGAATCCGCCGACGTGAAGAGCCCCACCCGCACCCCTCGGACCGGACGCGGACCCCGCGAGCCGCGCACCCGACACGGCTGTGCTCGCGCCGCACGGTCCTGTGCCGGGATCGGGACAGCGTTCCCCGGGAGCACGGAGGCGCCCCGGACTAGGGTGGAAGGCACGGTGTCACGCCCGCGACGAGAGGACCCCTCATGACCCACCCCGCACACCCGCACCCGCAGCAGCCGGGCGGCATCGGCAGCGCAGGAGGCCCCGGTCCGATCGGTTCCGGGGCTCCCGTTCCTCCCACCGGCCCGCCCGCTACGGCCGGCCCCCTCTCCCCCGCGCCGACGAACCCGGCACCGCACGCCGGCTCCGCACAGCCCCCGGCCTCCCAGGCCTCCGCCGCGCGCACTGCGACCCCGATCGACGTCCCGGCGAACACCGCGGAGATCGGCCATGCACAGAAGATCCTCTCGGACGTCGAGAAGTACCTCGACCACTTCGTCGTCGGTCAGGCCCGTCTCCGGGAGACTCTCGTCCTCGGTCTCCTCACCGGTGGCCACCTCCTTCTCGAGAGCGTGCCGGGCCTGGCGAAGACGACGGCCGCCTCGGCACTCGCGAATGCCGTGCACGCGGAGTTCGCCCGCATCCAGTGCACCCCCGACCTCCTGCCGAGCGACATCATCGGTTCGCAGATCTACAACTCGCGCACCGGCGGCTTCGACATCCAGCTCGGCCCCGTGCACGCGAACCTCGTCCTGCTCGACGAGATCAACCGCTCGAGCGCGAAGACGCAGAGCGCGATGCTCGAGGCGATGCAGGAGAAGCAGACGACCATCGGCGGCCACCGGTACGACCTGCCCGCGCCGTTCCTGGTGATGGCCACCCAGAACCCGATCGAGCAGGAGGGCACCTACCAACTGCCCGAGGCCCAGCTCGACCGCTTCATGATCAAGGACGTCCTCGACTACCCGACGCCCGAGGAGGAGATGGAGATCCTCCGCCGCCTCGACAAGGGGGTGTTCGACGCGGACGAACGTCCCGGCCCCGCGTGCGACCTCGACGACGTACGGACCCTCCAGCAGACCGCCCGCAACATCTACGTCGACCCGGCGATCAGCCGGTACCTCGTCGAGATCGTCACCGCGACCCGGAACGCCGGCCGGTACATCGGCCCGCTCGCCCGGTTCATCGAGTGCGGCGCGTCCCCGCGTGCCTCGATCGCCTTCACGAACGCCTCCCGGGCACTCGCGATGATCCGTGGCCGCAACTACGTCATCCCCGAGGACGTCAAGGACCTCGCGGTCCGGGTGCTGCGCCACCGCATCATCCTCGGCTTCGAGGCGGTCGCGGAGAACGTGCCCGTCGAGCACATCATCGGTGAACTCCTCAAGGCCGTGCGGACCCCCTGATGGCGGCACTCCTCACGAAGGTCAAGGCGCGCATGACCTTCCATGCGCACCGGAAGACCCGCGGGCTCCTCGAGGGCGAGTACGCGTCCGTCTTCCACGGCCACAGCATGGACTTCGACGACCTGCGCGAGTACGTGCCCGGCGACGAGATCCGCGACATCGACTGGAAGGCGACGGCCCGACACTCTACACCGCTCGTCAAGCGGTACGTCGCCCACCGCAGGCACGCCCTCGCGCTCCTCGTCGACACCGGTGCGAACCTCGATGCGGTCTCCGAGTCCGGAGAGCCCAAACGCGAACTCGCCATCATGCTCGCGGGGATGGCCGGGTACCTCGCGGTGCGCAACGGCGACGACGTCATGCTCATCGAGGGCGACGCCGCCGGCACCCGGTACTCCGAGCGCAAGGGCACCGAGGCGCACCTCGAGCACCTCCTGCGCCGCATCCAGGGTGCGGGGACGCGCCCGGCGGTGGGCGCCTCGGTGGGGGTTCCGGGCCCGGAGTCCGGCCCACGGGGCGGGGCGCCTCGGCCTCCCGAGGCGCCCGCCGGCAGCGACATCGCCGTCCAGTTGCGCTGGGCGGCCGAACACCTGCGGCGGCGGATGCTCCTGCTCGTCATCGCCGACGACGTCCGACTCGCCGGCCTCGATCCCACACTCCTCACGCGCCTCGGTGCGCAGCACGAACTCATGTGGATGACGATGGCCGACGCGGACCTGTCGACGTTCGCGGGCGCGAACGGCACCCCGTACGAGGTCACCGACTCCCGCTCCGTCGGCGTCCCCGACGAACTGCTCGTCGGCGACGACCTGTGGAAGGAGTACCGCACGGCGGAAACCGCACGGATCGCCGCGAACGAGGAGGTCCTGCGGAGGAACGGCGTCGCCCATGTGCGGGTCGGGAGCACCGGGGACGCGCTCATCCAGCTGCGCCGACTCATGAGGAGACAACGACGTGGGCGGAACTGAACTGCATCCGGCGATGGCCGCCTCCTCGTGGTGGCTCGCCCTCGCGATCCTCGGCGGTTTCGCCGCTCTCTTCCTCGTCGGCATCCCGCTGTGGCGCTTCTTCATGCGCCGCCGCGGCACGCCCGGGGAGTTGTCCGCGGTACCCGAACACGTGAGGACCGAATACATGCACCGGATCGACGAGGTCGCGAACCGCTGGCGGGCCGGAGAACGCAGCGACCGTGAACTCGCCCAGGACCTCGGCGTCGTCGTCCGTGACTTCGCGAAGTCCGCATGGGACATCCGGATCGACCACATGACCCTGCGTGAACTCCACTCGAGCCGGATCCGGCCGATCGCGGAGGTCGTCGACCGCCTGTACGCCGCGGAGTTCTCCCCCGAGGGCTCCCCGAGCGGCGGCACGGCGGAACTGCAGGCCGCGAAGGAACTCGTGGGACGGTGGTCATGACAGGATTCCCGCACTTCCTCTTCTGGTGGGTCTCGCTCGTCCTGCTCGCCCTCGCGGTGCTCGCGGTGTGGCTGCTGTCCCGCCCGGGCAGGCCGAGCGAGGGGAACGTCCCGGTGGCACACCTCGACCGTCTCACCGCCCTGCCGGCCTTCGCCCGCAGGCGCGCCCGGCTGCTGCTCGGTGCCGTGAGCGCACTCGTCGTCGTCGGCCTCACCGCGGTGATGGCGCTCATCGGCATCGCCCGCCCCTCGTGGACGGAGTCCATCACGCCGGAGAAGAACACGCGTGATGTCATGCTGTGCCTCGACGCCTCGGGCTCGATGATGCCGTACGACGCCCAGATCATCGACTCGTACCTCGAGATGCTCGCGAGCTTCGACGGTGAACGCATCGGGATGACGGTGTTCAACCAGTCCGCGATCATGGTCTTCCCGCTCACCGACGACTACGACATGGTGACGGAGTACCTCGAGGAGGCCCAGCGCGGATTCGAGACCGGCGGGCTCGAGGGCACGGACTTCTTCGACGGCACCGTCGACATGAACGCGCCCGGTTCCTCCCTCATCGGTGACGGACTCGCCTCCTGCCTCGACAACTTCGACCACGACGGCGAACCCCGTTCCCGGTCGGTCGTCTTCGCGACCGACAACCAGGTCGGCGGGCAACAGCTCTTCACGGTCGAGGAGGGCGGTGAGATGGCGAAGGAGAACGGCATCCGCATCTACACCCTGTACCCGGACACCTTCTGGAAGGGGCCCGAGGTCGAGGAGCTCGAGGACGCGGCGACCACGAGCGGTGGTGCGCACTTCGAGATGACCGGGGCCGACGCGGCCGACGGGATCGTCCGCGCCGTCCAGGAGCAGGAGGCCCAGCTCACCGACGACGACCCGGTCGTCGTCGTCCACGACGAACCCGTGCCGTGGCTCGTCCTGTCGTTCGTCGGCGCGCTCGGCATCCTTGTTCTCGCCTGGAGGTTCCGCCTGTGATCTACCAGCCGCTCTTCCCGTTCTCGGTGCTGCTGCCCGTGGCACTCCTCGTCGTCGCCGGGTGCGTCGTCCTCGCCGTCCTCGTCCCGCGCCGCCGACTCGCATGGGTGGTCCGCGCCCTCGCGATCTGCCTGCTCGCCGTCGCCTTCGTCCGGCCGTCCTTCCCCCTGACCGCCATCGCCCACACCGCGGAGTCCGAGGTCGACGTCTTCCTCGTCGTCGACACCTCCGCCTCGATGGTTGCCGAGGACTGGGAGAACGGCGCGCCCCGCCTCGACGGGGTGAAGGAGGACATGGACGCACTCGTGGCTCAGCTGCCCGGTGCCCGATTCAGCATGATCACCTTCGATTCGAGTGCGGCCGTCCGGGTGCCGCTCACCACCGATGCCGCGGCGATCGGCTCCGCGATCGACACCCTCAAACCCGAGCCGACGACGTATTCCGGCGGTTCGAGCATCACGGCCTTCGCCGACGAGCTCGGTGACCGGCTGCAGAAGGCCGAGGAACAGAATCCGCAGAACGGACGCCTCGTCTACTACTTCGGTGACGGGGAACAGACGAGTGAGGACGCTCCGCTCGATGTGAGCGGCCTGGGCGGTTCGATCGACGGCGGCGCGGTGTTCGGATACGGCACCGGGCAGGGCGGTCGGATGAAGGAGACCGTCCTCACCCTCTACGCGGACGAGGAGGAGCCCGAGTACATCCAGGACCCGGCGACGGGGACGGACGCGCTCTCGAGGATCGACGAGGGCGCACTGCAGGACCTCGCGAACGAGTTCGGCACGGACTACGTGCACCGCACCGCGGCCGTTCCCTTCGACACGGCCTACACCGCGCCGGCATTCGAGAGCCACCTCGTGGAGAAGGAGACGGCCGCCGGGTACCGCGAGTTCTTCTGGATCCCGCTCATCGGCTTCTTCGCCTGGGTCGTGTTCGAGGCCGTCCTCGCGACCCGCCGCATCCGCGAGCTCACGAAACTCCACACCACCCTCGCCTCCGGAGGTGCCCGATGACGACGACCACCGACGCGAATCCCCCCGCCGAGGCGCCCCGGGATCCGGACACCGCGGCACCGGACACCGGGTCCGGTGAGCAGTCCACAGGCCGATCCACCGCACCGTCCCGGTTCGCCCGTTTCCGGGCGTTCATCTGCGTGCGTGGATTCGTGTCGATCCTCGTGGGCGTCCTGCTCCTCGGGGTGTGTGCGTACCTCCTCACCGCGTTCTCCGTCATGCGATCCGCGGCACTCGCGTACGAGGCCGGCGACGGCGCGAGGACCGTCGAGCGCTCGGACCTCTTCGAGGAGATCAGTCCCTTCGAGAAGCACAAGCCGCCCTTCAACCGCGGTACCGTCGCCGCCGCCGAGGGGCGCTGGGACGATGCGGAGGGCGAACTGCGCACGGCTCTCGACCTCACCCCGGAGGCCGACGAGTGCGCGGTCCGGCAGAACCTCGCGTTCGTGTACGAGATGCGGGCCGAGGAGTTCAAGGCCGCCGGCGACACCGCGAATGCGAACACGAACTTCGACGAGGGGAAGAAGATCCTCGAGGAGTCACCCGAATCGTGCCGCCCCGAGGGCAGCGCCCAGGACCAGGCCTCCGATCAGGCGTCCGAACGGATGCAGGAGTCCCAGGACGGGATGAACAACCCGCCGCCCCAGGACCAGGGAGAGGGCGAGTCCGGCGACCAGGAGGGCGAGTCCGGAGAGCCGCAGGACGGCGACGGTACCGAGGATGGCGACGGCACCGGCGACCAGGGCGGCTCGGAGAACGAGGAGACCGGTGGCGAGGACTCGGGTGGGTCGGACGGCACCGGTGACGAAGAAGGACAGGAAGGCGAGTCGATGCAGGGTTCGAACGGCGAGGACCCGACCGAGCAGAAACGACAGGAGCTGCGCGAACGCTCGCAGGCCGGCCAGTCCCGCCAGCAGGAAGGTCAGGAATGGGCCGACGGAGGAGGCGGGGCCCCCGTCGACAAGCCGTGGTGAGCGAGGAGCCCGGAGCTTCCGGGGAATTCGCACCCGCATGACCGTGGCCCCACCGGATTCCGGTGGGGCCACGGTCGTCCTCGGCGTTCGCTGTCGCCGGGGCGACGGTGAGTGCGGTTCTCAGTCGGCGCGTTCGATCGTGATGTGTCCGCCGTTCTCGGTGCGGACCCGGCGGTCGCCGTGATCCTCGGCGACCTTGGCGAGTTCCTCCTCCGAGTAGTCCTCGACGTACCCACCGGGTTCACCCGGCACGGTGTCGGAAGGACCCATCGCCTCGGCGAGGGCGTCGTTGACCTTGTCGAGCGTCGAGTTCCCGCTCGACTCCCGGTCCTTGAACTTCTCCTCGTGCATGTCCGGCTTCTCCTCGTGGAACGGGCCGGGATCGTTCTCGCTCATGGTTCCTCCCTCGTTCGTGGGTCACCTGGGTACCTCCACGCTATTGCGCACGGGCCCGAAGCGGAACAGCTGCTCAGGAGGTTCGGAGGTTCACACCGATTCCTTCACCACGACGTCCTTCACCACCGTGCAGAACGCATCGACGATCGCGCGGGCGTCCGGGACGACCTCGGCGGTGATCGCCTCGCCGTGGGCGATGAGCTCCTCCTTGTCGAAACCGGACGCCGCGAGGCGCTCGGCATTCCACCGGCGGAGGTTGTCCACCCCGGCCTCGGGATGGAACTGCGTGCCCCACGCCCGCCCGAGGCGGAACGCCTGGATCTCACACGTCTCGCTCGAGGCGAGGAGCACCGCGTCCTGCGGCAGCGCGGTGATGCGGTCCTGGTGGCTCTCGACGAACTCCGTCGCCGGCCGGACGCCGGAGAACACCGGGTCCTCGCCGGCCGCCGGGGTGAGCGTGATCGGCGTGTAGCCCTTCTCGACGGCACCCGTCTTCGCCTTCACCTCTCCCCCTCCGACGTACGCGAGCATCTGCCCGCCGAGGCAGATGCCGAGCTGCGGCAGATCGAGGCGGAACGCCTCGGCGACGAGCGCCTGTTCGGGGGCGAGCCACGGTGCCCGGTCGACCTCGTCCGGCATGTATCCACCGCCGAGGAGCACGAGGCCGTCGTAATCGGCGAGCGCGGCGGGCTCCGGGAAGTCACTCACTCCCCCGATCCGCAGATCGAACTCGACGTGGTTCTCGAGCAGCCACGGCACGAGCGTCCCGGGCTTCGAATCGATGTCGTTGACGAGCATGAGGACGCGGGGCATCAGGAGTCTCCTGCTTCCGGGGTGTCGGTGGAGTCGGTGGTCGGGGAGCCGAAGGGGATCTCGAACGGGGCCGGGGCGTGACTCGTCTCCGCACCGGGGAGGAGGTACTCGTGGATGAGCCGGCCGGCGGCCCGCATCCGGGGCATGACCTCCCTGACCCGGTCCGTACCCTTCTCCCAGTTCGCGAACACCGCATAGGCGACGCGCTGCCGCGGGGTCATGGCGATGCCGGTGTCCGCCCGGATCGTGCCGTTCGTACCCGTCTTGTTCCACACCCACACGTCACGGTCGTACAGGTAGTGCGCGAGCGGATCAGGGTCGAACGCCGAGGCGACCATCGAGGTGTCCGCACCCGCACCGAGCCAGCGGCGGAACACCTCGGAGAGGCTCTCGTCGAAGAGTTCGTCCCGGGCCAGGCGCGCCACGAGGTCCGAGAGTTCCCGGGCCGTGCCGGACGACAGACGGGCGGGAGCCCCGGCGGGGCGGGGCCACCGGAGGAAGTCGTGGAGGCCCGAGTTCGTATATCCGAGTTCCGCGGTGTCCGCGTGCACCCGCTCGAGTCCGACGCGGCGGATGAGCACGTTCGTCGCGAAGTTGTCGCTGAACGCTCCGATGAGCATGCCGACGTCGAAGACGCTGAGCGAATCCTGCTGGAGGAGGTACCAGATCCCGGAGTCGTCGACCCGTTCGGAGGGACGGCGGCGGATCCGTTCGTCGAGGGACAGCTCGCCGTCGCGGACCATCTTCAGCGCCGAGTACAGGAGGAAAACCTTGCCGATGCTCGCGGTCGCCTGTTCGCGATCGGGTTCGTGGGAGAACACGAGGTCGCCGGAGTCGACGTCGTAGGCGAGCGCCGAGAACGTCACGCCGGGCAGGGACCCGAACATGTCGTCGGTGTCGAACCGGGGGGTGGTCATGCGACCTCCTTGGGGTCGAGGATCGTGAGGACAGGTGTTCCCGCCTCCGGTGCCTCGAGGTGGGCGAGGACGCCCAGCGGCACCGTGAGGGCGTCCGGGTCGTGGCCGAATCCGAGTTCGCTCACCACGGGGATCCCGAGGTGCCCCGCGGCCTCGCGCAGCAACGCGTCGATCGCGTCGAGCGGCTCCGCCTCCTGCTTGCCCGGTTCCTTGCGGGCGCAGTCCTGCCAGGAGCCCCCGACGAGCGCGCCGAGTGCGTCGAGCCATCCGGCCCGCTGGAGTTGGAGGAGGAAACCGTCGAGGCGGTACAGGTCCTCGTCGACGTCCTCGAGGAGCGCGATCCGCGGCGATTCCCCCGGATATGCCGAACCCGCTCCGGCCGAACCCGCATCTGCCGGTGCCGGATTCTCCGGAGCCCCGAGGGACCCCGCGAGAAGGCTGAGGTTCCCGCCGGTCGTGAGCCCCGTGACCGCGCCGGGCACGAGGGTGTGCGCGCCCGGGCGGGTCACGGTCCGGCCCGCCCACGGCTCGAACAGCCAGGACCGGACGTCGTCCGGGATGACGGCCGAGGTCCGGAACACGGCATTGCCGACCATCGGGCAGTGCAGGGTCGGCACCCCGAGGTGGTGCTCCCACGCGCGGTGGAGCGCCGTCACGTCGCTCGACCCGGTGAGGAGCTTGGGCCGACCGTCGGGACGGAACGCATGCTCGCGCATGACGTCCCAGTCGATCCCGTCGAGCAGGCGCATCGCCCCGTACCCGCCGCGCAGGCAGATGACCGCTGCGGTCTCCGGATCGCACCACGCATCGACGAGATCCGCACGTCGGTCGTCGTCGGCGCCGGCGAGGTATCCGGCCCGTGGGTGGGCGTCCCGGATGTGCGGTGCCATCCGCACGTCGAGTCCCCACTGGGTGAGGACCTGCTGAGCGTGATCGAAACCCGCATCGTCGGTGCGCCCGGAGGGCGCGACGACCCACACCCGGTCCCCCGGTGCCAGCGGTGCGCGGTGTGCAAAGGCGGCCCGCGCCTCGGCGGTGGTGGACGTGGTGGCGGATGTCGACGCCGCGGTGGAGGGGAGGCTCATGCGTTCACCTCGCAGGATTCCGGGGCTACGTCGGTGGCACCACCGGCACCGACTCCGGCGACGCGATCGGCCCGGAACGTCGGGACGGCGGCGAGGAGTTCCTTCGTGTAGTCCTCCTGCGGGTCGAGGAGGACGTTCTCGACCGGGCCGTACTCGACGACGCGCCCGTCCTTCATCACCGCGACGGTGTCCGCGATGTTCCACGCGAGGCCGAGGTCGTGGGTGATGACGAGGATGCTCGTGCCGCGGTTCTTCCGCAGGGCGAGGAAGAGGGAGAGGATCTCCCCGCGCACGCTCGCATCGAGGGAGGCGACGGGTTCGTCGGCGACGAGGATCTCCGGGTCGAGCGCGAGCGCACCGGCGATGACGACGCGCTGGCGCTGCCCGCCCGAGAGTTCCTGCGGGATCGACCCGAGGTACCGCTCGGCCGGGAGGAGTTCGGCGGCCTCGAGCGCTTCGACGACGCGGCCACGTTCGTCACCCTCGAACTTCTGGACCCGCAGGCCCTCGGCGACGGATTCGTAGACCGAGAGCTTGGGGTTGAGCGACCCCGAGGGGTCCTGGAGGACCATCTGCACGGACTTCCGGAACTCCCTCAGCTCCTTCGGCTTCGTGCCGAGGCGCTTCCCGCGGTACTCGACACGCGAGCCCTTGTCCGGCTGTTGGAGCCCGAGGAGCGTCCGGGCGAGCGTCGTCTTGCCCGAGCCCGACTGGCCGACGACCGCGAGGATCTCCGCGTGCCGGAGGTCGAGGTTCACGTCGCGGACCGCGCCGACCGCTCCCCCGCGCCCGTGGAAGGTGACGCTCAGGTCCTGCGCCCGGAGCACGACCTCGTCGGTCATCTCCTGGGGTTCCTCCACGGTCACACGCGCCGGGTTCCGCGTCACCGGGTCGAGGCGGGAGGACTGGTCGCCGATCGTCGGGAACGCCTCCGCGAGCTGCCGGGTGTAGTCCGCCGCCGGGTTCGCGACGACCTCCGCGGCAGGACCGACCTCGACGAGTTCGCCGTACCGCATGACCGCGAGGTCCTCGCACACGTACGCGAGAACCGAGAGGTCGTGGCTGATCATGAGGAGAGAGATGCCCTCACGGGCCACGAGCGCGGAGATCTCGTCGAGGATCTGCTTCTGCACGATGACGTCGAGCGCGGTCGTCGGTTCGTCGGCGATGATGACGTCCGGTTCGCACGCGAGCGCCATCGCGATCATGATGCGCTGCTTCTGACCACCGGAGAGTTCGTGCGGATAGGACTCCGCCTTCACCGCCGGCAGGTCCACCTGGGTGAGGAGGTCGAGCATGCGCTGCTTCCGGGCCTCGGGCGTCGACCACGAGTCCTTCACATGGAGTTCGAGGGCCTCGACGATCTGCGCGCCGACCTTCTTCACCGGATTGAGGGAGTGGAGGGCGCCCTGGAACACGATCGACGCCTCCGCCCACCGGACCGCGCGGATCTGTCCGAAGGAGAGCTCCGCGAGGTCCTTCCCGCCGAGCAGCACCCGGCCGGTCACCTCGGCATTGCGCGGCAACAGGCGCAGGGCCGAGAGGATGAGCGTCGACTTGCCCGAACCGGACTCTCCGGCGATCCCGAGGGTGCCCCCGGCGGGCAGGGTCAGCGACACGTTCTTCACGGCGTCGACCCGGCCCCGCCCCGTCCGGGTGCGGTAGGTGATCGAGACGTCCTCGAAGACGAGGTCTTTCATGATCCGTGGTTCTCCTGACGAGGAACCGCCGCGCTCAACGGGCGCGCAGCGTGGGGTTGGCGATCGCTTCGAAAGCGCGACCGACGAGGGTGAATGCGAGCACGACGATCACGATCGCGATGCCCGGGGTGAGGATGTACCACCAGTAACCGGCGGTGGTGGCCGAGGCGTCCATCGCGTTCTTGAGGATCGTGCCCCAGGACTGCTGGCCGGCTCCTCCCAGGCCGAGGAACGCGAGGGTCGACTCCGCGATGATCGCCGAACCGACCGTGAGGGTCGTGTTCGCCATGACGAGCGGCATCACCGCCGGCAGCAGGTGTTTGGAGATGATGTGCCAGTGCCCGGCACCGAGCACACGGGCGCGTTCGACGTAGAGCCGCGACTCCGCCGAGAGTGTCTGCGCCCGCACGACACGGGCGGTGCCCGCCCACGAGGTCACACCGATCGCGATGACGACCGTGAGCAGTCCGCGGTCGAGGACGGCCGAGAGGACGATCGCGAGGATGAGCGAGGGGATGACGAGGAAGAAGTCGATGATCCGCATGAGCACACCGCCGACGAGGCCCGAGAAGTGCCCGGCGGCCAGGCCCATGACGGTACCGATCACCATCGACATCGCAGTCGCCGCGATGCCGACGATGAGCGAGATCCGGGCACCCCACACCATGCGGGCCCAGAGTTCACGCCCGAAGTTGTCGGTGCCGAGCGGGTGCTCGAGCGAGGGCGGGGCATAACGCGGCGACTCGAGCTGCTTCGTCACGTCGAGCAGTTCGCGCGGCGCGATGAGCGGGGCGAAGAGCGCGACGACCACGAACACGAGGAGGATCGCGGCACCGACCATGCCGGCCCGGTCCTGGCGGAACATCGCCCACGTGTCCTTCGCCGCGGCCACGCGGCGGGCCCGGGCGAGCGCACGGGCGGTGGGCACCGTCCCGCGCGGCCCCGCGGGACCGGTGGTCGGGGCGCCGATGAGGGCGGCGGATTCGGTGGCCGGCGCCTCGGCGGCACCGGTGGGTGGTGTGGCCATCAGGCCCTCCTCACACGGGGATCGAGGACGCGGTACACGAGGTCCGCGAGGAAGTTCATGACGATGATGATCGCGGAGAACACGACGAAGGTGCCCTGCAGCAACGGCAGGTCCGGGCCGGCGAGCGCCTCGAAGGTGAGTTTGCCCAGGCCCGGCCACGAGTAGATCGTCTCCACCGTGACGGCACCGGCGATGAGCCCGCCGATGTGCATGAACACGAGGGTCACGGTCGGCAGGAGCGCGTTGGGAACCGCGTGACGCAAGCGCACGCCGTCCTCGTTGAGACCCTTCGCCCGGGCGGTCGTGAGGTAGTCGGACGTCATCTCCTCGAGGAGGGAGGCCCGCATGACGAGGAGGTACTGCGCGTAGACGACGGCGACCATCGTGACGACCGGGAGCACGAGGTGGTGCGCGAGGTCGAGGACGTATCCGAAGGTCCAGGGTTCGGCACCCGAGGACACCATGCCGCCGGTGGGGAACCAGTGGAGGGTGCCGCCGAAGACCATGAGGAGGAGCAGGCCGAGCCAGAAGGTCGGCACGGACCACAGGACGAGCGAGGAGCCCGTCGCGATCCGGTCGAACCACGAGTTGCGCTGCCAGGCGGCGCGCTGGCCCATCCACAGACCGAGGGCGATCGCGAGAAGTGCCGCGGTGCCGGTGAGGACGATCGTGGGCCAGAAGAACTCGGCGATGAGTTCGGAGACCGGACGCGAGTACACGTAGCTCGTGCCGAAATCACCGGTGAAGACGCCCTTGAGGTAGTCGAGGAACTGGATGTACCAGGGGTCGTTGAGGCCGAACTCCTCGCGCATCGCCTCCATCTGCTCCGGCGTCATCTGCCGGGTGCGGGCCATCTTCGTGACGGGGTCACCGGGGAGGAGCTTGAACGCGAAGTATCCGAGGGCGATGACCATGAGCAGGCTCACGGCCGCGCCTCCGAGTTTGCGCAGGACGTAGGACAGGAGCGAGGAACCCGCGGGCGGGACATCGGAGGGAGTGGTCTCCCCCGATGCCCCGCCGGGCGCCTCGACCGAGGCGGTGGTGGTGGACATGGTCACTCGCGCGAATCCGCCGTCTTCTTCCGGCGGGCGGCGAGGAAGCCGCCACCACCGAGGAGCACGACCGCCGCAGCACCGATGCCGATCCAGGCGCCGGTGCTCATCCCACCGCCGGAGTCACCGCCCTCGACGGGCTGCACGGCTGCGAAGCCCCACGGGCCGGAGGCACCGGAGATCTGGCCGCCCTCGGCCGGCATGCCCTGGAAGTTCGTGAACCGGTCGGAGCGGTACGCCTCCAGCTGGTTCGGGTACCAGAGGTAGATCGCGGCGGTGTCCGTGTAGTGGATGCGCTGGGCGTCGTGGACGAGCTGAGCGCGCTTCTCGGGATCGAGTTCGGTCTTCTGCTGCTGGTAGAGCGCGTCGAACTCGGGGTTGCACCAGCCGTCCTGCGAGGTACCACCGACGCCCTCGGCGTTCGGGCGGGAGGCACAGGTGTTGATGCCGAGCTGGTAGTCCGGATCCGGTCCGACGCTCCACTGCGACATGCGGAGGTCGTAGTCACCGGCCGTCGCCCGCTCGTCCTCGGTGCCGGAGTCGGTGGGCTCGGGCACGAGGTCGATGCCGACCTCCTCGAGCCACGGCTCGAGGAACTGGACCGCGTCCGAGGTGTACGAGGACTCGGAGTCGAAGGTGAGACGGAGGGCGAGGGGCTCGCCGTCCTTGTCGCGGATGCCGTCGCCGTCGGAGTCGGTCCAGCCGGCCTCGTCGAGGAGGGTCTTCGAGGACTCGGGGTCGAAGGGCAGGATCGCCGGGTCGTCGGCCGGCAGCTGGAACTGCGGGTACGACGCCGGGATGAGCTCGGTGCCGGGCACTGCGTAGTCGCCGATGATCTGCTGACGGAGGGTGTCCGCGTCGATCGCCTGACGAAGGGCCTGGCGGACTTTCGGATCCGTGAGCGCGACGTGACCGGTGCCGTAGGGGTTGCCCTGGGCGTCGGCGGAGCCGGAGTTGACGGAGATCGCGTAGAACTTGCGGCCGATGCCGTTGTTGAGGGTGATGCCCTCCTCGCCCTCGAGTGCCTCGTACTGCTCGGGGGTGAGCCCGGTGACGAAGTCGACCTCACCGGCGCGGAGTGCGGCGACCTGTGCCTCGGCGTCCGTGTAGTAGATGTACTCGATGCGGTCGATGCCCGGCTGCTCACCGAAGAACTCGGGGTTCTTCCTCAGGCTGATGCGCTGGTTCGGCTGGTACCCCTCGAGGACGTACGGGCCGGAGCCCACGACCTCGGAGTCCGCGGCTTCCTCGGTCGGGTTCGCGTAGGTCTCCCAGATGTGCTTGGGGACGATCGGCACCTCCTGGCCGGGAACGGCCGCCTGGGCCTCCTCGAGCACGATCTTCACGGTGCGCTCGTCGACGGCCTCGACCGAGGCGAAGTTGTCGGTCATCGACCCGTTCGCCGAGGCCATGCCGGACTGTTCGGAGTCCGCGATCATCTGGTCGTACGTCCACTTGACGTCCTCGGCGGTGATCGGTTCTCCGTCGGACCACTTCGCGCCCTCGACGAGGGTGTACGTCCACTCGGTGCCGGCGTCGTTCGACTCCCACGACTCCGCGAGACCGCCGGTGACCGAACCGTCCTCCTGCGAGTAGAGGACGAGGTTGTAGTACACGAAGCGGTTGATCTGCGTGGGCGTGAGGTACACCGAGGTGAAGGGGTTGAAGGTGTCGACGAAGCCGCTCGTGGCGATGCGGAGCGTGGTCGGTTCGGCCTCGACGGCGACCGGGGTCTCCGGAATGCTCTCGGTCGCGAGGGCCGGGGAGGCGAGAACGGCGGGCGCCAGAGCGACGGCGGAGGCGAGCGTCGCAGCGGCGAACCCCCTACGGAGGCGCGAGGGCCGGCGCATCTCTGCGCGGTGGCCGGTGGGGACGGTCATGACATCTCCTCGGGGAGTGTGCTGGATCACGGGGACTTCCTGAAGTTACCCCTGGGTGACTCCACTCACAAACTCCGCGCAGGGTTCACGCAGAATTGTCACAAGACCGAAATCAGTGAACATGCGGTGACGAAAAGCGCGCACGTGTTCCATCTCACAGAACGGTGGTGATCGATCGAGCAGCGGGCACACATGCGCCGAGGCGGCCTGGGTGAGGAGATCTCCTCACCCCAGGCCCGCGCCTCGGCGGTGGTGCGGTGCCGGTGTGGCCGGCCCCGCAACGACGTGCCGGTGTGGATCGGACTTCGCTCACTTCATGCCGGAGCGGACGAAGGCCGCGATCACGTACTTCTGCAGGAAGATGTAGATGAGGAACACGGGGATGCAGGCGATGCCGGAGGCCGCCATGACCGCTCCCCAGTTGTTGCCCTCCGCCGTGAGGAAGGAGCGGATACCCACCTGGATGAGCGCGTCCGACTGCCGGAGGACGAGCGAGGGCCAGAGGTAGTCGTTCCAGGCCGAGATGAAGAGCATGATCGTGAGGGCCGCGAGCGCCGGTCGCATGTTCGGCACGACAACCGTCCACAGGGACGCCCAGCTACCGCGTCCGTCGATCTTCGCGGCATCGAGCAGTTCGCCCGGGAATGCCCGCATGTGCTCCATGAGGAGCAGCACGCCGAACGCGGAGACGAGGTTCGGGACGACGACGCCGGCGATCGTGTTGAGCAGACCCATCTGGCTCACGAGGAGGTAGTTCGGGATCATCGTGATCTGGAACGGGACGAGCCAGGAGCCGACGAAGAGGAACTGCGCGACGGGCTTGCCGAAAAAGTCGAACCGGGCGAACGCGTAGCTCGCGAGGATCGAGGTGAGGAGCTGGAACACCGTCATGAAGATCGCCATGACGAGCGTGTTGCCCATCATTCCCCAGATCGGGATCTGCCCGGAGACGTCGATGAAGTTCTGGATGGACAGCGGCCACGGGACGGGGCTCTGCGAGAGCTGGTCCTCCGGCCGACGGAACG
Organism: Brevibacterium samyangense; assembly: GCF_039529845.1. Taxonomy (NCBI): domain Bacteria; kingdom Bacillati; phylum Actinomycetota; class Actinomycetes; order Micrococcales; family Brevibacteriaceae; genus Brevibacterium; species Brevibacterium samyangense. The sequence continues at coordinate 16,511 of NZ_BAAANO010000033.1, read as the reverse complement.
CGGTCGCGAACAGCCAGTACACGGGGAACACGCTGAACACCGCGACGACCGCGAGGACGACGTGGCCGGTGGCGAGCGCCCCGGAGCTCCGGGCGCCGACCGGGAGGTCGGAGTCGGTGGCCTTCCGCGGACGCGGGGTGCCGGTGGTGGTCGCGGGGGTGGCCGCGAGGACCGTGTCCCGGAGGACGGTGCGTTCGGTGGCGCGGGTGTCGACGGGGCCGTCGGTATCGAGCACGAATGCCATGGTGAGTCCTTTCTGCGAGTGCTTCTGCTGTGCTCGAGGTCAGTCGTCGTAGAAGTTGAAGCGGGCGGTGAGCCTGAGGTACAGCATCGCCACGAGACCGAAGGCGATGAAGAACACGACGCCGGCGGCCGAGGACAGACCCGTGTCGAAGCTCTGGAACCCGAACTGGTAGAGCAGGTAGTACATGTTCGTCGTCGAGTTCGACGGACCGCCCTGCGTGAGGACGTCGATGATCGGGTACGTCCACTGGGCGGCGAGCAGGATCGTCATGAGCCCGAGGAACGTGAGCGTCGGGGACAGCAGCGGCAGCGTGATCCGCTTGACGATCTCCCAGGCACCGGCCCCGTCGAGGCCCGCGGCCTGGGCGTACTCGGGGCTGATCCCCGCGACACCGGCCGACACGACGAGGACACCGAAGCCGAGCATCTGCCAGCCGACGATGACGACGATCGCCCACAGCGCGAGGTCCGGGTTGCGGAACACGTTGCCGAGTTCGATCCCGAACGCCGACAGGGTCGAGGGGATCGCTCCCCCGTTCGCCGCGAACAACCACCGCCAGATCGCGGCGGAGGCGACCGGGGTGATGAGGAACGGTACGAAGATCATCGCCTGGTAGAAGGTCTTCCACCGGCCGCGCACCTGCTGGGACACGAGCGCGATGACGATCGGGAGGACGAGCGAGAACACGGCGAAGGCCGCGGTGTAGAGCACGGTGTTCCACAGACCCTTGATGCCCTCGGGCAGGGTCGCGACGTCGATGTACTTGTCGATGCCGACGAACTCCTTCGGGCTCGTGGGGAGCATGTTCCAGTCGAAGAACGAGAGCTGGAAGGTCTGGAGGAGCGGCCAGTACGTCCACAGCACGAGCATCGCGAGTGCCGGGGCGAGATAGGCGTACGGGGCGGTGCGCTTGTACCAGGGCACTCGCGTCTTGTGGTCGATCTTCTTCCCCGAGGAGTCCGCACCGGCCGCCGAGGGGCCGGTGGGCGACGCCTCTGCGGTGCTGCGCGGCACCTCGGCGACGGGTGCGAACATGTCAGGCCTCCGCGTCGACGAGGTCGCGGGAACCGGCGTCGGAGCCCGAGGTGGTGAGGGCGTCCTCCGAGGCGTTGGCGGCCTCGACGAGCGCCGCCTGCTCCGCGGCGGACTTCGCGAGGAACTCGGCGAGGATCTCCGGGGTCATCTCGTACACGGTCGGGTGTGCGGCGATCGGCACGACGGTGTGGAGGACGCGGTCGGGGTAGATCTGCACGAGGTTGTAGCCCTGGGCGCCGTCCATGCCGCGCACTCCCGAGTGCACGACCTGGATGTCCTGGGTGTAGCACGTGGCCGAGGCGACGGAGACCGGGATGGTGCCGCCGGCGATCGTCGAGGTCGTGTTGTAGTGGAGGTGGCCGCCGAGGACACCACGGACGTCGGTGCCCGCGAGGGCGTCCTCGAACCGCGTCTGGTCCTTGAGGTCGATGAGTGCCATGAGGCCGAGGGGGCTCGGGACCGGCGGGTGGTGGAGACCGATGAGCGTGCCGTGCTCGGCGGGGGTCTCGAGTTCCTTCGCGAGCCAGGCGTACTGCTCGTCGGTGATCTCGCCCCAGTGCTGCCCGGGAACGGTGGAGTCGAGGCCGATGATCCGCAGTCCGTTCACGTCGAACACACGGTCGACGGACTCCTGGGTCGGCTCGAGGTCGAGGAGGCCCTTGCGGAACTCGGGGCGGGTGTCGTGGTTGCCCATGATCCAGATGAGCTGGGCGCCGTACTCCTCGCAGATCGGCTCGACGAGGGCGCGGAGACGTTCATAGGCGTCGGGCTGACCGGCGTCCGCGAGGTCACCGGTGAAGACGAGGGCGTCGGGCTTGATGGACGACTTCTTCAGTCCCTCGAAGAGGAGGGCGAGGTTCGCGTCCGAGTCGACCTTCTCGTGGAGCAGGCCGTCGGTCTCGACGAAGTGGGTGTCGGAGATGTGGAGGATCGTGTGGCTGGGGGTGGGGAACTGCTGGTCCATGGAGTGTCCTTCTGTTCTGATCAGGCGCCGAGGAGCGTGCCGCGGAGGGCTGCGAGGTCCGCGGCCGTGAAACCGTGGGTTTCGAGGTAGGCGACCGGGCCGCCGAACTCGTTCTCGAGGCGGTCGAGGACGGCCTCGATGAGGTGAGCGGGGCTCTGCGTCGTGATGCCGACGATGTCGACGCCCTGCGCCTCGAGGGCCGGGATGTCGTGGTCGGCGAGCATCTTCCGGGCCCACTCCCCCGCGAGGTTCGCCGAGGTCGCGGCGTAGTCGGCGACGATCGCTTCCCGTTCGGCGCCGACCGCGGCGAGCATGAGCGCGGCGAGGACGCCGGTGCGGTCCTTGCCGGCGGTGCAGTGGAAGACGACCGGGCCCTCGGCGTGAGCGACCCGCCGGGCGGCGAGCGTGAGGTTCGCCCCGCACTCGTCGAGCATGACGTCGTAGATGCCGCCGAGGTCGAGCGCCGGGAAGGTGGTCTCCTCCTCGGGTGTGCCCTCGGCGAGTTCCTCCGCGCGTTCCTCGGCCTGTTCCTCGACGACCTCGGCCTGGGCGGAGATCGCCGCGGCCTCGAACACCGGGGTGTGGAGGATCTCGACGAGATCGAGGTCCACCGCACTCGGCATGTCGCGCAGTTCCTGGTCGTGTCGCAGGTCGACGAGGCGGGTCACGCCGAGTTCGGCGAGGTGTGCGCGGCCGGCGTCGTCCACCTCGTGGAAGGCGTCCGAGCGGAAGACCCGGCCGGGAGCGGTGGTGCCGCCGCCGGTGAGCGGGATCCCGCCGAGGTCACGGAAGTTATAGGTCCCCGTGACCGGGAGTGCGGGGTTCGCGGTGAAGGTGGTGGTGTCGGTGGTCATGCGGGTCATTCCTCGATGTAGTCCTGCGCGCGCGATGCGGCGTCCGGAAGAGTCACGGCCGGATCCTGTCCCTGGAAGATCGCGTCCTGGATGGCGGTGTCGAGCACACGGTCGACCTCGGTGAACTGCTGTCCCGGGTAGGCGACGGTCGGCACGAGCTTGTCGAGCTGCTCGAGGTTCACCTCGACGAGCGGGTTCTTCTGGACCCATGCGTGCAGGGGTCCACCGTTTTCGGTCATGGTCGACCGGAGCGGGAGATAACCGATCTCCGTCGTGATGACCTCATAGGCACGGTCGGAGGTCATGAACTTCATGAACTCCCATGCCGCTGCCTGCTTCTTCGGGTCCTGTGCGAGAAGGACGAGCGCGGAACCGGAGTTCGTGGGCGCCGCTTCCTTGTCTCCGAACTGCGGCATGTACGACGTGTCGAGAGTCCACCCGTTGGTCTCCGCCCCGCCCATGAACATCGACTGCACGGCGGAGGTGGTGAGCTGGAACGCCACGGTGTCACCACGTGCGAAATCCTCGTACTGCGTCATCTCGGCCTCGTTCGAGAGCGTGCCGTCCTCGTACATCCCCTTGAAGAACTCGACGGTCTCGACCGCTTCGGGCGAACCGAATTCGATCGTCGACCGGTCCTCGGAGATCATCCGGGCACCGTTGGAGAAGAAGAGACCCTGCATGCACCAGGAACCGCCCGTGACGACGCACGGCATGTTGAGTGCGGGCTTCCCGGTCTTCTCGGTGACCTGCTGCGCCACCTGTGAGAGTGATTCCCACGTGGAGACGTCCATGGTGTCGGGGTCGATCCCGGCGTCCTCGAGGATCGACTCGTTGATCCACAGCACCGGGGTCGAGACGACGTACGGGAGAGCGGTCGTGGAGCCATCGATGTCGGCGAGCACGCGCGCCCGCTCGTGGAACGGATACTCTCCGCCGAAGTGCGCGTCGAGTGCGTCCTGCCCGACGAGTTCGGTGAGATTCGCGGCCTGGAGGTCGTTCTGTGCGAAGCCGAGCGCACGGACAGTGCTGAACTTTCGCATGATCATTCCTCGATGAGTTCCTGGGCGCGGGCCGCGGTCTCCGGCAGGAGCGTCGCCGGGTCGCCTCCGTTGAAGATCGAGTCCTCGATCGCGACGTACTGGATGCGGTCGACCTCGGAGTACTGGTCACCGGGGTACGCGACCCACGGCTCCATGTACTGGAGCTGTTCGAGGTTCGACTTCACGAGGGGGTTGGCCTCGGTCCACTCGTACAGCGGGCCGCCCTCGTGGGTCATGGTGTCGCGCAGCGGCAGGTAGCCGATGCCGGTGGTGATCGCCTCGTACGCCTCCGGGGTCGTCATGAACTTCATGAACTCCCACGCCGCGGCCTGCTTGGCCGGGTCCTGGGCGTACATGACGAGCGCGGAGCCGGAGTTCGTCGGGACCGACGGCTGATCGCCGAACTGCGGAAGAGTCGAGGTGTTGAGCGTCCAACCACCGGACTCGGCGCCGGCCATGTAGGTGGCCTGAAGGGCGGCGGTGTTCACATGGAAGGCGATCGACTCGCCGCGAGCGAACTCCTCGTACTGCGTGGCGACATCCGCGTTCGACAGGATGCCGTCCTCGTACATCTGCTTGAAGGTGTCGACGGTGTCGACCGCGGCCTCGGAACCGAACTCGATGGTCGAGCGGTCCTCGGAGAGGGCGCGGGCACCGTTCGAGAGGTACATCGACTGCATGCACCAGTTGCCACCGGTCATGACGCAGGTGTTCGAGAGCGAGGGCTTGCCGGTGTGCGCGGTGACCTGCTTCGCGAGTTCGGCGACGGAGTCCCACGTGGAGATGTCCATCGTCGTCGGGTCGATGCCCGCCTCCTGCAGGAGGGTCTCGTTGATCCAGAAGACCGGGGTGGAGAACACGTAGGGGATGCCGTAGGTGGCACCGTCGATGTCCGCGAGGACCTTCGCACGCGCGTTGTACGGGTACTCGCCGCCGAACTGCTCCGCGAGCTCGTCCGTGCCGACCACCGCGGAGAGGTTCGCGGCGTTGAGGGACTCGGCGGAGAACGCCATGGTGTCGAAGGGCATCTGTCCGACGTCCGGCGGGTTGCCGGCGAGGACCTGCTGCTGGACGGAGGAGGCGGTGTTCGTCGAGACGGAGGAGGCGCTGTTCGTCGAGTCGACGCCCTGACCGGTGACCTCGATGTGCGGGTTCTCGGCGTTGAATTCGTCGATGAGGCCCTGGAAGGTGTCGCCCCACATGTCCTGACCGGAGAGGTTGTAGGACTCGAAGACGATCTCGGTGACGGTGTCGGTGGGCAGTTCGGGCAGGGTGCCCTCGGCCGAGGCCTCGGAGGCGGACGCGGCACCGGTGCCACCGGTGCCACAGGCGGAGAGGAGGAGTGCGGAGGTCGCTGCGAGGGCCAGGCAGGCCGAGGCGGAGCGACGCAGACGCGGGAAGCGCATGGTTTCGTCCTTCGTGAGGTTCGGAAGAGATCGGTGAGGATCGGGAGGGAACGGAATGGGTCAGGCCTGGTCGGCCGTGAGCTCGGACTCGAGCGCTGCGATGACGGCGGCCTCGGAGGTGGCCGGTCCGCCCTCGCCCTCCCATTCGAGACGGCGCCCGGAGGCGGAGTCGAAGATGTGGATGCGGTCGAGGTCGAGGCCGAGGCGGAGGGTGTCGCCCACCGCGATGTCGGAGACGCGGTGCGTGCGGAGGCAGAGGTCGGCGCCGGCGGTGTGGCCGTAGACGATCGTCTCGTGGCCGAGCTGTTCGACGTTCGTCACCTCGACCGGGAACGCGATCGCCGGATCGGGCTCTCCGGCACGGAGGCGACGGAGGTGTTCGGGACGGGCACCGAGGAGCACGTCGATGTCCTGCGTGTCGCCCTTCCAGAGGTCGGCGGAGAAGCTCCCGCCGTGGACCCGGACCATGCCGCCGGTCGCGGTGACCTGGGCCGGGATGAGGTTCATCGCCGGCGAGCCGATGAACTTCGCGACGAAGGTGGAGGACGGGCGGTCGTACACGTCGAGCGGGGTGCCGACCTGTTCGATGCGGCCCTTGTTGATCACGACGATCTTCGTCGCCATCGTCATCGCCTCGACCTGGTCGTGGGTGACGTAGACGAAGGTCGCCCCGAGGCGCTGGTGGAGGGCGGAGAGCTCCTGACGGGTCTGGGTGCGCAGTGCGGCGTCGAGGTTGGAGAGCGGCTCGTCCATGAGGAAGGCCTTCGGTTCACGCACGAGCGCACGGCCGACGGCGACGCGCTGCCGCTGACCACCGGAGAGCGCCTTCGGCAGGCGGTCGAGGAGGTGGTCGATCTCGAGGGACTTCGCGACCTCCTCGACGCGGACCGCCATCTCGTCCTTCGGCATCTTCGGTGCGCCGGTGTTCTTGTGCGCTTGGGTGAGCGGGAACTCGAGGTTCTTCCGCACGGACAGATGCGGGTACAGCGCATAGCTCTGGAACACCATCGCGATGTCGCGCTTCTTCGACGGCACGTCGGTGACGTCCGCGCCGTCGATCTCGATCGTGCCGGAGGTGGGTTCGAGGAGACCGGCGAGCATGCGCAGGAGGGTGGTCTTGCCGCAGCCCGAGGGTCCGAGGAGAACGCAGAAGTCGCCGTCGGCGATGTCCAGGTCGATGGCGTCGACGGCCACGGTGCCCTTGAAGGCACGCGTGAGGCCGGTGATGTTGATGGTGCCCATGTTTCACCTCAGTCGTGTGGTCCGGCACGATCGCCGGAAGGTTGTTACACGAATGAGTGTCCGCATGGAAGATGAATACGGGGCGACGCGGGCGCGAACAGGACCCGTGAACGCGATGAATGTGGAATCCCCCGCCCGAGGCGCCCGTCACACAGCACGGAACGCGCCCCGGCGGGGGTCGCGGCAAGGGCCCGGGGACAACCCCGGACCGGCCTGAAGTACGGCGCGGAACCCGCTCAGGGCTCCTCGGGGAGCGGCTCCTCGACGAGGGAGCTCAGGGTGCCGACGACGCGTTCGCTCACGTGCGCCTCGGGGTTGCGGCGCTCGACGACCGCGGAGTGGAGGGCACCGAGGAGGAGGATCTGGACGATGTTCCCGCCCACCCGCTGCTCCGCCCAATCGTTGTAGGAGGCACCGGCGACGAGCGCGACATCGGAGAGGTCGGTGAGCCGGGTCCGGGCATAGGCCGTCACCCCGATCACCGAGGCACCGGAGGCCCGAGCGGCCTTCGCTGCCTCGAGCGTCACCGAGTTCGATCCGCTCTCGCTGATGACGAGGCACACGTCACCGGGCTGGAGGCCGGTCGCGGAGAGGAGCTGGACGACCGAGTCCGCGGGCGCCTCGCACCCGCGTTCGGCCGCGAGGAACCGGACCGCGAGCATTTGGGCGAGCGGCCCGGAACCCCCGTTGCCGACGAGCAGTAGGCGGTTCGCACCGTCGATGAGGTCGACGGCCCGGTCGAACGCCTCGAAGTCGAGGGTGCCGAGCGCCTCGGAGAGTGAGCGTGCCGCTTCCTCGAACTGCGCCGTCACCATGCCCCGCGTGCCCTCCGGCCGCACCTTCTGCTTGCGCTGCGTGCGGCCGACATCCTGGGCGAGGAGCAGGCGGAGGTGCTGGTACCCCTGGAAGCCGAGGTTCTGACACGCCCGACTCACGGTCGCCGCCGAGGTCTCCGTGCGCGCCGCGATCGAGGCGGCGGACATGAGGAGCACCTCGTCCGGATTCTCGACGACCTCGGTCGCAACCCTCCTCTCGCTCGGAATGAGGGAGGGCAGGACGGAACGGATCCGGTCGAGGACCCCTCCGGGCTCGGCTACAGCGAGGTCGGGGCTGGTCATGGCCACGTTCTATCACATCCGGGTATCTGTACGGTGCAGCGCCTTCATGAATGATGAACCGCGCATGAAGGCGCCGCCACGACGAGGTCTCAGGCCTGGACCGGCAGTTCGACGCCCATCTCATCGAGCGCGATCCGGAAGGTCTCGATCTCGAGCGCCTCGGCCTCGACGAGGTCGGGACGCGCACGGAAGAACGGGAGGACGGAACCGTCCTCCCCGAGCTGGTACTCGACGACGCCGAGTTGGCTGAGGCCGGGGCCGAGCACCTCGGCGGCGCCGCGGTGAACGAACGCCGTCGAGGGCGCGGAGATCGCCGGGATGCCGTTCGGCTCGCTCGTCGCGAAGTGGTGGAGGTGGCCCGAACCGAGCATCTGCACGTTGAGCTTCTCGAGGATCGGCCGGAAGCGGTCGAGCGACTCCTGTCCGAACGCGAGCGCGGGCACCTGCTGCTCGGGAATCCGCGCGTACACCGGCTTGAGGCAGAAGAGGATCACCGGGGCGTCGGCGCACTCGAGCGGGAGGGATTCGAGCCAGGCCCACTGTTCCTCCTCCTCGGGCAGGCCGGAGCCCATGAGCTCCGAGTTGAAGCCGATGATGCGGAAGTCGTCGACCTTCTCCACCCAGCGGTCCTCGCCGAAGACCTCACGAAACGCGGCGACGCGCTCGGAGGTGACCGAGGCGCCGCCGAAGGGCTGCTCCCCCGGTTCCCCGACGTCGTGGTTGCCCGGCAGGACGCGCAGCGGTGCGGTGAAGCCCGCGAGGAGCTTCTTCGCCTCGGCGCGGTCGGCGGCATTGTCGGGATCGAGGATCGAGACGTCGCCGGTGTGGACGATGAGGTCGGGGTTCAGCCCGTTGACGAACTCGATCGTCTTCACGAGGTTCTCGTTCGTGTCCCCGCCGTGTGCGGAGTTGTGGGTGTCGGTGATCTGGACGACGGTGAGCGCCATGGCGATCCTTTCCGTGGGAAGCCGAATACGTAGCGCCCGGAACGCTACGGAGCGCGCGTGGCACCTGCGGCAACACCCCGGCAACGGCGAATGCCCCGTACATGAACGAATGGAATCATGGAACGTCGTTACGGATGTGCGGGGGTTGTCCCCCATTCACCGCCGCGCCACCTGTTCGGGGGCTGTCCCGATGTCCCTCCCGGGCCCGCACTGCTTGACTTGAAGCACACGCTCAGCGGAGCGATCCGTTCAGTGGCACGACCCCGCTCCACATCACCTCGCTCCAGAACGCGGCCCGGTTCACCCGGACCCGCACCCACCGCCCTCCACGAGAACGGCCATCGATGAGCACCTCCGCGCTTCCCACCGCCCGCAGCGCCGACACCACGACCGACGCCCGGAGCCGGCACCCGGAGATCGCGGGACTCCCGACGACGACCGGTACCCGCCCGACCGCGGCCCGCCGGGTCGACGGTTCGACGTATCCGTCGATGGCGCGGGCCTACAAGGAGGCCTCCACGACCGTCCGGTCACAGGGGCTCCTCGCGCGGACCCCGGTGTTCTACTCCCTCGTCGGTGCGGCACTCGTCCTCGGCTTCGCCGCGTGCATCACCGCCTTCGTGCTCCTCGGCGACAGTTGGTGGCAGTTGGGCGTGGCCGCCGTCCTCGGCGTCCTCTTCACCCAGGTCGCGTTCCTCGCGCACGAGGCCGCCCACCGCACGATCCTCTCGAGCGGCCCGGCGAACGACCGTCTCGCGACCGCACTCGGCGCCGGCGTCGTCGGCATGAGCTACTCGTGGTGGGACTCGAAGCACTCCCGCCACCACGCGAACCCCAACCGGGTCGACAAGGACCCCGATATCGCCGTCGACACGATCTCCTTCCTCGAGGAGGACGCGGCGCAGTCCCGCGGCTTCCTCCGCGCCCTCACCAAGCGTCAGGGCTGGTTGTTCTTCCCGCTGCTCACGCTCGAGGGCATCAACCTCCACTTCCTCGGCCTCAAGCACCTGTGCAGCCCGGGTCGGGTGAAGAACCGGTGGCTCGAGCTCTCGCTCATCACCCTGCGCCTCGCCGCCGTCGTCGTCCCGGTGTTCGTCGTCCTCCCCGTCGGCCTCGCCTTTGCCTTCCTCGCGGTCCAGCTCGCGGTGTTCGGCGTGTACATGGGCGCATCCTTCGCCCCGAACCACAAGGGCATGCCGATCGTCGACAGGGCCGCGAAGCTCGACTTCTTCTCGAAGCAGGTGCGCACCTCGCGCAACATCCGTGGCGGCTGGTGGGCGACGTGGCTCATGGGCGGCCTCAACTACCAGATCGAGCACCACCTGTTCCCGAGCATGCCGCGCCCGCACCTCGCGAAGGCCCGACGTATCGTCAAGGAGCTGTGCGAACGCGAGAACACCCCTTACACGGAGACGAGCCTCGTGCGGTCCTACGCGATCGTCATCGACTACCTCAACCGGGTCGGGCTCGCCGCCCGTGACCCCTTCGACTGCCCCATGGTGAGCGAGTTCCGCCGGGGCTGAGCGCCACCCGCTCCCCCGCCCCCGGCCACGAGTCACTCGGCCACACGGAAGTCCGACAACCGCAGTTCCCGGGAACTGCGGTTGTCGGACTTCTGTATGCCCGCACGCCGGGCGCTGCAGGACGCGCGGGTTCCGCCCCGAACGCCCGCTCACCCGCGGCGCAGGCGCCCGAGGAGGAAGTCCCGCATGTACGGCACTGCGAAGTCGACGGTGCCGTGGCCGACCGGCTCGATGATCCCGCCGGCGATGAGACGTGCGCGGTAGACGCTCGCGAACTTGTCGGTGACGGACATCCGTCGGGCGATCTCCGCGGTCCGGGACGGCCCGTCGTCGACGGCCATCGCCCGGAGGTACTCGCGATCCCGGCCCGAGAGCGCCTCGAGGGTCGGCTCGTGGATCTGGCGGGCCATGACGGCGCGGGCCTCCCCGTCCGCTGCCCGGACGTGGTCGGCGGTGATCCGCGGGGAATCGCCGGCGGCCTCCCACATGAGATCTCCCATGAGCTGGACGAGGTACGGGTAGTCCTCGGTGTGCGCGGCGGCGAGGGACAGTGCCTCCTCCGTGATGTGCTTGCCGGCGTCCTCGATCGGGGTGCGGATCGCATGGAGGGTCGCCTCACGGGTGAAGTTGCCGAGCTCGATGCGCTCGGCGCGCCGCAGGTACGTCGACACCCGGTCGTTCACGAGGGAATTGATCGAGCTCGGCAGCCCGGCGGCGACGAAGGCGATCGGCGCGGACTCGTTGAAGGCGTGCGCGACGGCGTCGGTGACGACCCGGAGTTCGTCGATGTTCGAGCGGTGGACCTCGTCGAGGGTGATGAGGAGGCCGGTGCCGCGCTCGTCGAACATCCGCAGAAGTTCCATGAGGTTCGTGCGGATGTCGGGGACGAGGACGTTCTGGGTCTCGTCGCGCCACGTCACTCCCCCGAGGCCCATCGGCAGCGTGAGTCCGATCATCTTCGCCTTCGAGACGTCCGCGGCGTCGAAGTGCTCGAGCACCTCGGGCAGGCGGGACTTCGCGAGGCGTGTCGCGAACCCCGGGGAGGCCTGCTCCTGCACCGTCACCCACTGCCTGCTCGAGGCGACGTCGCGGAAGGTGTTGAGGAGGACCGTCTTGCCGACACCGCGCTGCCCGGTGACGAGGGTCGCCCGGCCACGAGCGCCGGGGCCCGCGTCGAGCGCCCGCGCGAAACCGTTCACCTCGTCCTGGCGGCCCACGAGGGTCGGGGGCTGAGTACCGAAACCCGGGGTGAACGGGGAGGAGCTTCCGTTCCTGCGCGGGGGCGGGATCGTCACGGTCATGGGTCCACTGTAGGCAGTGCGACCGGATCACAGCTCCGACACGATCGGACCCTTTCCGACAGAAATGACCTGAACCCGCAACAGGACTGTGGTCTGATTCACATCCATGAGCACTCATTCCCCGACGGGCGCTGCTGCCCCCGTCACCGCCGAGGCGCCGCGCACCGTCCTGCGCGGCGGCACCCTCGTCGACCCCGAATCCGGCACCGTCACGGTCGGCGACCTCGTCATGGAGGACGGACGGATCACGGCGGTCGGTGATGCGCAGGCGGGAGGTGATGCACCCGTGGCCGGCGGAACCACTACGGTCATCGACGTGACGGGGCGCCTCGTGGTGCCCGGGTTCATCGATCTGCATTCGCACGCACAGAACGTCGCCGGACACCGACTCCAGGTGCTCGACGGACTCCCGGCGGGCGATCCCTTCTCCGATCCCCACTCCCGGGTGCCGATCGACTGGTTCGCCCATCCCACGGTCCTCGCCGGGGCCACCCCCGTCCGTCCGGCCACACCCACCGAACTCGATCGTGTCCCGCGTCAAGTAGTTGGCAGGATTTCCTTGGTTTTGAATGTCGGGGTGGTGGGGTCGGCCAGGCCCAGGTGCACCTCCTTGGGCCGGTTCCATGAGATGGCCTCGTGGGGCCGGAGCTCGTTGTACTCGATCCGGTAGTCCTCGGCCCGCTCGGCGAGCACGATCGCGTCGTCAATCTCGTCCAGGTAGAGCCGTTCGTACTTCAGCGTGCCGAAGCCGCGTTCACGCGACCCGTTCTGCCCCGGGGTCTTCACTCGGGTGCGCACGTGGTGCAGCTCGGGGTGGGCGGCCATGAAGGACTCGAAGCGGAAGGACCGGAACTGCCCGCCGTTGTCCGTCACGATGGTCACCACGGGCAACAGCTCACCGGTCTCGGGATCGACCGGGCAGGCCTCGACCAGCGGGTGACCGAACATGGCCTCGTAGTCGGCCAGGGCCAACTCGATCGCGTCGATCGCGTCGTGCTGGTTCCCGGTGGGCGAAACGTGGAAGGGGTGCTCGTACTTGGACCAGTAGTCCCGGCACCCGGCCAGCCGCCAGGTCCCTCCGGTGGTGGTCTCGAACTCGCTGAAGTCCAGCTGCCAGACTTGGTTCGGGCCTGAGGGCTCGGTGGCGAACGCGGCCTTGCGCCGCTCGGCCAGCTTCCGTCGCTCGCGTTGGTACTGCGCGGGCAGAATCAGCCCCTCGTCGCGCAGGATTCGCAGCACGGTCGCCTCGGAAACAACATGCCCGTCGTGGCGGACCATCGCCCAGATCTTCCGATGCCCCCACGCCGGATGGGCCAGCGCGTGCTTGACCACCAGTTCCCTGGCGGCCTGCCGTGCCGGTTGCGGCCACGGTCCCTTCACCGCCGTCCCGGTGCGGGCCTTGGCCTGCCAGCGGCGCCAGGTCCGCTCGGGCATGTCGAAGAGCTGGCAGAACCTCGCGGTCGACATGCCCGCTTCCACGCGGATCACCTCGAGGTCCTCGAAGGGCCCAACCGGCCCTCCGCGGACTTCTTCCACACCCTGGCCTCCAGGTGTGCCTCGCCCAAGGCCTGGGTCAGCTCGGCGACCTCGGCCTCCAGCTGTTCCTCTCGGGAGGATGGTCCGGACCTGCCGGCCACCAGGGCGGTCTTGCCGGCTTCCACGAACTCGGCCTTCCACCGTCCGATGGACTGCTCACTGACTTTCTCCTTGCGTGCCGCTTCGGCGATGGACATCTCGCCGGCCAGCACGCTCAGCACTATCCGGGGCTTCTTCTCCGCCGGAATCGAGGGTGGTCTACCCATGTCTGACTCTCCTTCAGGACCTACAAAACGGCCCTGCCACTAAGTCTGACGCGCGACAACCACACCCCAGTGAAATCTCGAGGTCAGCGGGTGCTCGTGGCAGGGCCTGAACTGTGGTCCGTACACTCCTACTCATGGATGTGCTTGATATTGGACGGATCGTGACCGGACTGGTGCTGCTGGTCTTGGGTGGGGAATTTTTGGTGCGTGGGGCGTCAGCACTGGCCGGACGTTTCGGGGTTTCGTCATTGGTGATCGGTCTCACCGTAGTGTCAGCGGCGACGTCGGCACCCGAGTTCGCAGTGAGCGTCGGTGCTGTACTGCGTGATGAACCCGGGCTTGCCGTGGGCAATGTGGTTGGCAGCAACATTGTTAATGTCCTGCTCATCCTGGGACTGTCCGCGCTGGTCGTTCCCCTCGCTGTAAAGCGGAGGCTGGTCCGCTTTGACCTGCCCCTGATGGTCGTCTTGTCAGTTCTACTGCTCCTTGTGTCCCTGGATGGGAGGATCAGTGCGGTGGACGGGCTGATACTATTTTTCGGTGTGGTGGTCCACACCATAATGTCCGTGGTGATTAGTCGGCGGGACGCCAAGACCGCGGTGAATGCCCGGGAAGGGACAGGAGATTCGGCAACCGTCGATCCGGCCGACGAGGAAGGGGCTGCGCTAGGCGCCTCGGTCAGCAGGTCGCTCTTCTTTGTGCTGCTGGGGGTCGCGTTGCTGGTCGCCGGTGCCACGCTGCTCGTGGAAGGAGCAGTGAACATAGCCACCACGTTGGGCGTAAGCAGCCTCGTGGTCGGACTGACCGTTGTGGCTGTCGGGACATCGCTGCCCGAGCTGGCGACGTCCATCATTGCCGTGCGTCGCGGTGAACGGGACCTAGCGGTGGGCAACGTGGTCGGCAGCAATATCATCAACATAGGGGTAGTGCTAGGACTAACCGCGCTCATCTCTCTTGAAGGCATTCCCGTATCCGGCGCCGCAGTGGCCTTCGATATCCCAGTAATGCTGGCGGCCGCAGTGGCACTACTGCCGATCGCGTTCACGGGCTTCGCGGTGGCGCGTTGGGAGGGCGGCTTGTTCGTGGTTTTGTACGCCGCCTACACCGGATACCTTGTGCTGGCTGCCACAGCGCACGATGCACTGGAGGGATTCACCGTAGCCATGGCGTGGTTCGTGCTGCCGTTAATCGCACTGACGCTCATTTCCTTTACAGCCTACGAAATCGGGCTCCGCAAGGGACGGCGAGACCTGGACCAGACCACGACTTCGACGTAGACCGTCGAGTGCATTCGGCTGCTGGCTTCATTCAGGTCGTCGGCTGAATGTAAATCGGCAAGAGATGACTGTCGGTTGGTGGTGTCATAGCGTCGTAGCAACACTCCCGGTCGGTGGGGGCTCGAGGCGAGGAGGCCTGGGATGGTGCGGCGGCGACTCAGGGACTGGTGCGCCGATAGGTGACAGCTGGGTTTAGGCCGCCAGGCTGACGGTCGGGTTCATGATGGTCTCGTACTCGATGGGGGTCAATCGGCCCAGGCTGTCCTGCCGGCGGCGGCGGTGATAGGTCCGCTCGATCCAGGTGATGATCGCGATCCGGAGTTCCTCTCGAGTGCGCCACCGCTTGCGGTCCAGGACGTTCTTCTGCAGCAGGGCGAAGAAGGACTCCATCGCGGCGTTGTCTCCGGCAGCACCGACTTTCCCCATCGATCCGATCAGGTGGTGGCGGTGCAGAGCACGCACGAACTTCCTGGAGCGGAACTGCGATCCGCTGTCCGAATGCACGATGCAACCCGCGATGTCGCCGCGGCGGATAACGGCATTGTCCAGGGCGTTCACTGCAAGTCGGGACTTCATTCTGGAGTCCATGGAGTAGCCCACGATCCGACCCGAGAAGACGTCCTTGACCGCGCAGAGGTAGAGCTTGCCCTCGCCAGTCGGGTGCTCCGTGATATCGGTCAGCCAGAGTTCGTTGACATCGTCAGCGGTGAAGTCTCGCTGGACGAGATCATCGTGCACTGGCGGGCCGGGCCGCTTGCCGTTCTTGCCTCGCTTCTTCCCGAAAGCGGAGAACCACTGGTTGTCCCGGCAGATCCGCCATGCGGTCCGCCGACACATCACCTCGCCAGCATCGGCGGCTTCGTCGGCCAACAGTCGGTAGCCGAAGGTGTCATCGTCGCGGTGCGCGTCGAACAGGGCGTTGGCCCGGTAGGCCTCGACCAGTTCGGCCTCGGTGACCTGCTGTTTCCGCCAGCGGTAGTAGGGCCGGCGGGAGAGCTTCAAGACCCGCAGGGACACCGCGACGGGGATCCCGTCAGCGGCGAGCTCGGTCACGAGCGGGTAGAACCTTTTCCCGGCAGGTTCGCCTGGGAGAGGTAGGCCGCGGCACGGCGGAGGACCTCGTTCTCCTGCTCGAGCAGCCGGATCCGCTTGCGCGCATCGCGCAGCTCGACCGAGTCCTCCCGGGTCTTGCCGGGCCTGTTGCCGTCCTCGACGTCGGCTTGACGCATCCAGTTCGTCAGGCACGACTCGGATATTCCGAAGTCACGCGCGATCTGGGAGAGCTTCTGGCCAGGTTCGCGGTTCCTCGCGACGCGGACGACGTCGTCACGGAACTCCTGGGGGTAGGGAGCAGGCATGATGCACATCCTTCCCTGCAACGCTCCTCAGCGCCGCAGATCATGTGACACCTACCCGCGCATCAGTCCCGACTTCGGCGGTGTCACGACAGCACCCTGACCGGTAATCCACTGCACCTGACGACGGACTCGCACGGTCCCGTCGTTCACGTTCACGTCCCGCCGACGTAGTGCGAGGACTTCGCCCTGCCGGAGTTGGCACCATGCCGCGAGGAGGACGGCGAGCGCGTACTCCTCGGGCATCGCCTTGTACGCCTCGTAAACCAGGCCGGGGTCCGCCACCTGCTCCTCGTCGGTGCGTTTCGTCGTCGGACGGTGCCCTGCCGCACCGGAGACGCTCACCGTGAATATTCGTAGGCATGGGAGCCACCGAATCGTGCCTTTGGGGGCCACCGAT
>NZ_BAAANO010000032.1:0-3422 GCF_039529845.1 Brevibacterium samyangense | reverse complement strand
AGTGCTTCGAGTACTCGACGACCCACGGCGATATCTCCCTGGTGCTCTACGACGTCACGACCCTGTACTTCGAAGCCGAGAAAGAAGACGAGCTGCGGCAGGTCGGGTACTCCAAAGAACGCCGCGTCGATACGCAGATCGTCGTCGGGCTCCTCGTCGACCGGAACGGATTCCCCCTCGAGATCGGTTGCTTCGAAGGGAACAAAGCCGAGACCCACTGAATATTCGCTTTGCTGGGGTCCGCTAGCTACGCCGATCGGCGCCAGTAGCTCGCAGCTCGATTAGCGTCCTTGGGGGCCACCTGTGACCTCGTTCGGGGCCACTGTTCCTACGCTCTTCCCGCCACGTGTATGGGCACGTGGCAGAAGGAGCGAAACCACATGGTACGCAAGATCAGGGCGAAACTCGTCCTCAAACTCCGCGCCGAAGGCCTCTCGGGCCGCACGATCGCGGCCTCGCACCGCATGTCACGCAAAAGCGTGAGCGCGGTCCTCGACGCAGCACTGGAACAGGGGATCACCTACGCGGACATCGCCGACGAGTCCGAGGACGTCGTCTACTCGCGGCTGTTTCCCGGACGGGGTGAACACGAGTCCGTGTTCACCCAACCGGACTGGGACGGTGTTCACCGGGAGCTCTCCCGAGTCGGCGTGACGCTGAAGCTTCTGCACAGCGAATATGCCGATCGGTGTGCCCGTGACCAGGTCCCGGCGATGGGCTACGACCGGTTCTGTAAGACCTACCAACGGCATCTGCTGATCACCGGGGCCGCTTCGCGGGTCGGGCACAAAGCCGCTCAGACCGTCGAGGTCGACTGGTCAGGACCGACGATGCGGCTGAGCGATCCGGTGACCGGGCAGTCGCAGAAGGTCTACTTGTTCGTCGGATGTCTACCGTTCTCGAGGTACGCCTTCGTGTACGCGAGTACGGACATGCGACAGGAGTCGTGGTTACGGGCGCACGTGGGAATGTTCGAGTTCTTCGGCGCGTCGGTGCCGCGCATCGTTCCGGACAACCTCAAGACCGGGGTGATCGCGCATCCGAAGGACGGTGAGATCGTCCTCAACGACGCCTACCGCGAACTGGCGGCTCATTACAGCGCCGCGGTGCTGCCCGGGCGTGTGCGCAAACCGAAGGACAAACCGAGCGCGGAGAACACGGTGTGGCACGTCGCGATGTACGTGATCGCGGTCCTTCGCGATCAGGAGTTCACGTCTCTTGCCCAGTTGCAGGAGGCGATCGATGGACAGGTCCGGGAGTACAACCGGCGGCCGTTCCAGAAACGGGAAGGGTCCCGGTACAGCGTGTTCACCGCGGAGGAGTTCCCGTTGATGACGCCGCTTCCCGTGGTGCCGTACGAGATCGCGTCGTGGGTGTACGGGCGGAAGGTCGCGCGTGACGGGTACGTGGCCTTCGAGAAGAACCACTACTCGGTGCCGTACTCGTTCATTGGATCCCGTGTGGATCTGCGGATCACCGATCGGACGCTCGAGGTGTACGAAGGGACGCAGCGGATCGCCAGCCACCTGGTGTGTCCTGCCGGGGTCGTCGGGCAGTACCGCACCCGGGATGCCGATCGTGTCGGGGCCAGGCGGTACGAGCCGTGGGATGCCGCACGTGTGAGGGAGTGGGCCGGCAGGATCGGCCCGTCGACGGTGATCGTCATCGAGCGGATCTTCGAATCCGTGCAGGTCCTCGAGCAGGGACTCGATTCGGCGCTTGCCGTGCTGCGGCTTTCGCGACGGTATGCCGCAGCGCGTGTGGAGCACGCGTGCGCGTTGGCGTTGACGTCCCCGGTGCGGTCCCCGCGGTATGCGCACATTCAACCGATCCTGGCTACCGGGCAGGACAGACTCGCATCCCTCGGTCACCGGCCGGTCGACGATCCCGAGGACGGTAGCGGGTACGTGCGTGGAGGCGCTTACTACTCGGGAGGACAGGCGTGAGCATGATCGATATCGAGTCGAAGCGGAAGCTGCGCGAGATGGGCGCGGCGGCATTGCTGGAGGCGCTGGAAGCTCAGGACGAGGAACAGGTGCGTGGGATGGGATTCGCGGAGCGTTTCGCGTTGGTCATCGACGAGGCACATCAGACGTTCACGCACGGGAAGATCGAGGGTCTGATTCGTCGTGCCGGCCTACGGTACCCGGAAGCGGATCTACGGCGGCTGGACCTGGTCGACGAACGTGGTTTGGACCGGAACGTGATCGCGGGGTTGGCGTCCTGCGGCTTCGTCGAGCGGCACCAGAATGTAGTGTTCCAGGGGTTCACCGGATCGGGGAAATCGTACCTGGGGTGTGCTCTTGCGAAACAGGCATGTCAGCGGCGGATTCGCGCGCATTACATTCGGATGCCGGATCTGGAGGAAGTGTGGGCGCAGGCTGCGGACAAGCCATCCGGCACGGTGAAGTTCTTGAAGAAGTACGCCTCGTACGGGTTGCTCGTGATCGATGAGTGGCTATTGGACCCGCCGAATGAGTCGGTGCGGTCGATGTTGTTGGAACTCTTGGAACGCCGGTACGACGCTGGGTCGACGGTGTTCTGTACGCAGTACGCGAAGAAGGACTGGCATCACCGGCTAGGCGGCGGGGTTCACGCCGATGCGATCATGGACCGGATCGTTCACAACGCGGTGTGGGTTGACACGGGAACGCATAACATGCGCGAGGTCGTTGCTACCGGATCGAGCAGGTAGGTCGAGACGGTGGGAGCCGGTGGCCCCGAGTCCATCGGGCCACTGGCTCCCACCGGCGATACGGGTGGCCCCGAGAGGCAATATTCGATGGCACCCAAAGGTCCAAATACTCAACCCACACCTTCCTGCCGATCGTGAAGCAGTTCCAGGAACGCCACGGCATCACGGACATGGTCATCGTCGCGGACGCCGGCATACTGTCGGCAGCGAACATGCGGCAACTGGACGAAGCAGGGCTGCGGTTCATCGTCGGGGCACGCACGTCGAAGGCACCACTGGATTTGGAGTCGCATTTCCACTGGCACGGCGAAGACTTCTACGACGGGCAGCTCATCGACACGATCACCCCGAGGGACGGCCGTTCGAAGTCCGGCAACCAGAAGAACCTCAAGGCCGAGCCCGTCTGGGATCCCGACGAGTACCCGCTGGCGTGGCGGGCGGTGTGGGCGTACTCGAGGAAACGATACGTCCGCGACACACAGACCCTGACCTTGCAGGAGAACCGGGCGAAGGCCGTGATCGACGGGGAGAAACCGGCCCGGAAGCCGCGGTTCGTGAAGGCGGACGGGAAGAAGTACAAGCTCGATCAGGCCGCGCTGGCCCGGGCGCGGAAGGTTGCCGGGTTGAAGGGGTACGTCACGAACATTCCCGCGTCGCTGATGCCGGCAGCGGAAGTGGTGTCGTCGTATCACGACCTGTGGCATGTGGAGCAGTCGTTCCGGATGTC
>NZ_BAAANO010000031.1:1382-42907 GCF_039529845.1 Brevibacterium samyangense | reverse complement strand
CTCGGTGAGGCGGACGGCCGCGACCTCGTCGACGATGTCCTGCAGCGTGGCGGCCGGCGACTCGACGGCAGCGGTGAGGTTCGCGTCGCCGACGGTGCGGTAGCGGACCGACTTCACCTCAGAGGTTTCGCCGTCCTGCTTCGGCGTGAACTCGTTGACGACGAAGAGCATGCCGTTGCGGTCGACGACCTCGCGCTCCTTCGCCATGTAGAGCTCCGGAATGTCGATGTTCTCGGCGGCGATGTACTGCCAGATGTCGAGCTCGGTCCAGTTGGAGATCGGGAACACACGGATCGATTCGCCCTGATGCACACGACCGTTGTAGAGGTTCCAGATCTCCGGGCGCTGGTTCTTCGGGTCCCACTGGCCGAATTCGTCACGGAAGGAGAACACACGTTCCTTGGCGCGCGCCTTCTCCTCGTCACGACGACCTCCGCCGAACGCGGCGTCGAACTCACCCTTCTCGAGGGCCTCGAGGAGAACCGGGGTCTGGATCCGATTACGGGAACCGTTCGGCTCCTCCTGGACGAGTCCACGCTCGATCGCATCGGGCACGCTCGCGACGACGAGATTGAGGCCGAGGCGGTCCTTCCACCGGTCACGGCACTCGAGAACCTCCGGGAAGTTCAGACCGGTGTCGACGTGCATGATCGGGAACGGAATCCGAGCGGGCGCGAAGGCCTTCGCTGCGAGGTGGAGCATCACGATCGAGTCCTTGCCGCCGCTGAACAGCAGCACGGGACGACGCATTTCTGCGACGACCTCGCGGATGATGTGAATGCTCTCGGACTCCAGGTACTCGAGCTGGCTCAGGATGTGAGAGCTCACCGGTCACCTTCCTTCATGGGCTTCTGGTTGGCACCCACGCTTGCGAGCATGGCGCTCACGCGGGCGACGTCTGTCGGGTGGCACACGATCAGATCGGGCAACCACGGGTCTTCACGGTTGTATTCGAGCGGGCTTCCGTCGAGCCGGGTGCAGTGCAGTCCTGCAGCCTGCGCAACCGCCACGGGCGCAGCCGAGTCCCACTCGTACTGACCACCGCCGTGGACATAGGCGTCCACCGTGCCGTCGAGGACGGCCATGACCTTCACTCCGGCCGAACCCATGGGAACGAGGTCGACCTCGCCCTGCTCCGCGAGGTCGGCAACGAATGCCGGCGGCCGGGTGCGACTCGCCGCGAGCTTGAGAGGCGCCTCGGCGTCGTTACGCGCGGTTGCACACGCCGGAGCGGGGGTGGCCTTCACCTCACCCCTGGCGGGGAGGCCGACAGCGCCCACGGTCAGGCCGGCACCGGATTCCCAGAGCGCGATGTGGACGGCGAAGTCATCCCGCCAGATCCCGGCATCGTTGCGTTCGGAGAACTCGCGTGTTCCGTCGAGCGGGTCGATGATCCACACGCGGTCCGCAGTGAGGCGGGCAGCGCTGTCCTTCGCTTCCTCCGAGAGGACGGCGTCGCCGGGGCGGGCATGAGAGAGGGCGGAGGCGAGCCATTCCTGGGAAGCAGCATCCCCGGCGTCCTTGAACGCCTTTCCGTCGAATTCCTCGGCGTCGTGTGCGAGTGCACCGTCGCGAAGAGTGAGGAGGACCTTTCCGGCGCCTTCGGCGAGAGCGATCGCGAGCTCCGTGTCGGACAGTGACGCGTCCGGAAGTGCAGGGCTCACTGATGCGATTGTCGAACTACTTCGTGAGGTCATGTTGTCTCTCGGTGTGGGCGCAGAGGTTCTCGGTCGGTGACGACCGTCACCGATGTTAGCATTTGCGCGTTTTTACCTTGCCAATCAAACCGGTCGGAAATGGGCCGCACACAGGCACGTAGAGTCGGCAGTGCAGATCAGACTCACCGTCCTACCCCGGAAAGCGAAGTTCCCGTGACCGAAACCCGTGTCCTCTCTCCCGACGACGTCGACGTTCTCGAGCTCGTCCTCACCGGTGTCCTGCCCGAACTGCCCGAAGAACTGAGGCCCGGCGCGGGGAGCGACGTCGTCTTCACGGACGCGGAGAACACGCCGATCGGTCGTGTCGACACGGCGGGTGTGGTCCACTCCGAGAAGGCCCTGGCCCTCCCGCAGAGCCCGCTCGCGGACCCCGAGGTCCGCCTTACTGCGCCGCTGTCGACACACTCCGAGGTCGCAGTCTGGCTGTCGGTGCCACTGGTGAAGGCCGAGGAGGACGCTGTGCGACAGCGGGTTGCCGGGGCAGCGCCCCCCGTTGTCATTGCGGTGCCGGCTTCCCGCCATGCAGTCGTCGGTATCGGTGAGGCTCACCCGATTGCGCTTCTCGAATATGCGCGGGCACTTGCCACCGATCTCGGTGGAGCGCAGGTCGTCGTCGTTCCCTGGCCCAACGGACCCGAAGCA
The DNA here is from genome assembly GCF_039529845.1 of Brevibacterium samyangense. Classification (NCBI taxonomy): domain Bacteria; kingdom Bacillati; phylum Actinomycetota; class Actinomycetes; order Micrococcales; family Brevibacteriaceae; genus Brevibacterium; species Brevibacterium samyangense. The sequence continues at coordinate 40,547 of NZ_BAAANO010000031.1, read as the reverse complement.
TATGCGGGTGTGTCGCCCGCTGCACTCGCCTCCGCGCTGAATGCGGACGAGATCATCGATCCGATCGCCCAACGTGCATCCGATATTCACGAAAAGGTCGCGCAACTCGGCGATGCCTTCGCGCGTGCCGTCGCTGAGATCTATTCGCCCGAGGCTGCACGAGCCGTCACCACTTCGCACGCGAATGCCCATCGTCGTGGCAAGGTCTACTTCTTCACCGGTCTTTCCGGCTCCGGGAAGTCGACGGTGGCGAAGGCGTTCGCTACGGCGCTCGAGGCCGAGGGAAACACGGTGTCGCTCCTCGACGGCGACGAAGTCCGTCATCACCTGTCCAAGGGCCTCGGCTTCTCCCGCGAGGACAGGGAGACGAATATCGAACGGATCGGGTATGCCGCATCCCTCGTCGCCAAGCACGGGGGCATCGCGATCGCCGCTCCCATCGCCCCGTTCGCCTCAGGCCGCGCCAAGGTCCGGGAGCTCGTCGAAGGGGCGGACGCCGACCTCGTCCTCGTCTGGGTGAACACCCCGCTCGAGGTGTGCGAGGAACGTGACCGGAAGGGTCTCTATGCCAAAGCGCGCGCCGGGGAGATCCCCGACTTCACCGGGATCTCTTCGCCTTACGAGGAGCCCGAGGATGCCGACATCGTCATCAACACTGCGGAACTCTCGATCGACGAAGCAGTGGAGATCGTGCGCTCCGCGTGACCTCGCACATTCGACACAGCAAGCAGTCCTCGGGCTTTGCGGGGACACGAGACCGTTTTTCCTATAGAGGAGTTCCGAAGTGAAAGGTGCGTCCTCACGTACTCCCTTTGTTGTTGCCGGGCCATCCCACATCGTGCATCTTCGACGGGCAATCGACATGGGGGAGGTCGCAGCGCCTCGTGCTGACGTGAAATGGGTGGGAGCGCGTGCCGTGTCTCTCTTCCATCCGATGTTCGAGAGCGAGGAGTTCTTCTCGAACCCGCTGCCGTCGTTGCTCCTCATTCCCGATTTCCGCATCGGGAACCGAACATTCGGAAATCCCTCCCACCCTGCTTGGTACAGCGGAATCGAAAAAAGGTTTGTCACTCCCGAGATCGATCGGAAGATGTACCGGAAGACCATGGAGACGGTCAAACGGGTGCGTGATGCCAACCCTCACTGCCACTTCCTGTTCTGGAGCCTGGCCGGCCGCGAGTTCACGAACATGCAGTCCGGCAGGTACATGGATTCGGGACAGTACCGTCACCCCATTTGGAACCTCGCTGAGGCGGAAGCCGAAATCGGGGACAACGTGATCTCCCTACAGCCGCTTCTGTCACACCGGCTGGCGGAGAGGATGTTCAAGGACTCGCAACTCCATCCGACGAACTTCGGATACCGGTTCCTGCGGTCCGTCATCGACGATGTGGCACACCTGGGAGCTTCGGATACTGCCCGACAGTTGGACGTTCTGGCGGGTAATCTCGAGATCCCCGTGATCGACTTCGGCAGGCCGACGGTCCTGACCGGCACGTCTGCATGGAACAGGACGCTTTCCTATTACCTGAAGAAGGGGATGGCCGAACTGGGGCCGAACGTCGAATTCGTCCCGGACGTTTCGCAGATCCCGCCTCAGCAGGGCGGATCGAAAGACTTCGTGTGGATCTCCGGCCTCAGCAAATCCAGCGCGGAGGACGACTTCGCGGGGCTCAGGAAGGAGGCGCAAATCCTGCGGTCGGTGGAGGACAAGGGATACTCTCCGCGCGTTCTCGTCTGGGATGCCCACGCGTACGCCTTCAAGAGCCCGGCCGATCGCTTTCCGGCTGGGGACCCCCGCAACGGGGACGTGCTCGATCGCCGATTGAACAAAGAATGCGGCCCGAAGATTCGAGTCCATCTGAACCGGCCGGGTGGTCCCCGGCTCATCCAACCGCGCGACGTCGAGCTGGACACTGCTGTGAAGGGACCAATGGCGACGTTCCCCGGGCTGGCCGCCGTCACCCGTGCAATGGGCGGAACGGTCACCTGGAAGATGTTCGAGCCGTTCCAGGAAGAGGTACCGGAGGTGGCTCGGGAATCGTCACCGATCGATCGGGACTTCCAGGCCAGAGTTGCCGCCTCTGTGCCGGTGCTCCGAGGACTCTGGCGACGGGTGAAGTCCCGGTCTTAGTCCGGGGCACCTTCTTGGACAGGGTGGTGCCTACCTCTGCCGCCTCCGGAGGAAAGCATGGAGGCTCGGGTCGACTGAATGACAGTCGCCCGAGCCTCCAGAAAATTCAGCGTCCGTGTTCGAGCAATTCCATGAGATACCTGCCGTACCCGCTCTTCACGAGCGGCTTCGCGCGCTCGGCGAGTTCGTCGTCGGACAGGTAGCCCTTGCGCCACGCGATCTCCTCGGGGCACGCAACCTTGAGCCCCTGGCGGAGTTCGATCGTGCGAATGAACGCCGAGGCCTCGTGGAGCGATTCGAACGTCCCGGTGTCGAGCCATGCCGTACCGCGCGGCAGGATCTCGACATTCAGCAGTCCGTCGTTCAGATAGGACTCGTTGAGCGAGGTGATCTCGAGTTCACCGCGCGCCGAGGGCTTGATCTGCTTCGCCCGCTCGACAACGGTCTCGTCGTAGAAGTAGAGACCGGGGACTGCGTAATTGCTCTTCGGCTCCTTCGGCTTCTCCTCGAGGGAGATCGCCTTGCCCTCGCCGTCGAACTCGACCACACCGTAAGCCGTCGGATCCGCCACCCAGTAGCCGAACACGGTCGCGCCCTCCGAGTGCGTGAAGCGGTCGAGCTTCGCACCGAGGCCGGTACCGTGGAAGATGTTGTCGCCGAGGACCAGGGCACCCGGTCCGCCCTGCAGGTGCTCCTCGCCCAGCAGGAATGCCTGCGCCAGGCCGTCGGGGGACGGCTGCACCGTGTAGCTCAGGTTGATCCCGAACTTCGAACCGTCACCGAGGAGGTTCTGGAAAGTCTCCGAATCCTGCGGAGTCGTGATGATGAGGATGTCCGAGATCCCCGCGAGCATAAGAGTGCTCAACGGGTAATAGATCATCGGCTTGTCCCACACCGGGACGAGCTGTTTGCTCACGCCGTAGGTGATCGGATGCAGTCGAGAGCCGGTTCCTCCGGCAAGGATGATTCCACGCATACGGGCGATTCTTGCACGGGGCTGTGAACAGCTGGGAAACTGCGGTCCCGACCGGTAATGGCATACTGGCGACTTGTTCGTCGTCGGTGTCCGAAGGGCAGGTAGCGTTGTCGGTTCTCGTGGTCATGGCGCATTACGACGTGGACCGCACCCTCAGGCCGCATACCGAGAGGACCATCCGTACCTACGCGGCGGACGCGGATCGAGTGGTCGTCGTGTCGACCTCCGGAGTGAACGAGCAAGAGCTCGAAGGCCTCCCCTCGAACGTCCATTTCACGACGCGCCCCAACTTCGGGTACGACTTCTACAGTTACAAATGGGGGCTCGACCTCGTCCCCGACTATCCCGATTTCGACACCCTCGTCGTCTCGAATGACTCGTTCATCGGACCGTCCGTCCCCCTGAGGGACGTCGTCGAGAGCGAGCCGGCTTCCCGTTACGACTTCATGGGAATGACGTGGTCCCTCAGTCACGGTGCGCACGCACAGAGTTTCTTCTTCGTCGCCGGACACAATCTCATCCGCTCCGCCGGATTCCGTTCGTTCTGGAAGAACATGGAACCGGTGTCCGACCGGATGAAAGTCATTCAGGCGTACGAGATCGGCCTGACGAGAGCGGTCCGCGAAGCCGGATTCGCCTCCGGCGGTTATTTCGAACCGACGCCGGAGGAATTCGACCTCGCTCGCCGGCGGTTCAGGCACCACGCCGATGTGCGATTGCACGTGAAGCACAAGGACTCGTTCCTCTCGGAACTCACCGACTGGACGGGTGACCAGACGAAGAACTTCAATCCGGCCGCGGCCTGGGCGGACAGATTCCTGCTCGACGACCGCCTCCCACTCCTGAAGTTCGACACCCTCCGGTACGACCCCTACGAACTGGGGGCGGAGCGCCTGCTCCGTGAAGCGGAGAAGCAGAAGCCCACACTCATGGAGGGTGTGCGTGAGTTCCTCAACGCCACCCGGGACCGCTACGCATTCCGGCCCGGGGAGAACAACGTCGTCGTATCGGACCGCGAACGGGAGCGGAGCGGCCTCGGATACTGCATGGACGAGGCATTCACCGCAGACTCCGCTCGCACGAACCACACCACCCGAGGAAAGGGCATGAGCCTGTGAAATCGAAGAAGGCACTCGTTCTCGCGGCGGGCGGCTGTGTTCTCCTGGGACTCCTCGTCGTCGGCACCGTGGTGTGGACGCCGCTCGTGTGGATCGTCCTCGGCCTTCTCCAGGTCCTCGTGCTCCTCGTCCTCCTCGACTCGCGTCGCGTCCTCAGCGCGCGGATCTTCGCGACGACGTCGAAACTCGAGCGGCAGCTACGCACCTCCGGCTCCGCGGCGTCGCGGAACGGCTCGAAGGGCTCCTCGTCCTCCCACACGTCCACCGGAGCCCAGACTCCGGACGAGGCCGACGTCCGGACGATCCTCGCCTCCCGCATCTTCGACACGGAGTGGTACGAGGTGCAGGCCGACGCCGAGTTCCCCACGGCCGCAGAAGCGGTCGGCGACTACCTCTCCCGAGGACGCAGGGCAGGACTCACTCCGCACCCGCTCTTCGACCCGACCTTCGTGTTCCCGAAGGACTGGAGGACCTCGAAGACCGACCCTCTCCTGAAGTACATCCGCAACGTCGACGACGCGTGGACGAAGCCCACATCCGCGGTCTTCGACCCGGCCCTCCTCGACGAACGGCTGCCGGAAAGCGATTTCGGACCGCTCGCCTCCTTCGTCCTCAACCGGGGCGCCGAATATCCCCTGCCCCACGAGCGGGTCGACGGAAACCCAGCGCCCACCCTGACCCGAGTACGCGCCGACCTCGTCCGTGCGAGCCGCGACTGGCATGCCCGGGAGCAGGCTCTGGTGCCGTCGCGGGGATCGGCCGAGGCGCCTCGGGAGGAGGAATCCCTCGCGGAGCTGCGTGCCGCATTCGACGCCGGCGACGACCGTCCGCTCGTCTCGATCGTTCTCCCGACGTGGAACCGCGCCGCGTCCATCCGGGCGTCGATCGAATCGGTGAAGAACCAGTCGTACGACCGCTGGGAGCTCATCGTCGCCGACGACGGCTCGGTCGACGACACCGAACTCATCGTGGCCTCCGAGTCCTCGCGTGACGCACGCGTCCACTACCTGAAGCTCGACCACCGCGGAGTCAGCGCCGCGCGGAACTCCGCACTCGCGGCGGCCACGGGGGACTACGTCGCCTTCCTCGATTCCGACAAGGCCTGGGACCCGGAGTTCCTGCACACCATGATCGCCCACCTCGTCGGCACCGGAACGGACGCGGCGTACTCGGTCACCGCGGTCTCCTTCGGCCCCAGGACGGTGCATCACACCGTGCCGGCGACCCGGGAATCGCTGCTGGCCAGCAACTCCGTCGACCAGACGGCCCTGGTTGTGAGCCGAAGCGTTCTCGACCGGACGGGAGGCTTCGACGAGTCCCTGCGCCGCGCCGTCGATTACGACCTCATCCTCTCGCTCACCGAGATCACCGACCTCCACCTCGTCCCGTTCGTCGGCGTCCGCTACACGGAGGACGACCAGGACCCGAACCGGATCAGCGAATCGCAATCGGTGGCCTGGAACTTCCACGTGCGGGACAAGCACAAGTGGCGCCGGTTCGAGGAGCCGGTGCTCACAGCCGGCCGTGTCACCGTCGTCGTCGACGGAATCGCCTCCGGCCGGGAATTGCGCAATGTCCTCGCCGGACTCACCGCATGGGTCGACGGGACCGATCACGAGATCATCGTCATCGCCGAGTCGCACGACTGGGCACTGGTCCGCTCGCTCGAAGCGGTGACCTCCGCCTCGGGTACCGCAGCCGTGCGCTTCGTGTACTCGCTCGCGGGCGGCTCACTCCCGCTCTCCGTGAACGAAGCGATCCGCCGGGCGACGGGGGAGTTCCTCTTCCTCATGTCCGGTGGCCACCGCCCGCTCGACGGTTCTCTCACGGACTTGCTCGATGAACTCCGAACCTCCGAAGCAGAGGCACTCCACCCGGTCGTGCTCGACGGCACCCGCCTCATCCACGACGCAGGAGTCGTCTTCCCCGACGGGTCGACCGACCCCGTGCCGTTCCTCCGGGGACTGCCACGTGACTGGCCGGAGTGGAAGGAACGCTTCGTCGAGACTCCCGCCGCCCCCTGGCCGCTGCTCATGCGGACCGCGTCCGCACTCTCCGTCCGGGGGATGAACACCAAGCTCCGGAAGCTGTGGGCCGATCTGGATTTCTCCCGCAGGCTGTCCGCGGAACGACCGATCCTGCTGGACACACACACCGCGTTCCAGCTCCTTCGGGCGAACACGTACGCGAAGACCGCGGACGCTGCCGCCGACGTCCGGATGTTCCACGAGGAGTGGTCCGGTCGGAGCGAGGACTCCCGGGCGCTCCTCGACGCCGCCGGTGTGGACGTGGAGTTCGCCGGGTTCGATTCGGTGAGCGCGGAGAAGAACCCCGCGCTCTGGCCCGTCGCGCACGTGCGCCCGCGTCCGCTCACCTCGGTGAAGGAGGGCGTGCCCCGGCTGCGGTGGGCGATCAAGACCGCCGCTCCCGCGCACGAAGGTGCCGCATCGTGGGGGGACTACCACTTCGGACAGTCCCTGGCGTCGGCGCTGCGGGAACTCGGCCAGTCGGCCGTCGTCGACTACGGGCCGAACGCAGCGCGCGAGTCGGCCCACCTCGACGACGTCGTCCTCAACCTCCGCGGGCTCGAGTCCTTCGCGCTGCCGACGGAATCCACGAAACTGCTGTGGGTCATCAGCCACCCCGACGACGTCGCCGCCCGGGAGATCGTCGGTTACGACAAGGCCTATGCCGCGAGCACGACGTGGCCCGGACTGATGAAGTCGCAGTGGGGAGTCGACGTCACGCCGCTGCTGCAGTGCACGGATCCTTCCCGATTCTTCATCGACGATCCCGCGGACGAGGTCGCGGACAAGCTCGTCATGGTCGGGAACTCCCGGCACCAGTACCGTCCGGCGGCCTGGCACACGGCCCACGCCGGACTGCCGGTCGCGGTGTACGGCAACGACTGGGAAGGGCGGGTGCCGGAGGAGAACATCGCCGGTTCGTACATCCCGAACGACGAACTCCGCCGCTACTACCGGGGAGCGCGATGGGCGTTGAACGATCACTGGTCCGATATGCGCGACCACGGATTCGTCTCCAACCGGATCTTCGACGTCCTCGCCTCCGGCGGGCGCCTCCTCACGGACGAGGTCGACGGACTCGACGACCTCGTGCCACGGGACATCCTTCCGCAGGGGGTGGCGACCTTCCGCTCGCCCGCGGAGCTGCTCTCCGTCGCCGAGGCGGGGCCCGGGGCCGTCTACACGGACGAGAACCTGCGCGCGGCTTCGGAATACGTACGCACACACCACAGCTTCGCCGCGCGTGCCCAGGTCATGCTCGACGACGTGCTCCGACTCCGGTCGCGGAAGGACTGACCGGTACATGGGCGTAGAAGACCTGGTCCGGTGGGAACGCGCGACACCGCCCGCGGAAATCGAGATGAACGTAGGCATCCGCGACGTCGACAATGCGGTTCTCTCACCGTTCGCCGTCCGTGCGGAGGGGAGGCGAAGGAAACTCCGTGGCGCGGTCTACACCGCGGCCGGCACCCTGGTCGAGGAATCCCTCCGCCTCAGCGGCCCGGGCGGCCTCGTGGTCGAGGACAACCCCCGCTCCCTGCCGCCGGAGGACCTCGGCAGGGACATGGTCCACCTCCGGGGCACATGGCTCTACGGCGGCCACTGGATGCCGGAGTTCGGGCATTTCATCACCGAGACCGTCACGCGGTTGTGGCCGGACCCCCGACCTGTCGCAGGAGTCGTCTACCACCGGTTCGTCGGCACCGAGGCGATCAAGCCGTGGCAGACCACGCTCATCACCCGCGCCGGCTGGGGTGCCGCGCAGACTCTCGTGAATACAGGGTGGGCCCGGGTCGACCACCTCGTCGTGCCCTCGCGGACCGTCTTCCTCAGTTCGATGGTGCATCCGACCGCGGTGCGGCAGTGGGAGCGGATGTCGCCGAACGCCCATACGGCCGGCGAACCCGTCTTCCTGTCGAGGAGCAGGTTGACCAGCGACCCACGGAGGACGAGAACGGATCCGCTTCTCGACCGGGAATTCGCCGCGCGCGGGTTCCGCGTCTTCCACCCGCAGGAACACCCCGTGGACGAGCAGATCCGTGTTGCGTCGCAGGCGCCCGTGCTGGCAGGTGCAGTGGGATCCGCCCTCCACCTGTCGGCATTCGCGAGCCCGGACTGCCGCACGATCGAACTCGGGGACATCCGCACCCGCGATCGACCGCACAGACCACAGCGGGCGATCGACGCTGCGTGCGGCCGACTCACCGCCCATGTGCCCTATTACGAGCAGGACGGGGCACGAGACATCTCATCTACCTCTCATGCCCTCGATGCGATCATGAAGTCATCGTGATGCGGAGGCCGTGCGCCTTCGCCACAGCAGATTCGTCCCGTCCCGACCTCGACCGAACGGAATCCCCATCGTGAAGATCGCTATCGCCGGTACCGGCTATGTGGGCCTCTCGAACGCCATCGTGCTCGCGCAGAACCACTCGGTCGTCGCGGTGGACCTCTCGCAGGAGAAAGTCGATCTCATCAACGCCGGCATCTCACCGATCGTCGATGCGGAGATCTCCGAGTACCTGTCCACCCGGGACCTCGACCTCGTGGCGACGACGGACGGGGACGCGGCGTACGCAGACGCCGACGTCGTGGTGATCGCAACGCCGACGAACTACGACGAGCGAACGAACTTCTTCGACACCTCCTCGGTCGAATCCGTCGTGGCACAGGTGATCGCCGCGCAGACGAACCCGCTCATCGTGGTGAAGTCGACCGTGCCGGTGGGGTTCACCGAACGGATGAAGTCGGACCACCCGGGGACCCGGTTCGTGTTCTCCCCGGAGTTCCTGCGAGAGGGGAAGGCGCTCTACGACAACCTGCACCCGTCCCGGATCGTCGTGGGGGACCGCGGCGAGGACGGACGGATGTTCGCGGACCTCCTCGTCGAGGGCGCACTCGAGAGCGACGTGCCCGTCCTCCTCACCGATCCCACCGAAGCCGAGGCGATCAAACTCTTCGCGAACACGTACCTCGCCCTCCGCGTGGCCTACTTCAACGAACTCGACACGTACGCGGCGACGCACGGACTGGACTCCGCCCAGATCATCGAAGGCGTCGGGCTCGATCCCCGCATCGGATCGCACTACAACAACCCCTCCTTCGGCTACGGCGGCTACTGCCTCCCGAAGGACACGAAGCAGCTTCTGGCCAACTACCAGGACGTGCCGCAGAACCTCGTCCAGGCCGTCGTGAACTCCAACACGACCCGCAAGGACTTCATCGCCACGGACGTCCTCCGCCGCAATCCGAACGTCGTCGGGATCTACCGGCTCATCATGAAATCCGGTTCGGACAACTTCCGGGAGTCCGCCATCCAGGGCGTGATGAAGCGCATCAAGGCGAAGGGCGTCGAGGTCGTCGTGTACGAGCCCGAGTTCCCCGAGGACTCCTTCTTCCGCTCGGATGTGATCCGTGACCTCGACGAATTCAAACGTCGGTCGGACGTCATCCTCGCGAACCGGCAGACCGATGTCCTCGCCGACGTGAGCGACAAGGTGTACACGCGCGACATCTACGGCCGGGACTGAACCCGTGGGTGCGTCGGCAGGTCGCGTTCGCCGGCGGGGCGCCCGTCAGCACGTGCGCCCGGTCGTCGCCGCGACGCTCGGCCTCGCCCTGCTGGTGGGGTGCACCGGAAGCGAACCGTCTCCGACGGCGACGACGGATCGCCCCGAGGCGAGCGGCCCACCCACTCCGACCGCCTCGGCGATCGAACGGTTCCCCGCACCGGCGCAATGCACCGCCGGCAGCCCCGGCCTGAAGGCCGCTGCGACTTCCTCGACCGTCGTCGACCGGTCCGAGGACGTGGGAAGGACCTGGGCGGGGATGTACGTCGGACAGTCGTTGCTCACGACCGAGACGGATCAGTACGTCGCCTACTACGACCCCGACCGGGTCATGACGATCGCGCAGCGGAAGATCGGGGTGAACGGGCTGCCCGTGTCCGGGTGGACCCACAGAGCCCTCGACTCGACTCTCGGGTGGGACAGCCACAACTACGTGACCCTGGCAGTGGACAGGGACAACGCCCTCCACGTGTCCGGGAACATGCACGGCACCCCACTCGAGTACTTCCGGACGCAGCCCGGCGGCAATATCGACACCCTCGCCCGCGTCCCGACGATGGTGGAGAACACACCCGAGGACAGAGTCACGTATCCGGTCTTCCTCAGGCAGGGCAACGGTGGCCTCTTCTTCTACTACCGTGACGGTGGGTCGGGCGACGGATCGACGTTCATGAATCGCTATGACGAGAAGTCGAAGTCGTGGTCGAGCGTGGTCGACGGGCAACTCTTCGACGGGAACGGTTCCACGCAGGATCCGCACGGTGACTGGAACGCCTATCAGACCCAGCCCACCTTCGGCCCCGACGGGTTCTTCCACATGCTGTGGGTGTGGAGGGACACCCCGGACGTCGCGACGAACAGCGTGCTCACGTACGCGCGAACGAAGGACTTCGTGCAGTGGTACGCCGCGGACGGCACGCCACTGACGCTGCCCTTCCGGCATGGTGAGGGCGACGTCGTCGATCCGGTCCCGTCCGGGGGCGGGCTCGTGAACGGGCTGCAGGCGATCGGGTTCGGTTCCCGGAACCGTGTCGTCGTGACGTATTCCAAGTACGACGCGCACGGCAACGTACAACTGTGGGCGGCCGAGCCGGACGAGGGCGGCGACTGGCGGACACATCAGCTGACGACATGGGACAACCCGATGGAGTTCGAAGGTACCGGCACACTCTCGATACCGTTCGGGGTCGCAGGCGCAGAGGCGAACGACGACGGGACACTCTCGATCGAGTATTCGTGCCACGGCGCGCGGCAGACACTCACCGTCGACGAGTCGTTCGCGTTCGTGTCCCAGAGCGGCCGAGCACCGGTGTACCCACGTGCACTCACCGACGTGCGGGGGAACGACCCCGCGCTCGGTGCCCGGGTCGCCGTCGATCTCGGCGAGTCGTACGGGTTCGATCCGAAACACACCTATGTGCTCCGTTGGGAGACACTGGGCACGAATCACGACGAGCCACGTGAGACGTGGCCGAAGGACGGAACAGCGCTCACGGTGGCGTTGCTCGAAGACCCTCGCGGCGGCTCACCGAAGCCGTTTCCGGAGACGCACGGAGGACAGAACGGATGACGCGACGCACACGTACCCGGTACTTCGCTCTCGCCGGCACCCTTGCACTGATGGCCGGTGTCGGATGCAGCGGAACGAAGTCGGACGAAGCGCCCTCGACGCCGCCGGATCCGACGAGCGCCGCACCGTTCGTCCAGGAATTCGGAGGGGCGTCGGTGGACGGCGAACCGGCGACTGTCGTCGTCGACGGGGAACCGAGCGACAACGAGGTGGAGTCGAACCTCATCGGGCTGTCCTTCGAGGCGACCGACCTCCCCGACGAGCGGTGGGACCCGGACACCGGGAACCTCGACGAGGTGCTCGCGGAACTCGGGTCGCCGGGACTGCGATTCGGTGGGAACTCACTCGATCGACGGGTGTTCTGGACGTCCGAGGACGAAACCGCGCCGGACGATTCCTACACCGTCGTGACACCGGAGGACCTCGAACGCGTCGGACGGATGGCCGAGACGCTCGGGTCCGACGTGACTCTCGGCATACCGCTGGGGGACTTCGATCCCGAACGCGGTGCCGATATGGCCGTTCACGCGGTGGAGGTGTTCGGCGACAACCTCATCGGGATCTCCATCGGGAACGAACCGAACGGGTTCACGGTCGACACCCGTCCGGGCCTGAAGATCCGGGAGGACTCGTGGAACGAGGAGGAATACGTCGAGCAGGCCGGCGAGTACATCGAGGCGATCGACGGAGCCGTCGGTGAGGACGCGCCGATCGTGGGCCCCGGTGCCTTCGACGGCGCGTGGCTCACAGCGTTCCTCGAGGCGGATTTCCCCGGCACGACCGCGCTCACCCAGCACTGGTATGCGACGTACAACTGCGATTCGACCGAAGTTCCGGGGCGGGGGCCGCTACCGGAGAACCTCGTCGATCCTGTCGTCCATGATGCGGCGGCGAAGATGCTCGGCATCGGACTCGAGAAGTCGGAAGCCGCGGGTCTTCCGCTGTGGGTCGAGGAGACCGGTTCCACGTCGTGCTCAGGAACGACTCCCTCGTCGCGCACTCATGCGACTGCCCTGTGGACCGTCGATTATGTGCTCCACGCAGCCGAACTCGGTGTGGCGCGCCTCAACATGCACTCGATGCTCGGTCCGTGCGACACGGGTGCCACGATGTCCGTCGTGTGCTCCGCGGTGGGGGAGACGGAAGGGTCGGGTGACTCCGGTGGCTCCGGCGAGGTGCGTGAGCAGGTCAACCACCCGGCGCTCGAACTCGCGTCCCTGAGCGTCGGCGGCAGCGTTCTCGGCACGGAGGACACCGGGGGAGGGAACCTCCGGTCGTATGCGGTGGAGAAGGACGACGCGATCGTCGTGACGGTCGTCAACAACAACGACGCAGCCGAATCCCGCGGGAATCCCGTGAGCATTTCGGTGCCCGAGGGATACCGGGCCACGGAGGCCGCGCAGATCCACGGCCCGGCCAACGACGCCGAGAACTCCACCGGTTTCACGCCCCTGTCCGCGCTCACGGGTGAGGGATCCGGCGTTACGTCGTCGGAGCCCGGCGCCCTCGACATCGACCTGGTCTCCAGTTCCGCCACCACCGTCGTCTTCGAGAAGGCGTGACGCCGACTAGTGTGAGCATCGCCCTCGACCGAGCGGCACGGAACGACACACGATGGAGAACCCAGTGACCGACACGACCACCCGCCCCGTCGTCATGGTCGTGTACGGCACCAGGCCGGAAGCGATCAAGGTCGCACCGGTCGTCAGGGCGCTGGAGGCCTCGGAGACCCTCGACGTGCGCACTGTCGTCACGGCGCAGCACCGGGAGATGCTCGACCAGGTGAATTCCGTCTTCGGCATCGAACCCGATGTCGACCTCGACCTCATGGCCCACGGCCAGACCCTCAACGGGATCGCCGCGAAGGTCATGGCCCGGATCGACGAGGTGTACGCGGAGCACACGCCCGATGCCGTGCTCGTCCAGGGCGACACGACGACGGTCATGGCCGCGGGAATCGCCGCATTCAACCGCGAGATCCCCGTCGTCCACCTCGAAGCGGGCCTGCGCAGCGGTGACCTCCACTCCCCGTTCCCTGAGGAGGCGAACCGCAAGCTCGTCTCCCAGATCGCCGCGCTCCACCTCGCCCCGACCGAGGTGTCCCGCGCGAACCTTCTCCACGACGGTGTCTCCGACGACACGATCGTCGTCACGGGGAACACCGTGATCGATGCACTGCACTGGGCGGTCCAGCAGCCCGCGACGTTCTCGGACCCGGCGCTCGCGATCCTCCGGGAGACCGACCGCCCGATGCTCCTGCTCACAACGCACCGCCGCGAGAACCTCGGCCCCAACATGGTCGATATCGGTCGCGCGGTGCGCCGGATCGCTCAGGCCCACCCGGACCTCGTCGTCGTCTGGCCGGCCCACAAGAACCCGAAGGTGCGCGAGACCATCCGGCCGTTCGTCGAGGACCTCGACAACGTCATCGCCATCGAACCGGTCGGATACGGCGAGTTCTCCCACCTCATCGCGCGGGCACACATCGTCCTCACCGACTCCGGCGGGATCCAGGAGGAGGCCCCGAGCCTCGGGAAGCCCGTGCTCGTCCTGCGGGAGAACACCGAACGGCCCGAGGCCGTGGACGCCGGCACCGTCGCGCTCATCGGGACGGCCGAGCAGCGGATCGTCGACGAAGTGACGCGCCTCATGAACGACGGTGAGGCGTACGCCGCCATGGCCAACGCGGTGAATCCCTACGGGGACGGCCACGCGGCGGAGTACGGGGTGGCCGCAATGGAGAGACTCCTGGGCGTTGCTCCTCGAGCGGAGTGAAACTCCGGCGGTGCTGAGCCGGCGCCGGGCTCCGGCTCAGGTTCCGCTCATGTGCCGTGTGGAAGAATCGCACCGTGCCGAAAACAGTGACGCCCGAGTCAGGACTGGCTCCTTCCGACCTTCCGGAACTGCCGGAGCGCCCGGGGGTTTCGTACATCATGCCCGTGCTCAACGAAGCCGAGCACATCGCCCAGGCCGTCGGGACGATCCTCGACCAGGACTACGACGGATCGAAGGAGATCGTCCTCGCGCTCGGCCCGTCGACCGACGGCACCACGGAGATCGTCGAGGCGCTCGCCGCCGGTGACCCTCGGGTCCGTGTCGTGCACAACCCGGACGGGGACACCCCGACCGGGCTCAACCTCGCCGTCCGCGCCACCCGGTCGCCGGTCGTCGTCCGCGTCGATGCACATTCGGAACTCACCCCTGACTACACCTCGCTCGCGATCGACGTCCTGCGGGAGACGGGAGCCGCCAACGCCGGCGGACTCATGGCCGCCCGGGGAGAGACTGCGTTCCAGAAGGCCGTGGCCCGTGCGTACATGTCTCCGATGGGCCTCGGCGGGCCTGCGTATCACTCGGGCGACGAAGCACAGGAATCCGAATCCGCGTATCTTGGCGTCTTCCGCCGTGAGGTGTTCGACGTGCTCGGCGGGTTCGACGAGACCCTCCGCCGCGGTCAGGACTGGGAACTCAACCTGCGGATCCGCGAGGCCGGCGGACGTGTGTGGTTCGATCCCCGACTCCGGGTGACGTACTGGCCTCGTTCCACGTGGAAACAGCTCGCGCAACAGTTCCACGCCACCGGCCGGTGGCGTGCCGAGATCGTGCGGCGCCATGGCTCCCGGAACTCGGTGCGGTACTTCGCTCCACCGGTGCTGGTTCTCGGGATCACCGCAGCGCTCGTCGAGGCCGTTCTCCAGCTCAGCGGAACCACCGCTCGTTGGCCGAAGTTCCTTCGACGGTTCACGTCCCTCGTCTATGTGCCGAGCGCTGCCTATGTTGCGCTCATCGGTGCGGAGGTGGTGCGGGCGAAGGACTGTGGAATCCGCGAGCGCATCTGGTTCAAACTCGTCCTCCCAACCATGCACCTGTGTTGGGGCGCAGGGTTCCTCCGCGGCCTCGTCTCCGGTGCCGGTGATTCGGTGGACCGCAGCCGGTCTGCGAAACTGCAGGAATCAACTCCCTTGAATGCGTCCGACTGAGAAGGTAGGCAAATGTCAGTGTTGGTGACCGGCGGGGCCGGGTATATCGGGTCGCACGTCGTACGGCTTCTGCAGGAGCGTGGAGAGGACGTTGTAGTCGTCGACGACCTGTCGAACGGGAAGCCGGAGCGTGTCGGTAACGCTGTGCTCGAGACGTTCGATCTCTCGGATGCGGATGCGACGGTGAAGCTGGGCGCGCTCATGCTGAAGCACGAGGTGGATGCTGTGATCCATTTTGCGGCGCTCAAGCAGATCGGCGAGTCGATGGAGCGGCCGCTCTGGTACTACAAGGCCAATGTGGAAGGTATGCGGCACCTCATCGGTGCGATGCAGGACGCTGGTGTGAAGACGATGGTGTTCTCGTCCTCGGCCGGAACCTACGGGCAGCCGGACGTCGATATGATTACGGAGAAGACCCCGTGCCAGCCGATCAACCCGTACGGGCAGACGAAGCTCATCGGTGAGTGGATGCTCGACAATGCGGCGCGGTTCGGGATGAACTCGATCAAACTGCGGTACTTCAACGTGGCCGGTGCCGGGGCTCCGGAGTTGCGTGATACGGCGATGATGAATCTCGTGCCGATCGTGTACAACCGTTTGCTCGCCGGTCAGGACGTGGTGATCAATGGTGATGACTACCCGACTCCGGACGGGACGTGTGTGCGGGATTACGTGCACGTGGTGGACCTTGCCGAGGCGCATCTGGTTGCGCTCGACAGGTTGCGAGGAATCCGGTCGGGGACTGCGGAGCCGCTTGCTCAGACGGTGTTCAATGCGGGGAACGGGATCGGGTATTCGGTGCGTGAGGTGATCGACGCGATCTCGCCGGTGATCGGGCGGACTCTGGACCCGGTTGTGGGGCCGCGCCGTGAAGGTGACCCGCCGCGGTTGGTGGCGGATGCCTCGGCGATCACGGAGGTGTTGGGGTGGAAGGCCTCGAGGACTCTGGAGGACATGGTGCGCTCGGCATGCCCGCCCGAGTTGCTGGCCGGGCACCGGGGAGAGAAGGACGGTGACGTCGAACAGTGACGCGTCGCAATCGTGCACGGCGCGAGGACCGTATCCGTCAGGAGCGCGCTCGCGAACAACAGGCCGCACCGAATGCGTTGGACGCCGTCCAGGGAAAGATCGGGCGCAACGAGAACGCTCCGCGCACCTTCGCCCCCCTCATCGTCGGGGGAGTGGCGCTCGCCGCGGTGATCGGCGTCGTGGCGTGGAACGCGTTCGCTCCGCGTGAGGCACTCACCGTGACGGCACTGCAGTCACCCGTCGTCGGAGCCGTCGGCGCGGGTGAGGCCTTGTACCCCGAGAACTCGCGTGAGGCCATCGGTGAGGTCGTGAAGTTCGGTTACCTGCCGGCCGTCGACCTCGCTCGGCTCTCCGACGGCACCCTCGTGCTCGCCGACGCGGACGAGGCCCAGGAGGAACTCGGCCTGGCGTCTCCGGTCGAGCAGACGGATGCGGAGACCTTCCTCGCCGCGGACATCCCTGCTCCGGCGCAGGACGACGGCGAGGGCTGGAGCGACACGGGAACCCCTGTCACCTGGATGCAGGCACTCGAGGAGTTCGGTGATGCCACCGTGTTCGTTCCCCGGGTCGAGTCCATCGATCTCGTCGGGGAGACGCTCGGTCAGGTCGAGTCCGCCGGTCGGATGGACGCCGTCATCGTGCGTTCCGGGGACCCGGAGGCGCTCCGCGTCGCGGCGGAGAAGGGCGCCACTGCGATGTACGAGGGCGACCTCGCAGGCGTGACCCCGGCCGACCTCGAGGGCGTCGGTGCCACGATGGTCGCGGTTCCGGCGGAATCTCCGGACCTGGACACGTGGATCGGATCCGATCTGCAGGTCTGGGCGACCGGGGTCGCGGACGAAGCGAACCTCGGAGAACTCGCAGAGCGCGGGGTGTACGGTGCTCTCGCGGAGAACCCCTATTCCATCCAGCCGTCCGCGGTGAAGCAGTAACAGTCGTCCCGTCATCGGCCGCCAGTACAGGAGAAACACCATGTCACAGCCCATCGGAAACCCTTCGCTCATCGGCAATCTCTCCGCAGGCCAGCTCGGCCCCCAGCCCACGCATCTGCCGGAGGACCACCCGGACGTCGAGGCCCGTTCTCGCATGGACGCGGGCGAGGAGGCGCAGGACGTCGTCCGCGATCTCCCCGCCAGCTCGCTCGCGTGGGCGGTCCTCGCCGACGAAGCCTTCGCCGAGGGGCGTCAGGTCGACTCCTACGCCTATGCCCGT
Source organism: Brevibacterium samyangense (assembly GCF_039529845.1). Classification (NCBI taxonomy): domain Bacteria; kingdom Bacillati; phylum Actinomycetota; class Actinomycetes; order Micrococcales; family Brevibacteriaceae; genus Brevibacterium; species Brevibacterium samyangense. Next base: position 22,932 of record NZ_BAAANO010000031.1, on the reverse strand, counting down.
GTCGGTTACCACCGCGGGCTCGACGCCCTGCGCCAGGCCGGATGGCGCGGTGCCGGTCCGATTCCGTACTCCCACGTGGTGAACCGTGGGTTCCTGCGTGCGCTCTACGCGCTCGGCCGTGCGTCCGCGGCGATCGGCGAGGCCGAGGAAGCCGCACGCATCGAGAAGTTCCTGCGCGAGTCCGACCCCGAGGCGATCGACGCGATCGTGGCCGAACCGGCGGTCTGACCCGAATCGCGACGCCGAAAGGGGCACGTCCGGCCGGACGTGCCCCTTTCGGCGTATCTGTCCCTGCGCCACGCATACGCATTGCCGCGCCGCGCCGCGCCGCGTCAGCCCCTCCGAGTAGACTGTCGTGGTAATGCCTGGTCATCCGGGCTGCCCGAAAACTCTCGAGGTGAGTACTTCATGCCAGCAATCGTGGTCGTCGGCGCCCAGTGGGGCGACGAAGGAAAAGGCAAGACCACCGATATCCTCGGCACCCGCGTGGATTACGTCGTCAAGCCCAACGGTGGCAACAACGCAGGTCACACGGTTGTCGTCGGCGGCGAGAAGTACGAGCTCAAGCTCCTCCCGGCAGGCATCCTCTCCCCGAACGTCGTCCCGGTCATCGGCAACGGCGTCGTCGTGAATCTGGAAGCGCTCTTCCAGGAGATCGAGATGCTCGAGTCCCGCGGCGCCTCGACCGCCGCGCTCAAGATCTCCGCGAACGCCCACCTCGTCGCTCCGTACCACCAGACGCTCGACAAGGTGACCGAGCGTTTCCTCGGCAAGCGCGCCATCGGGACGACCGGCCGGGGCATCGGGCCCGCGTACATGGACAAGGCGGGGCGCCTCGGCATCCGGGTCCAGGACATCTTCGACGAGTCGATCCTTCGCCAGAAGGTCGAGGGCTCGCTGCGTCAGAAGAACCAGCTCCTCGTGAAGATCTACAACCGTCGCGACGTCGACGTCGACGAAACGGTCGAGTGGTTCCTCCAGTTCGCGGAACGCCTGCGCCCGATGGTCACCGACACCTCTCTGCTGCTCAACAATGCGCTCGATGAGGGCAAGGTCGTCGTTATGGAGGGCGGCCAGGCCACCATGCTCGACGTCGACCACGGCACGTACCCCTTCGTCACCTCGTCGAACCCGAGCGCCGGCGGTGCAGTCGTCGGTACCGGAATCGGGCCCACCCGGATCAATCGGGTCGTCGGCATCATCAAGGCATACACGACCCGCGTGGGTGCCGGTCCGTTCCCCACGGAGCTCTTCGACGACATGGGCGTGTACCTGCAGAAAACCGGTGGCGAGTACGGCGTGAACACCGGACGTCCGCGCCGCTGCGGCTGGTACGACGCCGTCGTCGCCCGGTACGCCTCCCGCGTCAACGGGTTCACCGACTACGTGCTCACGAAGCTCGACGTGCTCTCCGGGATCGACGAGATCCCCGTGTGCGTGGCCTACGACGTCGACGGCGTCCGCCACGACGAGATGCCGGTCTCCCAGACGGAGTTCCACCACGCAAAGCCCATCTACGAATACTTCCCGGGCTGGAAGGAAGACATCACCGGAGCGCGGACCTTCGAGGACCTGCCGGAGAACGCGCAGAAGTACGTCCTCAAGCTCGAGGAACTCTCCGGGTGCCGGATGTCCGTCATCGGGGTCGGCCCGGACCGTGAGCAGTCGATCGTGCGGCACTCGCTGCTGGACTGAACGACTCACCGTCCGCAGGCTCCACCCACCCAAAGATCGCGAGAGGAATCCCGTGAGAATCATTCTGCACATCGGTATGGGGAAGACGGGGTCGACCTCGATCCAAGAGACCCTCGAGGGTTCCGACGCGGAACTGCAGAAGCACGGGATCGCCTACCTCGGTGCCATGCTCGAGAAGTCGGAGCGGCGGACTGCTCCTTGGCAGCACCCGTCCGCGGACCTCAACGCCGCGTACTCCGGTTTCGTCCAACGCGGGCGCGTGCACGGACGGGAGCGGCTCCTCTCCGAGGTGTGCGAGGCGTTCGATGCCGCGGCCGCCGTCTACGAGGCGCGTGGCATTCATACGCTCGTGTGGAGCAACGAGCGTTTCATCTCCCACACGGCGCTGTTCCTCGCCATCGCCACGGCCCTGCGGAATCGCGGGGGTCACGATGTGAAGGCGGTCGCCTATGTCCGCCGGCACGAGAACTGGCAGCGGTCCGTATTCATGCAGTGGCACGTGAAGATGAAGCGGAACTCGGGAGAGAACCTGTCGTTCCACGATTTCGTTCGGCGGAAGTCCCTGAAGTTCGCACCCGCACTCGAGAAGTGGGACTACCATTTCGGGGAGGACTTCCTTCTGCGCAATTTCGATGCGGTCGGTTCCGTGTCGGCGGATTTTCTCTCGCTGCTCGGAATCGAACCCGGGACCATTCCCGAGGTCCGCGCCAACGACTCCATCACGGACGAAGACGCGTTGTTGCGGATCCTCTACAACCACGTCTACAACAGCGGGGCGCACGTCGACGCTCTGGATGCGCTCCGCTATGTGAAGCCGGACGAGATCGATTTCTCCGCGGATCCCTGGGAACTCGCCCGTTCGGTCTGGCCGACGGACGACGACGTCAGGTTCGTCACCGACTCGACGGTGGAGGACCGAGCCCGAGTCGACGCTCTCCTCGATGCGCGAGGGCAGACCGGGTTGGAGAGCAGCAGGGTGAAAACCCGTGACTTCGATGCCGAGCCAGCGAAAGTGCTCTCCGCTCTGTTCCAGATGAATGTGTCGCTGCGTCATCAGGTCAACAAGCTCACGGCTCAGACCAGGAAGCTCGAGGCGCGGCTGGACGCTCTTTCATGAGCGGGTCTGCTCGCGGGCCCGTTGCTGTTGTCGGCCCGTCGCATGTCCGGCGTTACCGGAACGCGGTGGAGACGGGCCAGATCGCATCACCTCGCAGGGAAGTGCGGTGGATGGACCTCGCAAGGGCATCCATGCTCCACCCGTACTTCCTCACCGCGGATTTCGCCCGATCGACGACGGAAGCGGTCTGTTTCGTCCCCGACTTCAGGATCGGCAACCGGAGCCTGGTAGACCCGGACGACGAAGAGTCGTACTTCGGGGTGTCCAAGGACCTCATCGGCCCCGAACACGATGCGGAGATGTACCGGAGGATTCTCGACGCGATCCTTCGCATCCGGGACGAGAACCCCGCATGTCGATTCGTGTTCTGGAGCCTCGGGGGTTCGGAGCTGCGTAATCGGACCCGCGGTCACTACACCGAGGCCGGGCGATACCGGCACCCGGTGTGGAACCTCGGCGAGGTCGAGAACGCGGTCGGTGATCAGGCGATCTCGATGCTCCCGATCCTCGATCACGAGCTCGGGTCGATGCTGCACATCGACACCTCGAGCCATCCGTCGTACATCGGGCTCGAACTCTTCCGCAGGATGACGGACCGCCCCGACGTTTCCGTGCAGGACCACCTCGACGGGATCCGTGAGTTCATGTGGCGTCCTGTACTCATGCTTCCACGCGGGTTCGTGCTCACCGGTGATTCTTTCTGGCTGAAGGCACTGCGGGAGTACGTGACCAAGGGGTTGGTGGCGCTGGCTCCGGGGACCGAGATCCGCAGTGCCCGGGATCTGTTGGACAACTCCCGCGAGCCAGGGGTGAATGGTGTCTTCTTCATCTCGGGACAACAGTCCGCAGTCGGGCCCAAGGCGGAGGGGTTGATCGCGCACACCGCGGACATCGTCACGCGGCTGGCGCAGAAGGGGTACAACTCGCGAATCTTCGTGTGGGAGTCGCGGGTCGCGCCCATCCTGAATCCGGCACGTCGACACCCTCCTGCCCACCCGCGCTCGCACAGGGCTCTCGATCGGGCTTTCCAGAGCGCCGCCGGTGTCGGCCGGGTCATCACCGAAGGCCCGGGGGTACCGAACTTTGTGCGCCCGAGCGATGTCGAAGTGTCGCACCCGAAGGGCATGATGCCGACGGTGCACGGGCTGATGAATGTCGTGAAGTTGCTCGGAGGGAACAACCGCTGGGAACCATTGTGACCGCGGGGGCGGTCGTCGTGGGCCGGTCTCACCCGGGCTGATAGCTTGATCCCGCAGTGGTCAGGCAACGTCTTCGGTGACATGAGAAAGTTGACGGCATTGCACGAGCCGGGGCGGCCGCGAGGGCGCCTCGGCTCGTTCGGTTGTGGGACCGGTAACGCTGCGAGTCCTGCTGTTCGGCCGCTCAGGGAAGGTCGGGAAATGGCTCCCACTCGACCGATCCACCCAGCGACCGGTGGAGGGCGATGAGGCCGTCGAGGGTCGGTTGTATCGAGGGCGAGACCTTTTCGATGTCACGGCTCTCGATCGTGGGGAATTCAGGGGCGAATGGACGAAGTGCCGCGTACGGGCTCTGATCGTCCTCGGTGATCTCGCTCCGGCTCCATGGGAAACTCGTGTCCGCTGCCATGACCGCGGCGCGGTCCCACAAGACGACCCGGGAGTCGGGGCATTGCGCGTGCAGGTGATTCACCACGTTGATGAGGGCCTCCACGATATGCGCGTCGGCGGGCGCATCACTGCCGGTCCGCGTGATGTAGCACGCGCGGGTGATGGAAGACGGGATGCGACCCGCGACGATGTCCTCGCTCGTACACAGATGGATGTTCGGCCCGAGTGAGACGATCCCCCTCTGGGCGTACTCCTGCACTGTGCGCAGCCAGTGGGACGTTCCCGAATAGACAGTCGGTTCCGGCGCGTCGAAGACAGGCCGTCCCGAGGTCGCCAGAATGTCGTGGAACACCTCGAGCGCGTCGGCCGCAGGATTCTCGATGAGCGACATGAGAAGACGGAGACCGTACCAGGACGGGTGGCTTCCGGCATCGACGTGGAGGGCACTCGACCAACGGTCGTGCAGGAGCCCCTGCAGGCTGATGGTCGCGTCGCCGCACTCGGCCTCGGTCTCGGCGAGGTTCCATGTGGGGTGCCGATAGGTTCCGTCGACGACGTAACGTCCCTCGCGACGGTTGTGCATCTCTCTGCCGGCGAGGCTCCAGAAGATGAACCGGCATGACGGATTCGCACGGCGGATCGCATGCAGGGCAGACACGCCACGGCCGTACACGGCGCTGTCGGTCTGCGGATCGATGACGCTCTGATCGATGCCCTTGAACGCGAGCGGATGGTCCGGGGCGTGTACCGAACGGTTTCCGATCCGCGGGTCCGGGACGACGAAGACCGCCTTCGTGTCGGTTCGTGCGAAACGGTGCTCGAGGTATGTGGGTGCGAAGACCGCCTCGCCACTGTTGCTGTGCCAGGTCACCTCTACCGCAGGAGCGTCGATCTGTCCGGTTCTCATCGCATTCTCGAGTGAGAGGCAGTGAGAGTTCCCGGCGACTGTGGTGGGAGAGGTGTGCAGTGTTCTTACCTTTGCGTCTGCTTCAGCGGGACATGTGATTCCCGGAATTGTGTTCCGGCTCGAGGTGACCCTATCCGTGTGTTCTGAATGTCCGATCAGACCCCTGGCGCTCTGGGCGGGCTTTCTCATATCGGTCGTTCAGCCGCGGGCCGCTGCCTGCTCGCGCTCCGGCTCGTCACCCGGCGCGGTGTCGGGTGTGTGGGGCGCCTCGGCGTCGGTGTGCTTCTCCCGGAGAACTGCCCGGACGGACCAGGCCACTGCGGCAGCCCACACGGCGATGATGACACCGTAGACCACGTACAACGGAGTGCCGGCGAGGCCGATGAGGTCGCTCGTGAGCAGGGTGCGGGCGTTCGTGAGGATGATGAAACCGCCGACGATCGAGCCGAGGAGTCGCGGCGGGACGATCCGGACGAGGAACGCCGCGATCGGAGCGGCGACGAGGCCGCCGGCGAGCAGGGCGAGCACCCACGTGAGCGAGATGCCCTCCGTGCCGATGCCGATGAGGAAACCGACGGAGGCCGCCACCGCAACGAGGAACTCCGAGGTGTCGATCGAACCGATGACCTTCCGGGGCTCGATCTTCCCGCTCGCCAGCAGCGCGGGAGTGCCGACCGGACCCCAGCCGCCGCCGCCCGTGGCGTCCATGAAGCCGGCGACGACACCGAGGGGCATGAGGAAGCGCCGACGCAGGGGAGTGGTGTCCTTCCGCTGGGGGAGGCCGCGGAGGGTGAACCGGCTGAGGACGTACGCGCCGAGGCACAGGAGGATGATCGCCATGAGGGGCTGGGCGACCTCGGTGGACAGGTTCGAGAGGACCGTGGCGCCGAGGAACGCGCCGATAGCTCCCGGGATGCCGATCCGGCGGACGACCTTCCAATCGACGTTGCCGAACTTCCAGTGCGCGGCACCGGAGGCGAGGGTCGTGCCGATCTCCGCGAGGTGAACGGTCGCCGAGGTCATCGCCGGGCTCAGGCCGACCGTGAGCAGCAGGGTCGTCGACGTGACGCCGTACGCCATGCCGAGGCTGCCGTCGACGAGCTGTGCGCCGAAGCCGACGAGGGCGAGGAGAACGAGTGTGCGCATGGTGGAGTCCTGAGGGTCGGGCGGTGCGGGCGGGTTCGGTGCCGGTGGTGCTGTCGGCGGTGCGCGTGCGGTCGGCGGAGTGACTGTTTCCGCCTGAGTCGATCGATTGGATGAATCCGACCGGATAGATAGGAAAAGGGTACAGCGGGGCGCGCCGGAGTGCCAGGGGGAGCGACGGGGCGGGAGTAGTGAGTAGCGCGCCGAAAGCTTGTGAGTATTGGTCCGTCGTGTGGTTCGTTTGATGTGGACACCAGCGTTTGAGCTGGTGAGGCTGAATGCAGATTTCCACAGGCCGCAGGCCGGTCTGGTGCTCGAACGCTTTGCCTGCTCACGATGAGTCGCCGATGTGCATGAACGGGGCTACCGGTTCACGGCGACCACCGAGCGAACGAGGTTAGAGTTGAATCATGAAGAAGACATCGATGAGCCGAGCGATCATGCGGGGCATGCGTCGGGGTCTGGACTATCACACGGACGATCTGACGAACTTCCGGAAACTTCGCGAGGAGATGGAGTCGTCGGATTGGATGGCGGAAGCGTGGGAGGAAGTCGGACGGGATCTATCGTCGGCGATGATGCTGGCGACTCCGCCGACCGCCTCGCGCTTCTCTGGGGACCCGAGGTCGCGACGGTCTCGCTGAGTCGATTCTCCGGGCCCCTGCCCGACCCCGAGACGCTGCGCGCGTATGAGGAAATCCATCCCGACCTTCTGCCGACGGTGCTCGAAATGGCGCGCGCCTCGACCATTGGACGGGCCGCGAATCTCGAACGAATGTCGAAAGCCGAATCGTTCGGCGTGGTCGCGAGCGCTGCGACGACTCCGGTCATTGCCGTGGGTGGTCTCACGTTCGCTGGCGTCCTGATCGCCAATGGGCACGATGTGAGCGCTCTGCTTACCGCGGTTCCGGCAGTTCTGATCAGCGTCGGGAAAATCGTCTCCGCGTTCCGAGGGCGGCGCTCTGACGACGCCGATCCCGACGCCTTATGAACGTGGTGTCGGCTCGGTCAATCGGTCAGAAGTTCTCCCAGGCGTCGGACTGGGTGGACAACTCCTTCACGGCAGCGGGGAGTTCGCCGCCGGCGACGTCGGCGAGCGTCGTGGTGTCGAGGACATCGCGCACCGCGGCGCGCAGCGCCACCCACACCTCGAGCAACGGTTTCGCGCTTCCCGGGTACTCGAGGTCCGAGGGCCGGGAATCCCGCACGAACACGAGCGGCCCCTCGACCGCCCGGACGACGTCCCCGAGTGAGATCGCATTCGGCTCCCGAGTGAGCCGGTACCCACCCTGGCCACCACGCTGGCTCGCGACGATCCCCGTGCGGCGCAGGTCCGACAGGATGCCCTCGAGGAACCGGTGCGGCACGTCCTGGATCGTCGCGAGGTCCTTCGCCTTCACCGGATCCGGATGATGCGCCGCCAGTTCCACAGCGGCACGCACGGCATAGTCACCACGAGCTGAGATCTTCACGCGACCAGTGTCTCAGGTCCTGTCACGCCCTGCAGGAGTCCTTCCACCGCACGTGCACGGAGGGAGCACACGGGTGCGGAAGGAGAACCCGGGCCGACCCGCTCGCGCCGACGCACTCAACCCAGCACCGGCCCACCGTTCTTGAGGTCCTCGAGGAACAGCACCGTCGTCGCCGCGACCGACCGGTGGATCTTGTCGTTGAGCACATCGTGCAGCCCGCCGGGAGCCCGCACCACCCGCACATCCGGCACGGAGCCCAGCCACGCCTCGGCCGCATCCACGTCGATCACCGCATCCGCCTCGCCGAGGAACGCGAGCACCGGGACGCCCACCGCGCCTGCATCCGGCAGCTCCAGCCCTTCCGGGAGTGCCTGCGCGAGTGCACCGGGCGTCAGATTCTCCTCGTCCGCGAGCACGCCCTGATGCACGGGGCACGCCGACCTCACGGTGGCATCATCGGTGAGGTCCGCCGCGTCTGGGGCGCCGGCCCCGGCCGCGGCACTATCACCCACCGGCAACCCGGCCACGACGACGCCCGCGAGGTCACTCGACGCGCCTGCATCGCCTGTCGGCGCCTCGGCGCCCTCCACTCGCCCGGCACCCGAGGCGATCTGCAGCGCCAGCACCGCCCCGGCATCCGAACCCACGAGGAACTTCGGTGACGGCAGCGATGCGTCGGTGAGCAGCGCCTCGGCGGTGGTGCGCGCAGCCGCGGGATCCTCCGCGGCACCCGTGACGACGCGGACGGGATACGCGTCGAACGCGATCCGCTTCCCGAAACGCGCGTACACCCCCGGCCGCTCGCCCCGCCCACCGAGCACGACGACGGTGCCCCGTGGGTTCGCCCCCGCGGCGATCTCGAACGCGGCGGTCTCGATCGCGCCTGCCGCCGGGACGGCGGTCTCGACGGCGCGCGGTTCGACGCTGGAATCCTGAACAACACTGGTCATGATGAGTGTCCTCTTCGACATCGGTGGGCGGCCGTTCGGCGGCCCCAGTGGGCCGGCGTGCGGCCCGGAAACACGGCTACGGGGATAAGACGGGGTGGAACGGGAAACGGAGCGCCCTCACACGAGAGCCGGCGCGGCGGCCTCCGCTGCGCCCGCCTCGGACGCAGCGCCCTCCGGCACCGCCTCCTTCACCAGCGGCATGAGCTGCTCGGCGATCCGGTCGATCTCCTCGTCGAGCGGCGAGGCCTGGATGAGCAGGAGGTTCAGCCCCGCGTCCGCATAGTCCCGGATCTGCTCCGCAACCTGCTCCGGCGTCCCGACGAGGTTCGGACGCAACGCCCGCGTTCCCACCGAGTACTCCCGCTTCGACACCTCGACATCGAGCTTCGAGTGCTGCACGAACTGCTCGAACGACGCGTAACCCGGCGAGTTCGGATCGACGGTCGTGATGCGCTCGAGCTCCGCCTGCGCCTCGGCCTCCGTGTCCCGCACGATGATGTACGCGGACATCCCGATCGTCTCGAACGGGGCACCCTGCAGACGCACCCGCCGCGCGTTCACGTCCGAGGCCTTCTCCCGGATCTCCTCGACGGTGCCGCCGTGCGTGACGTACGAGTCCGCGAACCCGGCGATCGCCTCCCGACCGCCCTCGGACTCCCCGCCGGCATAGATCTTCGGCAGCACCTGCGGCTTCGGTTCGACGATCGTGCCCTCGAAATCGAAGTACTCCCCGTGCTGGCTGTACGGCGTCTGCGTCCACAGCCCGCGCAGCGCATTCACGAACTCGGTGCAGTGCACGTACCGGTCGTCGTGACTGGGGAACACCCCACCGAACTGGGTCGCCTCGTCCTGCCACCACGCGGCGACGACGTTGAGCGAGAACCGGTCCCCGGAGATGTCCGCGAGCGTCGACAGCTTCTTCGCCGTCACCTGCGGATTGTGATAGCCCGGCCGGATCGCCGTGAGGATCTCGAGGTTCTCCGTCACCGCCGCGATCGCCGTCGCGAGCGACCACGCCTCGAGGCTCGGCGCCTCGATCCCCTTCCGGTCGTTGAGGTACAACTCCGGCACGAGCGTGAGATCGAAGCCCGCCGCATCCGCCTGCCGACTGATCCGCTTGATGTACTCCCAGGTCGCGGGCATCCCCTCGTCCTGGACATTGCGCAGGAACCCGCCGTACACGGGGGTCCAGTAACCGAACTTCATGGGTTCTCCTTCGTGGGTCTCCGGTGGCCGGGGTACGGCCGGTCGGGCGGGCTGGGCGGGGGCGGCGGGAGGCGGGAACCGCCCTCTCAGGCGGGAACGGCCGCCGAGGCGCCGCGCCCACCCGGCACCGCCTCGGCGGGGTGCCCGGCAGGTGCCTGCCCGGCAGTTGCCTGCCCGGCGATGTGCTGCCCAGCGGTGTTCTGCCCCGCCGCGTGTTGCCCGGCGGGCCGCACCCGGTCGAGTGCCTTCCCGAGGTCCGCCGTGAGGTCACGGACGTCCTCGAGGCCGATCGACAGGCGGATGGTCGTGAGCGTGATCTGGGCCTCCGCACGCTGCTCGGCGTTGAGCCGCGAATGCGTCATCGTCGCGGGGTGGACGACGAGGCTGCGGGCGTCCCCGATGTTCGCGACGAGGGCGAACAGGGTGAGCGAGTCGATGAACCGACCGGACACCTCGATCGGGTCCTCGTCCTCACCGCACGCGAGGTCGATCGAGAACACCGAACCGATGCCCTGCGGGTACAGACGCTCCGCCGTCGCATGGTCCGGATGGGATTCGAGCCCCGGGTGGTGGACCTTCGCCACTGCCGGGTGCGCCTCGAGGAACCGGGCGACCTCGAGCGCCGAACGGGTGTGGCGGTCCATCCGCAGCGACAGGGTCTCGATGCCCTGGAGGATCTGGAACGCGTTGAAGGGCGAGAGCGACGGGCCCAGGTCGTGCACACCCTTCGACCGGGCGAGCACGAGGAACGGGCTCTTCCCGTCCTCCCGCGGCACACCCGGTGCCGGCAGCGCGAACTCCTCGGTGAACACGAGGTCCGCGTACCGCGCGTACGGGGTGGTGAACGTCGGCCACTTCTCCGGTTCCGCCGTGAAGTCGAACGTGCCGCCGTCGACGATGACGCCCGCGACCGAGGTCCCGTGCCCACCCATGAACTTCGTCGCCGAGTGCACGACGAAGTCCGCACCGTGCTCGAAGGGGCGGAAGAGGATCGGCGTCGCCACCGTGTTGTCGACGACGAGCGGCACCCCGTGCGCGTGCACGATGTCCGCGATCGCCCGCACATCGGCGAGCGTCGCGATCGGATTGCCGACGCCCTCGACGAGCGCGGCCCGGGTCTCCGGACGGATCGCCGCCTCCCACGCGTCGAGATCGAGCGGGTCGACGAGCGTGACGTCGATCCCGAAGTCCTTGCACGTATCCGTGAGAAGATCCGTCGTCCCGCCGTAGATCTTGTTCGACGCGACGATGTGCTGACCGGTGTGGACGAGCGTGAGGAGGGTGACGGCCACCGCCGCCTGCCCGGACCCGACCGCCAGCGCACCGACGCCGCCCTCGAGCGCATTCACCCGCTTCTCGAGCACCGCCTGCGTGGGCGTGCCGTTGCGTGAGTAGAGGTTCCCGCTGCTCTTGAGCGCGAACAGGTTCCGCGCCGCCTCGAAGCTCTCGAACTCGTACGCCGAGGACTGGTAGATCGGCACCGCGACGGGGTTCTGCGGAGTGCCGGGGACGTAGCCCGTGTGGGTTTCCGTGGTGGCGAACGAGGGGGTGGCGGGGGCCGAGGCGGGAACGGAGCCGGGGCTGGCGGTCATGTGGAGTCCTTCGTGAGGTTCGTGACGGGGGATTCCTGCCATCGTGCTCCGATGCCTTGCCCGAGGAAACTTCCGTGACGGAGTGTGAAGTCCCGAGTCGTCATGCGGTGTCATACGTCGCTCGTGCGACGACAGCGGGGCGGCCACCGTTCGGGAGTGTTCGTGTCCGTCCCGCCGACTAGGGTGCTGCCATGAGCGATTCGGTCCCCACGCCTCCTGATCCTTCTGCGTCCGCCGACGGTGCCGCTGCGCCCACTGACGGTGCCGCTGCGCCCACGGTCCCGCCGGCGCCTCCCGTCCCCGAACAGCGCCCCCACGAACGCACACATCACGGCGACACTTTCGTCGACCCGTACGAATGGCTGCGCGACAAGGAGGATCCGGAGGTCCTCGCGCACCTCACGGCGGAGAACGACTACACGCTCGCCCGCACCGCCCACCTCGAGGGGCTGCGGGAGACGATCTTCGGTGAGATCAAGAGCCGTGTGAAGGAGACCGACATGTCCGTGCCCGTGCGGCGCGGCGACTGGTGGTACTTCTCCCGCACGCTCGAGGGCAAGGACTACGCGGTGCACTGCCGCGTCCCGGTGACGGACCCTGCCGACTGGACCCCACCCGTCGTCGAGGACGGGCAGACCCTGCCCGGTGAGGTCGTCGTCTTCGACTCCAACGTCGAGGCCGAGGGCAAGGAGTTCTTCTCGCTCGGATCGTTCTCCTACAGCCCGGACGGCACCCGCCTGGCCTGGGGCGAGGACGTCGCCGGTGACGAGCGCTATCTCCTGCGCATCCGCGACCTCGCCACGGGGGAGGACCTCTCGGACGAGATCCCGAACACCTTCGCCGGCGCGTTCTTCGACGTGAGCGGACAGTACGTCTACTACTGCACCGTCGACGACGCCTGGCGACCCGACCGCGTGTGGCGCCACCGCGTCGGCACCTCCGCGAACGAGGACGTGGAGATCTTCCACGAGCCCGACGAACGCTACTGGGTCGGCATGGGCCTCACCCGATCGCAGAAGTACCTGCTCATCGGCATCGGCTCGAAGATCTCGAGCAGCTACTGGTACATCGACACCTCCGAACCCGAGGGCACACCGGTGAACATCTGGCCCCTCGTCGAGGGCGTCGAGTACAGCGTCACGCACGCGGTCGTCCCGAAGTCCGACGGTGTCGAGGAGGACCGGTTCGTCATCACCCACAACCGCGACCGCGCGGATTTCGACGTCGTCGACGTGCCCGTCATCGCCCCGCGTGACGAGAAACAGTGGCGCCCCGTGCTCCACGGCCCGGCCGGCGAGGACGTCACCGCCGGCAAACGCATCGAGGACGTCTCCACCTTCCGCGACTTCTTCGCCGTCTCCTACCGCGAGGGCGGGTTCGCGCGCGTCGGCGTGGTGCCGGTGCGCGGCGGCGCCGGCAGTGGCGCCGCCACCGGCGGCGGAACTCCCGGTGGACCCGCCGAGGCGCCACGCGCCTCGGGAGGGGAAGGCGCCTCGGGAGCCGAGAGGGCTCCGGTAGCCGAGGGCGCCTCGGGAGCCGAGGGCGCCTCGGCGAGCCCCTACGGTGCGTTCATCGAGGTCACCGCCGAGGAACCGATCGGGACGATGGGCGTGATGGGCAACCCCGAGTGGGTGCAGCCGCGCATCCGGATGGCGTACGGCTCGTACACGACGCCGACGACGGTGTTCGAGTACGAGGTCGCGACCGGCGAGCGGACGGTGCTCAAACAGCAGCCGGTGCTCGGGGGAGTGGACCTCGGAGCGTACACGCAGGATCTCCAGTGGGCGGAGGCCTCCGACGGGACGAAGATCCCGGTGTCGCTCGTGTGGCGGCCGGACGCCGTCGCTGCCGACGGTCCACGTGAAACGCTCCTGTACGGGTACGGCTCGTACGAGGCGAGCATGGACCCGTACTTCTCGGTGGCCCGGTTGTCGCTGCTCGACCGAGGCGTCGTCTGGGCCGTTGCGCATGTGCGCGGCGGTGGCGAGATGGGCCGCCACTGGTACGACAACGGCAAGACACTCACGAAGAAGAACACGTTCACCGACTTCGTTGCGGTCGCCGACCACCTCATCGACAGTGGGCAGACCGAACCCGCGAAGATGGTCGCGATGGGCGGATCCGCCGGCGGTCTGCTCATGGGCGCCGTCGCGAACATCGCACCCGACCGGTTCGCTGGGATCAGCGCGCACGTGCCCTTCGTGGACACTCTCACCTCGATCCTCATGCCCGAGCTGCCGCTCACCGTCATCGAGTGGGACGAATGGGGCGACCCGCTGCACGACCCCGAGGTCTACGCGTACATCAAGTCGTACTCGCCCTACGAGAACGTGCGTGCGGGCCTCGGAGGATTCGGGCCCGGCGGGTACCCGAAGATCCTCGCGATCACCTCGCTCAACGACACCCGCGTGTTGTACGTGGAACCGGCGAAGTGGGTCGCGCGCCTGCGGGACGTCGGGGCCGACGCGATGATGAAGATCGAGATGGTCGCCGGTCACGGCGGCAAGTCCGGGCGGTACGAGGCCTGGAAGGAGACCGCGTTCGAATGGGCGTGGATCCTCGACACCCTCGGCATCGCGGAGTAGCCACGTGACGTCGCGAGGCGGGGCGGGGAACGGTGTGGACGGTCGCGTCGTCATCGGCGGTTCGTCCGGATTCATGGGGACACGCCTGCAGGAGGTCTACCGATCGGCCGGGCGTGAGGTCGTCACGATCTCCCGTTCCGGTGCGGACCTCACCTGGGACGACACCTCAGGGATCGCCGAGGCGGTCGACGGTGCGGCGCTCGTCGTCGGGCTTGCGGGCAAGAGCGTCGGCTGCCGCTACCACGCGAGGAACCGGGCGGAGATCTTCTCCTCACGGGAGCTGACGACGGCAGCACTGTCGCGAGCGATCGCCTCGGCCTCGGCGCCGCCGCCGGTCTGGGTGAACTCGTCGACCGCGACGATCTACCGGCACGCCGAGGACCGACCGATGACGGAATCCACCGGAGAGCTCGGCACCGGTTTCTCCGTCGACGTCGCGAAGAGCTGGGAACGCGTCCTGTTCGCCGACGACCTCCCCGGTACCCGCCGCGTCGCACTGCGCACTGCCATCGTCCTCGGGCACGGGGGAGTGCTGCCGGAACTCGCGTCGCTCACGCGCTGGGGGATGGGCGGCACCCAGTGCGACGGGTGGTGGCCGGTGACCCGGGCCCGCAAGGAAGCCGGCACTGCACATTTTCCGGGCGCGCGCCGCGGGAAGCAGAAGTTCAGCTGGATCCACATCGATGACGTCGTCCGCGCGATCGACCACCTCGAGGCGCATCCGGAACTCGACGGACCGGTGAACCTCTCGACACCGAATCCCGTCGACAACGCGACCCTCATGGCGACGCTCCGGAAGGTGATGGGCGTGCGGTTCGGCCCGCCGTTGCCCCGGTGGGCGCTCGAGGTCGGCGGCATGATCAACGGGGTCGAGACCGAACTCATTCTCAAGAGCAGGTGGGTGCTCCCCGAACGACTCCTCGCCTCCGGGTTCACCTTCCGGTACCCCGAACTCGAACCCGCCCTCCGCGAAGCGCTCTCGTAGCCGGCGCTCGGGCCGCGCGGGCGGGGCTCGCGCTGAGGGATTCGGGTCAACGCGTTCGCCCAGGGAAATCGAATCGGTTTGCATATCGCGGGGCGGCAAGCGTTTCGATTTTCCTGGGCGAATCCATTGGCGGGCGGGCCGGAGGGAGCGTCCGGACCGATGAGCCCCGCGATGGGTGTGAGGCCGACCCCGGAGGGTGCGCGGCCCTCGTCAGGTGCGGGGTGGGAGGGGCTTGCTCCCCGTGCGGGTTGCCAGGGTGCGGACCTTGCGTTTGGTGCGGGGCGCCTCGGCGGTGGGCTCCGGTTCCGGATCCGGGTCGACGTAGGGGTCCCGCATGACCGGGACCTCGGTCTCCGCCTCCGGTTCGACGACCGCTTCGACGTCGTCGTACTCGTAGTCGTCGTCCGGGTCCGCGCGACGCTCGAACTCCTCCGGCGGCAGCACCTTCTTCCACTCGCGAGTGCGCATGTCCGGCAGATCCGCGGAGTCCTCACGCAGCGCGCGGTGGAGCGCGAACATCTGGAAGTACGCCATGACGAAGAACGGCAGGCCGATGAGGATACTCACCGACTGCAGCGCCTCGAGCCCTCCGTCACCGGTGAAGACGAGCAGTGTCGCCGCGATGAGCCCGATCGCGAGCGCCCAGAACAAGCGTTGACCGAGCGGATTGAAGTCCTCGTGCCCGTTCGCCATCGTGTCCGTCACGAGTGCCGCGGAGTCCATCGACGTGATGAAGAAAACGACGACCACGAGAATCGCGATGACGGAGACCAACCACGCCGCCGGATAGTTCGAGAGGAACTCGAAGAGTGCGCCGGGGATGTCCTCCTGTTCGACGACTCGCTCCACGAGCCCGCCTTCACCGTTGATCTCGATGTCGAGCGCCGAGTATCCGAAGATGCCGAACCACACGACGGAGAACAGCGAGGGCACCGCGAGGACGCCGAGGACGAACTGACGGACGGTGCGACCGCGGGAGATCCGTGCGATGAAGATCCCGACGAAGGGCGACCACGTGATCGTCCACGCCCAGTAGAAGACCGTCCACCCCGCCTGCCATCCGGTGTTCGCGAAGGTGTCGTTCCAGAACGCGAGCTGCGGGAGCGCCTGGACGTAGCTGCCGAACGATTCGATCGTGCCCTTGAGGGCGAACAGCGTCGGGCCGACGACGAGGACGAACACGAGCAGCAGCACCGCGACGACGATGTTGATGTTCGACAGGGTCTTGATGCCGCGCTCCAGTCCGAGGCCGACGGAGACCATGGCGATGAGCGTGACGACCCCGATGATGATGAGCTGCCAGCCGGCGTTCTGCGGGATCCCGAACAGCTGACCGAGACCACCGTTGATCTGCAGCGTGCCGAGGCCGATCGAGACCGCGACACCGAAGATCGTGCCGATGATCGCGACGATGTCGATGAACTTCCCGATCGGACCGTGGATGCGCTCGCCGAGGAGCGGCTGGAAGATCGAGGACACGCGCGGCGGCAGATTCCTCTTGTGGATGAAGTACGCGAAGCACAGCGCCGGCAGCGTGAAGATCGCCCACGTGTGGAACGTGAAGTGGTACAGCGTGAAGTCCATGGCGTCCACGGCAGCCGCGGTGGACTCCGGTTCGATGCCGAGGAATTCCCCGCGCGGGGGCTTGGCGAAGTGCGAGATCGGTTCCGCGACCGACCAGAACATGAGGATCGTGCCGATGCCCGCGGCGAAGAGCATCGCGAACCATGCGCCTCCCGAGTGTTCCGGCGGTTCGTCGTCCGGGCCGAGCTTCACCCGCCCGTACCTGCTCATCGCGATGTAGAGGAGGAACACGAGGAAGACCGAGACCCCGAGGACGTAGAACCACCCGAACGAGTCCATGAGCCATGCCGACGCCGCTCCCGTCGCGTTGCCGACCGGCTCCGTGAAGACGAGCGTCGCGGCGACGAACAGGAGGATGACTCCGGCCGCGCCGAAGAAGACCGGCGGTGAGGTCCGCAGTCGCAGTAGATCGTGCAATCGGGTGAGCATGGGCGAACTCCTCGGGTCGGGACCGGTGGGGTCCGGTTCGAACGGATCGTGCCTGTGCATGTGTGTCGTGTGCGTGTGTGCCCTGCGTGAGGCGGTTGGCCCTGCGGGTGTATCTGTGCAGGGCATGCGTCTGCGCCTCACGCTTGCAGAGAGCGCGGAGAAGAACAAGAGCCCCGGGCCGAAAAGGGGCGTGTGGAGTTCGTGTGGGGTCTGTGCAGAGTTTTCGGCTGTGGACGACCGAAAGTGACGCACAGGATCCGAGATGAGTCACTTTCTGTTGCTGTCTCCGATCGGGTTGCGCAGGGTGTCCGATCTCGACGGACCATGTGCGGTCACAGACCGATGAAGCGGTGAGTCGGCTCTCTGTTGACAACGCGTCCGCGCGGCGCTCCTCTCCGAGGAGGACAGAGAACGCGTACGCAGGGTGGTGGAGGCCGGAATCCCGCGGCACGAAGGAGAGAGGGAGTTCGCCGCGATTCTTCTCGAGGCGTTCGAGGGCTCACATCGCCCGGCCGACCTCATGCGCTCGGGCGGATTCGTGTACTCCCATGCGAGTGCCGCACGGCTGCTCGATCTCGCACTCGCGTTCCCTCTGGAGCCGACGGTGTCGCTCACCCGACCGGGGCGGCGCTACCGGGGTCGGAACCTCGACTACTACGGCACCGCGCTGCCCGATCCCGAGGACTGCGTCGTCGTCGATGGGCGGAGCGTCACCGCGATCGCGCGCACCTGTGTCGACATGACACTCGCGCACGGGCTACGGATCGGACTACCGATGGCCGAGGCGGCGCTGCATTCCGAGAAGTGCAGCCGGGAGGACCTTCTCGCTGCGGTCGGTCGGCACCCGCAGGGTGAGAAGAAGGTCGTCCGGACACTTCTGGAGCTTGCGTCCGACCTTTCGGAGAGCGTCGGCGAGTCGCTCGTGAAACTCAACCTGTTCCACCTCGGACGGTGGCAGGAGTGGGAGCAGCAGGTCCGCGTGACGGCGCCCCACGGATGGAGTACCTACGCGATCGATTTCGGGCATCGGGCGACGCGTACGGCACTCGAGATGGACGGTTACGGCAAGTACACCGTCGACGGTGGGGACGGAGCGGAGTCGATCAGGAGGGAGAAACGACCGGACATGGACCTCCGTGCGCTCGGGTGGATCCCGGTGCATGTCGATTGGAGGACCGTGTGCGACATCGACGCATTCCGGCGGGTGCTGTTCGGGTGAAGGCGAGCCGGATGAATGCAACGAGATCGACCAGGGCGACACATTGTGTTGCATACCTGCAGGAATGCAGCACAATGCGTTGCGCTGGTCGATCGCGTTGTCAGCCCCGGGCGGGCCGGCCTCAGTGCTTGTCGGCGACCTCGAACACCATCGGCTCCTCGAGGTGCTTCTTCGGGATGTAGGTGCCGCCGTCGACGCCGAGGACCTCGTCGAGCACGACGTTCGCGATCCGCGGGCCGTTCGGCGTCATCTGCACGAGCGCGACGTGGTCCCAGGAACCCTCGGGGTTCGAGGTCGTCCACACGCCGCCGGTCGACGACAGAAGGATGTGGTCGCGGCCGTCGATGACCTCACGCCTGTAGTTGTGGCAGTGACCGGCGAACATCGTGAAGTCCCGCTCGCCGAGGGCCGCCCGGAAGCGCTGGTAGGCGGCGTTCTCCCGGTCCTGCCAGACCGGCATGTGCATGAGGCCGAAGGTCCAGTCGACGTCCTGGTTCGCCTCGACGGTCTCCTCGAAGAAGCGGATCTGCTCCTCGGAGAAGTTTGCCGGCATGGGGCCGTCGGCCGCGTCGTCGTGTCCGGCGAAGAACGAGTCCGGGTCCTCCTCGAGGGTCGTGAGCATCGTCGTCTCGAGATCGGCGAACTGCTCGGCCGTCATGCCCATGTCCTCGAAGGACTGCGGCGGGTCCTGGGTGTCGAGCACGACGAAGAGGACGTTGCGGTAACGGAACGCGTAGTACAGGGCCCCGTGGCGGCGCAGCCATTCCTCGCGCATCGTCGGATTCGAGATGTCGTGGTTGCCCGGGACGCGGAACAGCGGCACGTCGAGTTCGTCGGTGATGGCGTCGAACTCCTCCCACTGGCCGACGATCTTCTCGAGGTCCTCGGTGTATCCCTCGATCGAGTCGCCGATCTGCACGGCGAAGTCGGGACGGAACATGTTCGTCACCTCGATGCCGCGCTGGAACACACCCGTGCGCGCGAACCCGGTGCGGTCGGTCAGGAGCGAGAACGTGAACTCCTGCGGGCGTGTGGGTGCGGTCGAGAGATCGGTGAACGGCGTCTTCGTGCCGGTGTGCGTCACCTCGAAGAGTGCATTGGTCGCAGCGGGGGAGAGGGTGGTGAGCGGGGCCTCCGGTGCCGGTGCGGCGTCGGTGGTCGGCGCCTCGGCGGTGGCGGCAGGGTCGGCCGGTCCCGCCGTGGCGGTCGGCTCCGGCAGCGGGGTCACGCCCGCACCCGGCAACAGGATTCACCTGTGCGACGCATTGTGCGGGAATCGGGGGCGAACGAGGCACAAAGGGCCGCACTCGGCGAACTCGTTGAACGGCCCTGCCGCACCCACCGCCACCCCACCGGAAACCGTTCCGATGCATGATCCATGACGAATATGACAGCGCTCACGCTCCGAATCGTCGGTATGTGGTCCGATGAACGTGCCGGATCACGGACCGCAGCGGAAGCCTCCCCACGTCCGAACCACGATGACGGCACCCGCACCGCCCGCGGACACCACGTCCACCGGACACCACGTCCACGGGCACCCTCGCGAGGCCCCACCCGCCGGAACCACGTCCCGCCGGGAGGGACCGCTCTCCTGCTCCCAGGAAGGGCCGCCTTCCACACCGGCAGGACCGCCCTCCTCACGGGCAGGGCCACCCTCACGAGGCGCCACGCGGGTCACCCACACCTAGCCGGGTTACACGGGCACAACTGGAGGAGATACTCATGACTGCACAGATCCGCACCTCGCACGCCGGTTCGCTCCCGCGGACGGCCGAGCTCATCGCCGCGAACAAGGCGAAGCAGGACGCCTCGGTGAGCGCCGAGGAGTACGAAGCACTTCTCACCGACAGCGTCGTCGGCATCGTCGAGCGGCAGAAGGCGCTCGGCATCAGCGAACCGAACGACGGCGAGTACGGTCACGCGATGGCCGCCGACTTCGACTACGGCGCCTGGTGGCACTACTCGTTCGCCCGCACGAACGGCCTCGAGATCTCGGGCCAGGGCCTGTGGGAGCTGCCCGAGGTGCTGAGCGAACCGGGCAACATCCGTCTCACCTCGTTCCAGGGCCGCCGCGACCGTGCGCTGTTCCCGGGCGCGTACTCGGACCCGCACGCCGGCACGGACACCGGTGAGCAGCCCGGCTTCCCGCAGGCCGTCGGCCCGATCTCCTATGCCGGTCACGAGCAGATCGAGCGGGACATCGCGAACGTGAAGAAGGGACTCGAGGCCGCCGGCTACGACTCCTCCCGCGGGTATCTCAACTCGCTGGCCCCCGCCTCGGGCGCGCGGATCGAGAACAAGTACTACGACTCCTACGAGGAGTTCGTGTGGGCGTGGGCCGACGTCCTGCGCGAGGAGTACCTCGCGATCACGAACGCCGGCCTCATCGTGCAGATCGACGACCCCTCGCTCGCGGAGAACTTCGACCAGATCAACCCGGAACCGTCCTACGAGGACTACCGGAAGTTCACGCAGTTGAGCGTCGAGGCCACGAACTACGCCCTCCGCGGCATCGACCCGCAGCAGGTCCGCATCCACACGTGCTGGGGCTCGTGGCACGGCCCGCACGTGACCGACCTGCCCTTCAAGGAGATCGTCGACGTCGTCCTCCAGCACAACGCCGCCGGCTTCACCTTCGAGGCCGCGAACGTCCGGCATGCGCACGAGTGGAAGATCTGGGAGGACACGAAGCTGCCCGAGGGGAAGTACATCATCCCCGGCGTCGTCTCCCACTCGACGAACGTCGTCGAACACCCCGAACTCGTCGCCGACCGCATCACGAACTTCGCGAAGCTCGTCGGCCCCGAGAACGTCGTCGCCTCCACCGACTGCGGACTCGGCGGCCGGGTGCACCCGGAGATCGCGCAGGCGAAGCTCGAGGCGCTCGTCGCCGGCGCCGACCTCGCCTCGCAGCGCTTTTGAGGCACGAAGCTTCTGAGGCACGAGGGTTCTGAGGCACGCGCCGGAAGGAGCTCGCTCCTGAACCCCGGTGCTGCCGGAACTCCGGTACCGCCGGGACTCACGTGGCGCCTCGGGCAGGGTTCGTCCCCCGCCCGAGGCGCCACGCGGCTTTC
>NZ_BAAANO010000031.1:0-1375 GCF_039529845.1 Brevibacterium samyangense | reverse complement strand
GGCTTTCCGGCACCGTGGCCGATCGACCACGTGAACCGCTGCCCTGCAGCGCGTCCGCGCACTACGCTCGGAACGTCCGCAGTCGTCGCGCGCGCGTCGAGAGAATTCGGTCGCGAGCGAAAGCAGGTTCCATGGTCCAGCCTCCGCCCGATCCCCGATTCCCGCAGCCTCCGGCAACGCAGCCTCCGGCAACGCAGCCTCCGGCAACGCAGCCTCCGGCAGGTCAGCACGCTGGGCAGCCGCAGCACGCCGGGCAGCCGCACCATGCGCAGCAGGCCCCGTACTCGCAGGGGTATGCGCCCACGGACCGCCCGCACGCTGCTGACCACCAGCCGAAACCCGGCGCCCTCCGCACCGCCCGCATTCTCTTCGTCGGTGCGTTCGTCGTCGGCGCGGCGTTCGGGATCATCAGCGGGATCATGCGGGCCGTCGCGGTCGGGTCGGAGAACTTCTCGGTTCTCATGTCGCTCATGGGCGTGGAGGCGACGGTCGGACTCGTGGTGTCGGGCGTGCTCCTCGCGGTCGCATGTCTCGTGACACCGCGGGGACGGTGGAAGAACCGGCTGATCGGCGCCGGCATCGCAGTTCTCGCGGTGCTCCTGCAGTTCGCCTACCAGTTCGGGTTCAACGCGCTCGTGCCTCGTCTCATGGAGTCGTCCGCGATGGGCGGCACTGCGCTACTCACGGGGCTGAGCGCCGCCGCGGGGTTCGTCTTCCTCGCTGTGAACCTCGTCGCCTGGCAGGTCGCGAACCGCCGACCCTGGTGGATGTGGCTGTGCGCTGTCGGGGCGGCGCTGATCGTGTCGGTGCTGCGCGCGGGATGGCCCTACCTCGCGGCGGCCGGTATGAGCGCGTTGCGCGGCCGTGGGTACGACGTGTACATCGCCGCCCAGCCCTTCGTGAACCTCCTCATCACCCTGGCTGCGATCCTCGGACTCCACTTCCTCGCCCGCCTCGCCGACCGCGGGCGCGGTGCGAACGCCGGCACCGACCCGGATCCGTCGGGTCCGGGATCGTACGACCCGGGATCGTACGACCCGGCATCGTACGGCCCGGGGTCGGCGGGCCCGTACGCACCGCACCCCACCTCCGAGGCGCCCCACGCCACCGTGCCTCGTCCCGCCGCTGCCGGGTACCCGGGCGGGCAGCGGCCGTACCCGCCGGCGTCGCCCGCGCCGTCCCCGTACGCACCCCCGCGCACGGACGGTCAGCACGGTGACAGCCGCTGGGGTGAAGGGCACCGCGAAGGCCCGGGCTCCGGAGATCCGAGCCATGGAGGCCCGCGATGAGCCATCCCGGACAGCCCGACCCGCGCCGACCGGCTCGCCCGCCACAGCCGCCCGCGCCTCGGACGCCCCCTCAGCCGCCGCAGGCG
>NZ_BAAANO010000030.1:14483-16142 GCF_039529845.1 Brevibacterium samyangense | reverse complement strand
TTGAAGCCGTTGCAGGACGTGGTGATCACGATTGCAGGGCAGGAGATCACTGCGCAGCCTGAAATCAGGCAGGAGACGCGGGCCATGGTGGATTCGCTGACACACTAAAACTGTGCAAATCAGGTCTGAACAGCGTCAACCGCACCCGATTGCGACCTGAGGTGGTAGAAGCTGCTTCGCGCAGCAGGCACCGCTGCCGTGGGCGACGGTCGGGCTCGGCGTGTACCTCGTGGGAACCACGGGAGCCCCGGCGGTGCGAGGGGCTGCTTCCGGCGCGGCGGCACGTCCAGCATGGCGGGGCTGATGTCGAGGATCTGGCACCGAACATGCTGACAGGGCATGTACACGAGGGTTTTGCCCTACGGGTTACTGGGCAAGCGGGCCATCCTGTACACACATCTTGGCCTTCAACCCCACGCTGCGGCCACGCGGATCGTGGCACAGGCGCGGGCGTGCCCTCGCGCAGACACGAGATCCTTCGCACACCGGGCACATCGGGCCCGTCAGGAATAGCGAGCGGGTGCATACGGTTGGGCGAGAGTATTCGTCACCGACACATGCGAAAGAAGACCCCGTGAGAGTTCCGCTCAGCATCCTCGATCTCGTCTCCATCCCGGAGGGATCCACCGCCGCCGCGGCGATCGAGGCCTCCATGCACGCCGCCGAGCTGGCCGACCGGCTGGGGTACGAACGCCTGTGGTTCGCCGAGCACCACAACACCGAGAACCTCGCCTCGAGCGCGACCGCTCTCCTCATCGATCAGGCCGCGACGCGTACCGACCGCATCCGGGTGGGTGCCGGTGGCGTCATGCTCCCCAACCACGCGCCGCTCATGGTCGCGGAGACCTACGGCACCCTCGCGAACGTCCACGGGGACCGGATCGACCTCGGGCTCGGCCGTGCGCCCGGCACCGACATGATGACCGCGCAGGCACTCAGCCGCTCCTCCGCCGAGCCGCAGGCCTTCGCACAGAACATCTACGACATGCAGGGCTGGTTCGGACCCGTGGGGACTGCGTACAGCATCCCGATCGCCTCGGCGGCCTCGAAGGGCACCGAGGTGCCGATCTGGGTCCTCGGTTCGACCGTGAACGGTGCCTCGATCGCCGGCCAGCTCGGTCTGCCGTTCTCCCTCGCGTCCCACTTCGCGCCCGACCAGATCGACCAGGCGGTCCGCGTCTACCGCGAGAACTTCACGACGGAGTCGCCGACCGCCCGCATCGAGGAGCCGCGCGTCATGGCCGGCATCAACGTCCTCGTCGCCGAGACCGATGCCGAGGCCGAACTCCAGTTCACCTCGCTGCGTCAGATGTTCACGGACGTCGCGACGGGCAAGCGCCGACCGCTCCAGCCTCCGGTGAACCCGCAGCTCGTGCACCTGCCCGACAACCCGATGCTCAGCATCTCCGCCGTCGGCTCGCCGAAGACCGTCGTCGACGAACTGGAGACCTTTCTCGAGCGCACCGGCGCCGACGAACTCATCACCGTCACCTATGCGTTCGATCCCGCCGTCCGCGAGCGCTCGCTCGAACTCCTCGCCGAGAACTGGTTCTGAGAGAACGGATTCCGGGCGGACCACGGTCCGGGCAGGAACAGGGAGGGGGCCGTCACGCCCCGCACACGGAAGGCCCCGGGTCGTACGGTTCACGCCGTACGACC
>NZ_BAAANO010000030.1:0-14474 GCF_039529845.1 Brevibacterium samyangense | reverse complement strand
CCGTGCTCAATGGGAGTGCGTTCCGTGGGCGCGCATTCCGGAGGCGCCGTGCTGCGTGGAGCAGTGCTCCGGACTCACCGGAACCCTGTCAGCGCCGGCGACGGCTCACCATCACGGCCGCGGTGCCGGCCCCGGCGAGGGCCAGGCCGATCCCGAGGGCCGCGGCGATCTCGCCACCGGTCCGGGGGAGTGCTCCGCCCCCCGTCGTGCCCGAGGCGCCACCGGCCTCCGCCGCGCTGTCACCGGTGCCGTCGGCCCCTTCGGAGCCCCCGTCGGTGTCCTGATCCGCACCATCGGCAGGAGCCGAGGTGGGGGCTCCGGTCGGCGCGGTGCTCTCGGTTCCCGCGGGCGCCTCGGCGGTGGTGGTGGGCGCCGGCGAGGCCGGGTCCGTGGTGGACGGGGCAGTGGTGGCCGGAGCCGTGGTGCTCGGCCCGTCGTCGGGGACCGAGCGGTCGAGCGTCTCCGAGGTGAGGACCCAGTTCTCGCGGAAGAAGTCCGCCGGGTCGATGACCTGGTTCTGCACCGTCCAGTCGATGATCGCCTCGCGGATCGCGACCTGCTGGTTGTAGACCTCCTCGAGGCCCTCGACCGGGAACCCTCCGCCACCGGACTGGCGGTAGTTGTTGATCGCGAGGACGAACTCGTCGTCCTCACCCACCGGAGTGCCGTCGGCGTACCGGAGATTCTCGATGCGCTCGCCGAGCGGCCGGGAGATGTTGATGTCGTAGTCGACGCCGGTGATCGCGTCGTAGTTGTAGTCGGGGATGTCCCGGCCCGCGCCGGTGTCCTCCGCGTTCGTCACCGCAGCCGGGTCGAAGTCCGCGCCGGGTTCGACCTGCCGGAAGTACCGTGCCGAGTACTCGAGGTACTCGCGCAACTGCGCGCCGGTCATGGTCACGCCCGCGAGCGTGTTGTCGTAGATGTAGAGACCCGCCATGTCGCGGACGGTGACGTCGCCCTCGGTGAAGACGGCGTCCCGGCTGAAGGGGGAGGTCTGCGCGAGGACGGGGAGGTCCGCGTACTCGGTGCCGGCGATCCCCTCCTGCACCGTCGACGTCATGACGTGACCGACGAAGTCCATGATCGCGGTGTCCTCGTAACGCGAGGTCGCACCGCTCATCGTCTCCGTCGCGGTACCGATCGTCTGATTCACGTACTCGACGGTCGCCGCGTGGTGCTCGGCGAGGGCGTCGATCATCTCCTGCGATTCGGCGACGTCGCCCTGGAGGTAGTGCGGGGTCACGTGCGGTGCCTCGGCGTCCCAGTCGACCGTGTAGCCGCTGCCGTCGGTGTCCGGGACGAGGGTGAGGTCGACCTCGGACACGGACCGGGCCCAGTAGTTCGGCTGCGTGATGAGCGCCTGCGAGCCGTCCGCGCGGGTGACGATCTCCTCCGGTTCGTCGCGGTGGGTGTGACCGGCGATGACGAGGTCGATGCCCGGCACCCGCTCCGCGATCGAGGTGGCGACGTTCTCGTCGAGTGCTGCCGGATCCCACGTCTGGCCCTCGGGGTCCTTGCCCGTGTGCGCGAGCGCGATGACGACATCGGCTCCCGCGGCCTCGAGCTGCGGGACGTACGCGGCGGCGGACTCGACGGGGTCGATGAACTCGACCTTCCCCTCGAGGTGCTGCTTGTCCCAGATCCGCGAACCGGGGGTGGTGAGGCCGATGACGCCGATCCGCACCGTCTGCCCGTCGATCGTCCGCTCGATCATCGTGGTCGGCTCCGAGTACGGCTCACCGGTCGCCACATCGAGTGCGTTCGCCGCGAGCACCGGGAAGTCGACCTGTCCGGTGTAGTAGTCGAGCATGTCGAGCCCGTAGTTGTACTCGTGGTTGCCGACCACCTGGGCGTCGTAGCCCATGAGGTCGTTCGCGATCGCCATCGGGTGTTCCGCACCGGTCTCCGTCACGGGCTCGGTCGCGGAGTAGTACGAGGTGAGCGGGCTGCCCTGGATCGAGTCACCGTTGTCGAACAGCAGGACGGAGTCCTCGCCCTCGGCCTCACGGATCCCGTCGACGACGGTCTTCGCCCGCGACAGACCGAGTTCCTCACCGGCCGGGTACGGCTGATCCGTGAAGTAGTCCCAGTCGAGTGCGTGCCCGTGGACGTCGGTCGTCGCGAGCACGGAGAGCTCGAGGGCGTCGGTGGGCTCCGCGGTGGGGTCGGTGGTCGGCTCCGTGGTGGTGGGTTCTGAGGCCGTCGGTTCTGCGGTGGCCGTCGGTTCTGCGGTGGGCGTCGGGGAGGTCTGGGCGAGCGCGCCGCCGAATGCGGGCAGCGTGAGGAGTGCGGCGGCAGCAACGGCCGCGGGGATCGTTCGCATGTGCATGGTGATGAACCTATATGCGAAACACCGCAGCGCGGTGACCGGTGGAGGACGTTTCGGTGAACGGTGGAACGGTCGGCACGAGGACCGCGCCGGAGGCCCTGTTCCGCCGGGGATCCGCGTGATTCCGGGGCGCGGAAGTCCTGGACGAGGCAGCGGTGTGCGCCGGATCCAGCGGATTGAACAGCGGCCGGGAGCGCAAACCGCTGGATTCGCATGCGGGTCCACTACCGTCGAGGTATGGCTCTCCTCCCGACATCCTCGCCACTGCATGCACGCGCACGCCTCACCGGCGGCGCCGCCGCGCTCGCCCTCGTCGCTCTGCTCAGTTCCTGCGCCACCGTCGAGGCGACCTCGACCACCGACACCGCCGCACCGAGCGCGGCTCCCGCGCTCGCGGCACAGGAGAGCGCCGGCACGGCGGAGGCCACGGACTCGGGACCGGACTCCCCGGTGGAAGATGAGGCGACGCACGGGGCCGAGGCGAGTCGCGCCTCGGCGGGGGAGGACGCCGCGGCGAACGGCGGGGGAGAGGACGCGGGCGCGAGCCCGGCGGCACCGAGCCCCTCACCGAGCGAACCCGCGATCGAGGACATCCCGACCTCCGGCAGCGGCGAATGGGTGAGTCCGGAGACCGCGATCGGTCCGAACAACACCGAGAACTCCCCGTTCCGGGTGTTCCTCCGGATCGAGGACAACCTGCCGCTCGAGGTCGGCCCGACCGCGGAGTTCGTCATGGACACCCTCCAGGACTCCCGCGGCTGGCAGGACGTCGACGGCGTCGCATTCGAACTCGTCACCGACCGGGACGAGGCGGACGTGCGGATCAACATCGCCGCCCCCGACACCGTCGACGAGATGTGCCTGCCGCTGCGCACCCTCGGCGAACTCTCGTGCCGCAACGGCGACGACGTCGTTCTCAACGCGAAACGCTGGGTCGGTGCGACCGAGGACTTCTCCTCGCTCACCGAGTACCGCCAGTACCTCGTGAACCACGAGGTCGGACACGCACTCGGCCACGGCCACGAGAACTGCCCCGCCTCCGGCGAACCCGCCCCGCTCATGCAGCAGCAGAGCAAGGGCCTGCAGGGGTGCGAACCGAATGCGTGGCCCTCGGTCGCGTGAACGCGTGACATCCGTTCGTGACGCCCACCCCCTACGATGAGAGGACGGCGCCACACCCCCCCCAACCCTCGAATCCCCACGGAGGTCGTCATCCCCATGTCCACTACCACAGAGCACACCGCACAGTCGAGCATCCCCGGAACGACCTTCACCGGGCCGCTCACCTTCACCGAGGACGAACTCGCCGGGATCCGCGCGGAATCCGTCCGGGCCTACGAACTCGACCGCGCCCACGTGTTCCACAGCTGGTCCGCGCAGAAGCAGATCTCCCCGATGGTCGTCTCCCGCGCACAGGGCTCGTACGTGTACGACGGCGAGGGCCGCGCGTTCCTCGACTTCTCCTCGCAGCTCGTCAACACGAACATCGGCCACCAGCACCCCGTCGTCGTCGAGGCGATCAAGAAGCAGGCGGACCTCCTCACG
Source organism: Brevibacterium samyangense (assembly GCF_039529845.1). Classification (NCBI taxonomy): domain Bacteria; kingdom Bacillati; phylum Actinomycetota; class Actinomycetes; order Micrococcales; family Brevibacteriaceae; genus Brevibacterium; species Brevibacterium samyangense. Next base: position 10,600 of record NZ_BAAANO010000030.1, on the reverse strand, counting down.
ACGATCAACCCGGCACACGCGAACGCCGCCCGGTCGGAGGCCGCACGCCTCATCACCGAGCGCACGCCCGAGGGTCTCGACCACGTGTTCTTCACGAACGGCGGAGCCGATGCGAACGAGCACGCGATCCGCATGGCCCGCCTCCACACCGGCAAGCACAAGGTGCTCTCCCGGTACCGCAGCTACCACGGCGCCACCGCGCTCGCCATCAACGTCACCGGTGACCCGCGCCGTGTGCCGAACGACCACGGAGACGCCGGAACGGTCCACTTCTTCGGCCCGTTCCTCTACCGATCGGAGTTCGACGCCACCACCGAGGCGGAGGAGACCGCACGCGCGCTCCGCCACCTCGAACGCACCATCCAGCTCGAGGGGCGGGACACGATCGCCGCGGTCGTCCTCGAGTCCATTCCCGGCACCGCCGGCATCATGGTGCCCTCGAAGGAGTACATGCAGGGCGTCCGTGAGCTCTGCACGAGGTACGGCATCATGTACATCGCCGACGAGGTCATGGCCGGCTTCGGCCGCACCGGGAAGTGGTTCGCCTTCGAACACTTCGGCGTCGTCCCCGACCTCGTCACCTTCGCGAAGGGCGTGAACTCCGGGTACGTCCCGCTCGGCGGTGTCGTCATGAGCAACGCGATCCTCGAGACCTTCGCCGACCGTTCCTACCCCGGCGGGCTCACCTACTCGGGACACCCGCTCGCGTGCGCGGCCGCCGTCGCCACCCTCGGTGTCATGGAGTCCGAGGACATGATCGAGAACGCCGCCACCCTCGGCGAGACCGTCGTCGCACCCCGCCTCGCGGCGATCGCGGAACGCTCCCCGATCGTCGGCGAGGTCCGCGGAGTCGGGATGTTCTGGGCGATCGAACTCGTCAAGGACAAGACCACCCGTGAACCCCTCGCACCGTACGGCGGGTCGTCGCCGGAGATGGACGCGATCGTCGGCAAGCTCAAGGCCGCCGGCATCCTGCCCTTCGTCAACTTCAACCGCCTCCACATCGTGCCGCCGCTCAACATCAGCGCCGAGGACCTCAACGTCGGCCTCGACGTGTACGAGAAGGTGCTCGTCGAGGGCTGATACCCGGGATCGATGACCGAACCCTCCGCGGCAGGGGCGAGCGCCGGAACGGCGCCGGGCGTCGTGCTGCGTCGACACCAGAACGAGGCCCTCGAGCGGCTGTCGGAGCACTGGCGTGCCCACGACCGGGCGTGGGCGGTGCTCCCGCCCGGGGCGGGCAAGACCATGGTCGGTCTCGAGTCCGCGCGCCGCATGCTGCGGTCCTCCGAGGGTGATGTCGCGGAGGGCGATGTCGCGGAGTGCCGGGGCGATGTCGTCGAGGGCGGGGCGGCGCGCGATGCCGTCGACCACGTGGTCGTGCTCGGACCGAACACCGCCATCCAGTCGCAATGGGTCCGTGCGGCACGCGACCACGGTCTGGACGCCTCGCACCACCGTGATCTGCGCTCGCCGGTCACCGTCCTCACGTACCAGAGCATCGCCCTCTTCGATGCCGACGCCGAGGTCGACGACGACGCCCACGAACGGCCGCTCATGGCCCGTCTGCACCCCCGCGGCCTGGAGGTGGTCCGACGGATCCGTGACTCGGGGCGGGTGCTCGTGGTGCTCGACGAATGCCACCATCTCCTCGAGGTCTGGGGGCGTCTGCTCGGCGAGATCCTCGCCGAACTGCCCGGGGCGCGAGTCCTCGGACTGACGGCCACCCCTCCGGACGCACTCACGGCGGAGCAGAGCGCACTCGTCGACGAGCTGTTCGGCCACGTCGTGTACGAGACCTCGATCCCCGCGGTCGTCCGTGAGGGAGACCTCGCGCCGTTCGCCGAACTCGCGTGGTTGTGCTCGCCGACGACGGCCGAGGAGGACTGGCTCGCCGAGCAGGCCGAACGGTTCACCACTCTCACCACCCGTCTCTGCGACCCCGCGTGGGGTTCGACTCCCTTCCTCTCGTGGGTCGACCGGCGGTTCGTGGACACCGACCGGGTGGCGTGGCTCGATCTCGTGCGGCAGTGGCCTGCGGAGACCTCCGCCGCCCTGCGCCTGCACCATGTGGGACTCCTCCGGCGGCCCGAGGGGGCACGCCTCGGCGAACAGGACCGTCGACCCCCGACCGCGGACGACTGGATGGTCCTCGTCACCGATTGGGCCGGGCACTGCCTCTCCGGGAGTGATGATCCGGACGACCTCGAGGTGGTCGCCGAGATCCGACACACGCTGCCGGCGATCGGTTGTCAATGGACCGCCCGGGGGATCCGGCGGGGTCGCTCCCCGGTGGACCGCGTGCTCGCGCGTTCGGCCGCCAAGGGCATCGCGGCCGCGCGCATCGCGGTCGCCGAGCACCGTGCCCTCGGGGACCGCATGCGCACGTTGATCCTCTGCGATCACGAGCGCGCCTCGGCCACGGTGCCGGTGGGCCTGGACGGCGTCCTCGACGCTCAGGCCGGTTCGGCGTACGGGGTGCTCGACGGCCTCCTCGCCGAACCGGACGTGGCCGTGCTGGCGCCGCTCCTCGTGACGGGCCGCAGCGTGGTCGGCGCGGAGAAGACGCTGGGTGCGCTCCGCGACGCCATCGCCGAGGCGGCCCCCGACCTCGCCGCGAGCCTGCGGATCTCCCCGGACCCGGACCTCCCAGGGGCCGGGCGCCTCGAGGGCGGATGGACCAGCCGCCGCTGGGTGCCCTTCGTGACCCGCTTCTTCGAATCCGGCGGCACCCAGGTGCTCGTCGGGACCCGCGGATTGCTCGGTGAGGGATGGAACGCCCGGAGGATCACCGGCCTCATCGACCTCACCTCCGTGACGACGTCGACGGCGGTCGTCCAGACCCGGGGCCGTGCCCTGCGGACCGACCCGGCCTGGCCGGACAAGGTGGCGATCAACTGGACCGTGGCCTGTGTGAGCGACGCGCACCCGCAGGGCAACGCGGACTGGGACCGACTGGTCCGCAAACACACCGGGTACTACGCCGTCGATCCGGACGGCGAGATCACCGACGGGGTCGCCCACCTCGACCCGCTCTTCTCACCGTTCGCGGCGCCGGCGGAGTCCGACTTCGACGCGAGCAACCGGCGTGCTCTGACCCGTGCCGCCGATCGGGCCGGCATCCGGGAGAGCTGGCAGGTGGGAACCCCGTACGAGGACCACACCGCCCGGACGCTGCGGATCCTCCCGACGCGGGCCTTCGGGGTTCCCGAGGCCGGTGGCGCCTCCGCCGGACGCCGACTCCTCGCCGAACCGGCGGCGGTCGTGCCGCGGGAGGACGGCCTCGAGGTGCGCGGGACGCAGGCGCCGGAGGCACCGGCACGTGCCCCGAGGCGCCCGCTCCCGGACCGCCTCGGACGACGGGCACTCGCCGTGCTCGGCTGGGCAGCGGCCTTCGTCCTCGGCGGGGCGTTCCTGGCCGAGGTGTTCAACGAACTCGTCGCGCACGTCTTCGCCCTGGGAGTCCTCGGCGCGGCTGGTGTGCAGGGGTTCCGGTCGTGGCAGCGATGGCGTGAACACCGACGACTGGGCACCGCGTACGCTCACCAGGTTCTCGCGCTCGCCGCCCGTCCGCCCGGGCTCGGACAGTTCGCCGCTGCCGTGGCCGACGCCCTGCGCGCCGCCGGGCGTACCGCCGTGGGAAGCGAGGCGGTGCGCGTGCATGTCGACGCCGACGGCGAGTACCGGTGTCACCTGGCCGACGCCACCGACACCGAGGCCGCGCTGTTTGCCGCCGTCCTCGACGAGGCGATCGGGCCGATCCTGCTTCCCCGGTACGTCGTTCCGCGGTACGTCGTCGACGGCACCGTCCCGCCCGATCGCGCACGGCTCCGGGCCGCGCGGGAAGAATCCCTGCCCGCCGACGGAGTCGTCTGGCACCCGGTTCCGACGGAACTCGGTCGGAAGAAGTCCGACGCAGAGTCCTACGCCCGCGCCCTCGACCGGTGGGTGGGGTGCGGAAAGCCGCTCTACACCGGATCGCCCGAGGGTGCGGGCGTGCTCGCCGCGCAGCAGGGCAGTGATCCGTTCGCGGTCACGACCGTGATGCGGCGGCACTGGACCTGATGCGGCACTGGACCTGAGTGTGAGCCCGGTGTCGCCGGGCCCGGGGAGGTGCCGAGGCGCCCTTCCGTGCGAACGGAGGGGCGCCTCGGCTGTGGTGCGGGTGGGCAGCGGGGAGGAGTTGTCTCAGCCCTCGCGGTCGAGTTCGCCCTCGAGGAGGCGTTCGGCGACCCGGGTGAAGAGGTTCACGCCCGCACACATGTCCTCGGGCTTCGTGTACTCGCCCTCGTTGTGGGAGATGCCCTCGACGCTCGGGACGAAGAGCATGACGGAGGGGACGACGTCCTTCATGTTCGTCGAGTCGTGGCCGGCGACGGTCATGATGTTCCGGCTGCTCAGACCCAGTTCCTCAGCAACGGAACGGGAGAGCTCGACGCCGCGTTCGTCGTAGGGCAGGAGGCCCCAGGCGTGGGCGGTGTCCTTCTCGATGCGGACGTTCGCGGTCTTCTCGATCTCGGCCATCCGCTCGTGGAGGAGTTCGTCGGCCTTCTTCACGAGGTCCTCGTTCGCGGACCGCATATCGAGGTGCACGCGGACCTCACGGGCGACGACGACGGGGGAGTTCGGGAGGATCACCATCTGGCCGACCGAGGTGTGGACGGCGGGCGCGAAGGAATCCGCGATCTCGCGGGCGGCGATGACGAGGTGGGAGGCGCCGAGAAGCGCGTCCTCGCGGTCCGCGATGACGGTCGAGCCGGTGTGCGACTGCTCGCCGTGGACGATGAAGTGGTACTTCTGCGCCGCCCACGTCGCCTCGACGAGGCCGATCGTCGTGTCTGTGTCCTCGAGGATGCGGCCCTGCTCGATGTGGATCTCCGCATACGCGGCGGCCTCCGGGCCGGAACCGGTGCCGAGGCAGCCGCCGGCCTCGAGCGCCTCGGCGACGGTGATGCCGGAGAGGTCTGCGGTCTTGAGCGCGAGGTCCGCGTCCATCTTCCCGGTGTACACCGAGGAGCCCATCATCGACGGCTGGAAGCGCGAACCCTCCTCGTTGAACCAGTTGACGACGCCGAGGTTGTACTTCGGGGTGTGGCCGGTCTCCGCGAATTTCCGAGCGAGGCGCCACGCGGCCTCCGCGCCGGCGAGGACACCGTACGCACCGTCGAACTTGCCGCCGAGAGGCTGCGAGTCCATGTGCGAACCGAGGAGGACGTAGGGGGCACCGGGCACGAGCTCGAGGAGTGCGAACTGGTTGCCGACCCGGTCGTACTCGACGGTGAAACCGCGCTCCTCGAGCCAGGACTTCATCCACCGGCGCTGCTCGACGTCGGGAGCGGTCATGGCCTCACGGTCGACGCCGCCGGCGGGGGTGGCACCGAACGCGGACATCGTCTCGAAATCGGTGAGGAGCTCCTGGTCGAGCTGGTCCTGGGTGAGCGCGGAGAACGGGGTGCTCGTCATGAGGGGGTACTCGCTTTCTGTGCTGTCGGGGTGGGGAGGGGATGCGGGAGACCAGCGGAGGCGCGGCGAACGGGTGTCCGGTGGGGCGCCTCGGCGGTGAGTGTCCGGGGTCGGCGCCGCTCAGAGCGCGTTGTGCGTCCAGGTGCCGCCCATGAGGGTGGCGTGGACGGGGATGTCCTTGATCGTCGTCGGGTCGACCTCCATCGGCGAGGCGCCGAGGACGACGAGGTCCGCGAGCTTCCCGGCCGAGAGGGTGCCCTTGAGGGCGCCGTGGCCGGACGCTTCGGCGGACACCTTCGTATACGCGGTGACCGCCTCGGCGGGGGTGAGGCACTCGGCCTCGGGGCCGATGGTGACGCCCGAGCGGCTCTTGCGGTCGACGAACGCCTGGATGCCCCGCAGGACGTTGCCCTCGGCGCACGGACGGTCCGAGGAACCCGGCATGAGGACGCCGTTCCGGACGAAACCGGCGCCGCGGTACAGCGTGGGGAGCCATTTCTCGCCGAGGGAAGCGGCCATACCATCGCCGATCGAGTCGAAGAACGCGGCCTGCGGGGTCACCGCGATGCCGTGCTCGGCGAGGACCGGGAGCTGGTCGTCGGTCACCATCGCCGCGTGCTCGATGCGGTTCGGGATCGCGCGGCGACCGTAGAGGGTCTGGGCCTCGACGATGTTCTCGATCGCCTTCGTCACCGCGAGGTCGCCGATCGCGTGGACGGCGACGGACCACCCGCTGCGGTACGCGTCGAGGGTCACGCGGCGGAGCCATTCCTCGTCCGCCTGGAGGTAGCCGGCGTGGCACTTGCACGGGTAGTTCTCGGACAGGGCCGCGGTCTCCCCGGAGAGCGCGCCGTCCATGTAGATTTTCGTCGGGCCGATGCTGAGAACCTCGTCGCCGAACCCGGTGGTGAGGCCGAGGTCGAGGCCGATCCCGAAGTCGTCCGCGGGGTTCGCGGCGATCTCGTGGAGCGCCTGGATCGCGGGCATGAGCTGGCCGCGCGCGTGGAGCTTCCCCTCGGCGCGGGCGCGCATGTACGCGGTGAGTTCGATGGGGGAGTGGCCGATCCACCCGGACGCGATGCCGGCGTCGCCGAAGGAGGTGATGCCCTCCTTCGCGTAGTACGCGGTCGCGAGGTCGAGGGCATTCACGAGGGTGTCGACCGAATAGGGGCGGACGAGATCGAGGACGAGGTTCTGCGCGGTCTCCTCGATCAGGCCGGTGGGGCGGCCGTCGGCCCCGCGGACGACCTTCCCGCCCTCGGGGTCCGTGAAACCGTCCTCGAGGACGCCGGCGAGTTCGAGTGCCTTCGTGTTCGCGATCGAGGAGTGGCCGCTCACCTGACGGATGACGAGCGGGCGGCCCTCGGCGAGCTTGTCGAGGATCCCGATGTCCGGGTACTGCCCCTCGTAGTCGTGGTGCGAGTAGCCCGTTGCGTTGATCCACTCGCCGTCCGGGAGTGACTGCGCGGCCTCCGCAAGCTTCGCGTAGACCTCGGGGAGGCCGCCGGGCAGATGCTCGACGTCGACGCTCGCGAGGGTGAGCCCGAACCACGAGGTGTGGCAGTGGACGTCGTTGAAACCGGGAAGGACGGTCGAGCCGCCGAGGTCGACGGTCTCCTTCGCGGACATCCCCTCGACCTCCTCGTCGACACCGACGAAACGGCCGTTCCACACGCCCAGGGTGCGGGCGGTGGGGCGGGACTCGTCGAGGGTGATCGCATTCGCGTGGGTGAGCAGCAAGTCGAGCTGCACGGGAATCACTTCCTTGGGTTCGGGGCTCGGTGGGAGGGGGAGGGGGCAGGGCTGGGTTGTCCGGCGTCGGGGGTACCGGGGTCGCGGGTGCCGGCTTGCGGGGCCGGGGGTGGTTGAGGGGGTTGGGTCCGAACGGGTCGAGGTACGGGGGTCGGGTACGAGGGGCGTGATCCAGGTTACGGGGATGTAATGACGCGGACGTTTCACCACGCGGTGGTGCCGGTCACATGGCCGGTGGGCCGGCGAGGTGGTGGCCGATGATGTCTGCCGGTGACGGACGGGGCTTCCGCGGGTAGTTTCTCGGTATGGAGAACGGTCTCGACGTGGAGATGAGGAAGGCGTGTCCGCACGACCTTCCCGAGGTGCGGGCGGTGATCGCGCGTGCGTTCGTCTCGGACCCCTTGATGCGTGCCCTGTTTCCGGAGCCCGCGGAGACGCCGGTGATCCCGGTGGGCCGTGAGGCGGGAGGCGGCGGGCGCGCCGACGCGAGCCGCCTGAGCGCGATCGCGCTGTTCTACGGTCCCTCCGTCGAGTCTGCGGTCCTCGCCGGGAGGGTGTGGGTCGCCGAGGCCGGTGGGATCGTGTGCGGAGCTGCGGTGTGGGACTTCCCCGACGACGGCGGTTCTGCACGTGGCGGTCGGAACGGGGCGCGTGCTTCTTCGGATGAGCGGCCCGGGGGCGTGCCGGATGGGGGCCTGCCTCGGCCGGGGGTGGTTCTTCCTCCGTCCAGTGAGGTCCTTCCTCGGCCGGGCGAAGCCGCGGTGAGGGTCCTCGGTGAACGCACCGCGATTCGGCTGTCCTCCGGGATGCGCGCAGCGAGACCGGACGACGCGCGCCGGAGACCGGAAGCGGGGTGGCCGTACCTCGCCGATCTGGCGGTCGACCCGAGCGTGCAGGGCGGCGGTGTGGGCGGCCGACTGCTCGATCACTGCCTGCAGGAGATCACCGAGCCGACGTGGTTGGAGACCACGAATCCTCGGAACCGGAGTTTCTATGCGCGACACGGATACGAGGTCACGCACATCGGGGTGATGGGCGGACTCGGGGTGACGAACCGGACCGGGACGACGAGTGAAACCGGGTTGGTGAGTGGGGCTGCGGAGAAGAGCGACGTCGGGGTGACAGCGGGCGAGCCCGGGCTCGGGGTCGAGACGGCGCGGATGGTGAGAAAGGGCGGCAACGCGGTGGCGTGACGTCGTGGGTACGGGCGACGAATGAGCTCCGGGTGTTCTGCGAAGGCATTGCCCGGCGGGCGTCACCGAGAGTACGTGTCCGTGCCTCCTGGGAGCATGTGTCGCGGAGGGCGTCGGCGGCTGTCGTGCACCGGAGCGAGGGCGCGACGGATCGTGGTGGGGTGTTGTCGCGGTCTTCGGCGCCACTTCCTGTGGACAGAAAAATACTTATCCACATTCTCCACTCATCGTTGCAAAAGGCTTCTTTGGTGACTCATCGGCGACTACAATCGAATTACGTTCTAATCCAGATCGAGAGTTCCCGGATCGTGGTTCTGGGTCTGGTCTTCCCCTTCCGATCACCGGCAGCGCTGTCCGTGGTCATGTGTTCTCAGTCGTCTTCTCCAGCTCTGTTGTTCACCTGTGTGCATGAGTTTTCGAAGGGGGTGTCTGTCATGGCGATCGAACCCGACGACGCATCGCGTTCGGACGATGCTTCGCCGTCCTCGAGTGGGCAGCATTCGAAGGGAGCGCCGTTCGCTGGGTTCCCGGACACCGCGGACGGGCGGCTGGAGGCGTTCGATGCCTCCGGTCCTGCACGTCTTGCGACGGTGGCCGAAGCGCAGCAGGCGGAAGCCGTGGCGTTCTTCGGCAAGCTCGAGGCCGTGGCCGGGTACGTGGTCTCCGAGGTGATCATCGAGACCACCGCTCATGACACGGACGCGCTGGCGAATGCGGTGCCTCCGGCAGCATTGCCGGAGTTTCTCCACGCCGATTACGAAGCCATCGCCACGACTCTGCGCCGATGGGGAGTGGACGTCGCGAAGCGGGAAGCCGAGATCGCTGCCGAACGCGCAGCGCAGGAGCGTGCCCTGGCGTCGGGCCTGCGCCCCGGCAGCGAACCGGGCACCGACCCCTCTGACTCTTCCAACTCTGCCGACCCCTCTGACTCTTCCGACTCCTCCACCTGTTCCGATGCAGAGGTTCCCGGTGGCACGGCCACACCCGGCGCCGGTGTCGGGGACTCTTCTTCTGCCTCGGCTTCTTACGCCGCGGCAGCGGGAGCTTCGAGTTCTGTCGGGTCAGCGGACGAGGCGCCTGGATCGGCGAAGGCGGTGACCGATTCCTCCTCTGCATTGTCAGTGCGCGGACCGTTCGGCAGCGTATCCGGAGCAGGCACCAGCGCGAAGCACCGGGACGGGGAACGTCCGGACGTCGAGCATCGGGACGCGGAGCATTGGGGCGAAGAGCCTGGGGACGCCGAGCATCGAGAGGCGGAGCCCGGTGCGACCGAGGGAACCGAAAGCCCGGTGCTCGTGCCCTTGCCGGCGTTGAAACCGACGACGGCGCTGGGGGACTGGGTGCGTGAGCACCTCACTCCCGAGCACATGGTGAGCGTGTCGGCGGTGTTGAGGAAGACGATCTTCCAGGCGTACGGGTACTGCCGGGACGCCCTCACGGTCGTGCACGGCCTCCCCAGGTTCTTCGCCCGTGCGAAAGCAGGCGAGTTCGGGGTCGATCATGTGCTCAACGCCGCTCGTATTGCCGGCCGGGTCCCGGCAGCACTCCTGTCGAAGGTCGACAATCACTTGGCGACCCGGCGGGCGGATGTCACTCCGGAGACGTTCCGGGTTGCGCTCAACAAACTCGTACGCGAGCTCGTACCCAGGGAGGTGCGGGCGGCGAAGGCGTTCGAGGAACGCCGGGTGGACGTCGAGCACTACGGCAATGGCACCGGTGCGTTGATCCTCACCGGCCCGAGCCTGCTCATCGAAGCCTGCTTCCGCCGCGTCGAAGCGCTGGCACGGAGTGTGTTCTACCGCAAGCCTGTGTCGGCGGCTGCGTCTGCTCCCGGTAACGCACACGGCGCGGCTGAGGGTCGCGAATCCGGTGGTGCTGCCGGAGGCGGTGGTGCGGGGGAGCGGATGGAACTCATCGAGCATCGGAACATCGCACAGTTGATGTTCGACATCCTTTCGTTGTCGCGCCCGCAGGTCACCACGCGTCGCATGCCGACCACCCGCCACGAATCCGAGACCACGGACCTGGCCACGGGTGAAGGAGCTGAGGAACTCGTGCTCGAACTTCCCGATGCCGGGGATTATCTGCGGAATCAGGCGCAGGTGGTGGTGACGGTCCCGTTCCTGAGCCTCTTCGGAAACGGAAACGGAAACGGGAACGAGGGCGGAAGTCTTCCGGGAGTGTTCCCCGAC
>NZ_BAAANO010000029.1:0-47924 GCF_039529845.1 Brevibacterium samyangense | reverse complement strand
TGCTGCCGTACGGGAATGAGGTGGAGGTGTTCCCGCCGGGAGACCCGGTGGAAGTGACGCATGCCGAGGATTTCCGGCGCATTGCCCGCGGTGACGACTCCGATGGTGGAACCGACGACGGTTCGCGGGACGACGACGGCGACAGCGACGGCGGTGCCGGATATGACGGCGATGGTGGCCCCGGCCCCGGCCCCGGCCCCGGCCCCGGCAACAGCGACGGCTCCGGCCTCGGCGATGGTGGTGGCGTCATGACCGGTGGCGGCGACCGTGCTTGCGGTAGAGGCCCCGGCAGCGGACCCGGCGGTGAACGACCGGGCCCCCGCCCCGGTGGGAGCGACCGTCCCGGTGCGGGCAGCAGTAATGGTCCCGCCGCCGCGGGCGATCGTGCCTCGGGTCCGGACGCGATCTGGCATTCCGGCGGCCTCGACGACGACCCGCCACCGTTCTGAGCGTCGCCGGGTCGGTATGCGGGGCGCGGGTCGGTACGTGGGGATCGGGTCGGGCGATGCACTCGGAGTCGCATGCCAGTCGCATGCCTCGGAACGGCGCCCAGCATCCGTCGCCCAGCACCCGGCACCTGACCCCCGGCGCCCACCACCCGGCACCTGGCGCACTGTGAGCATCGGTCCGTTGCTCGGGGGAGCGGCCCGGACACGTTCAGCAGTAGGCCCGGTCGGGGCGGTTTGCCCAGTCAGGCCGGTCGGCCCGGTCGGCCGAGGTTCGTTCTCGGACCCGGCGAGCGCATCCCTGCCGGGACTCGCCGGGGCCCCGACCACGCCACTCACACGGGCGCACTCCTCTGAGCCCGGCACCGCTACCGGGTGAATCGCACCTCGGGATCGGTGAGGCAGTGGACGATGGCCGGTCCTTCGTACGCGAGGGCCTGTTCGAAGGCCGCGCGGAAGTCCTCGGTCCGTTCGACCCGCACGCCAAACCCGCCGTAGGCCTGCGCGAACGCAGCGAAGTCGGGATTCTGCAGTGCAGTGCCGGAAGGACGCCCGGGGTAGAACTTCTCCTGGTGGCCCTTGATCGTGCCGTACACCCCGTTGTCGTTCACGACGATCACGAGGTTCGACCCGTTCGCCACCGCCGTTGAGAACTCCTGGCCGTTCATCATGAAACAGCCGTCCCCGGCGATCGAGAACACCGTCCGTTCGGGGTGCACGAGCGACGCGGCCACAGCTGCCGGCACGCCGTACCCCATCGACCCGTTCCGCGGGCCGAGCGCCGACGGGAAACCGTGCACCGGAAGGTACCGGGCCGCCCACCCCGAGTGGTTCCCGGCGCCGTACGTGATGATCGCGTCGTCCGGCAGCAACTCCCGGATGTGACCGAACGCGACATCCATGTCGACGTACTCCGGGTTCGCGCCCTCCCGCGGTCCCGGCTCCCGCCAGTCGAGGAAACGGGCACGGATCTCCGCGATCCACGCCGGGGCCTCCGTCCCCGGCTTCTCCTCCACCACGGCCGAGGCGCCCTGTCCTCCCGACGTCCCCGCGCCGGAGCTCGCTGTTCCCGCGCCGGGGCGCGCCGCAGCCACGGCCTCGGCGAATGCCTCGGTCGTCGCATTCACGAACACGTCCACCGGACCGAAGTGTCCGAGCAGGTCGGGGTCGCGATTCACGACGATCGTCGTGGCCGGGTCACATCCGAGCGTGTACGAGTTCGTCGGGACGTCCGCCCGCACAGAGCCGAGCCACACCTGGAGGTCCGCCGCGTCCAGCGCCGTACGCGTGCCCTCCCAACTGCCGAACCCGAGCGCACCGAGGTAGTGCGGGTGCGCATGATCGATCCCGTCATAGGCCCGGAAGTCCGCGACGATCCCCATGCCGGTGCGGGACGCCCAGGAACCGATCGCCTCCGACGCGGCCGGACTCCAGAACTCGCCCCCGACGACGAGAACGGGACGTTCGGCAGCAGCCACGGCCGCCTCGACCGTGGCGATGTCCCCGGGGCCGGGTACCGGAGCGGCCACGGGCCGCGGCGGGACGGTGCGGCCGTCCGTCTCGACGTGCTGAGGATTCTCCGGCAGCCCGACGACGACAGGGCCGGGGCGGCCGGAGACCGCCGTGTGCATCGCATCGGCAACGATGTGCGCGGCCGACGCCGGATCGTCGAGGACGAGGACCTTCTTCGCCGTCGACCCGAACCACCCGGTGAGGTCGAATTCCTGGAACGCGTGACGACCCCGGACCTCGGTGGGGACGAGGCCGACGAACACGACGAGGGGCGTGGCGTCCTGGTACGCGTTGTGGACCGCGACGAACACGTTCGAGGCGCCCGGACCACGTGTCACCATGACGACGCCCGGCCGCCCGGTCATGCGCCCCTCGGCGGCCGCCATGTACCCGGCGCCGCCCTCCTGACGACACACGACGGTGCGGATGGACGAGTCGTGGAGCCCGTCGAGGACATCGAGGTACGACTCGCCGGGCACGCAGTACACGCGTTCGACGCCGTGCGCCTCGAGCTCGCGGACGACGAGGTGGCCGGCGGAACACGGTTCGGGGGACTCCTGCACGGAACTCGCGTGGACGTCTTCGTCGGCGGCGGCTGCGGCTGTGGGTGGGAGGGGCGCGGGGGAGAGAGGTGTGGTTGAGGGAGAGGAGAGGGCGGGGTATGTGAGGGAGGTCATATTTCGCAGTGTACTGAGACGAGCCCTTCCGGAGGGGCCCGTCGGCGCCAGAAGTGGTTCCCTGCTCCTGCACCCGCGGCCCCCACTCCACGCCCGCACCACACGCCCGCGCCCCGGCCTTGCAGCGCACGCCGCCCTACACGAGTCCGTCGATCGGTCGGCTCGCGAGGTCGTCCCGGTCGTACTCCCGCAGCATTCGCTTGTCGAAGAGGATCCCGAGGGCCTCGTTGCGTTCGGCCGTGAGTTCCTCGGCATCACGCGGGTGCAGGCGGTGCCAGTCGACCCCGGCGCCCGGCACGCGTCGCCGTCCGGCGGTGACGATCTGGCAGAGGAATGCGACAGCAGCCGTGACGAGAGCGGTCCATGCGAGGACCACCGGAGCCGGTCCGGTGCTGATCTCCAAGGCCTCGGTGAGCGGACCGTCGAGGAAGACGAGCATGAGGACGTCCGCGATCACGAGGTACACGGTCATCGCCGCATGCGGCGGGTACCACCGCAAGCCCGCCCGGACCCAGACAGCGCTCACGTACACCGCGGACAGGATCGAGGACACGAGCGCGAGGACCGCAGCGCCGATGAGGACCGACGGGTCGATGCCGGTTTCGTGCCACCTACCGTGTTGGTAGTACCCGTCGACATGGGCGAGCCCGGCGAAGCCCACCACGGGGAGCGTCCACGCCAGCAACACGAGGACCGAGGACCCGATCGACCGGACACGCTCGCCCGGCGTCCGACGGCCGTACCGATTCCGATGGATGCGGATGCGCGCCTCACGGTCGACGCGTCGTTGGACGTCGCCAAGTTCGAACCCGGGATCGGCTCTCGTGCGTTCGTGAGCCCACGCCACGAGGGTCGGACGGTCGTCGTCGCGCGAAGAATCGGAACCCATGAACCCCACGGTATCGGTGCCCCGAGGAGCAGTGCCCCGCGGAGCAGAGCCGCCACGGAACAGATCTGCGCACGATGTACCTGCCCTGTCACACTCGGTCCGACGTGCGCCGGCGGCAGTCCGAATAGTCTCCTCGAGAGCTGGCGCCGCGTCACCGGGACGGCGCCGACGGATGAAAGGCAAGCACCCATGAAGGGTTTCACCCTGTACTTCGGTCCGGACGAGAACTCCCTGCGACCGAACCCGAACCCCGCGCGCAAGCGCGGCGCCCCGACCGGACCCGTCGACGCGTTCGAAGCCGGACGGGTGGGAGTCGCGGCACCCGGCATCGCTTCCGAGGAGTGGCCGCGGAGCTCGAAGACCGGCCTGCCGATGATGCACGTGCTCACGCTCCGGCTGCCGGAGCACTTCCGGCGGAAGGGTGCCGACCTCCCCGGCATCGCCTTCTTCGCCGGCCAGGGCCAGTTCGCTGAAGGATTCGAACGCACCGAGGGGGACCCGTTCCTCGCACAGCTCGACGCCTCCCGCGTGCATCCCCGTTTCACGCTTCTCACGGACATCATCGACGGTGAGTGGGGCCTCATGTGGCTCACCGAGGACGAACTGTCGGGGCTGACGGAACCGCCGGAGGACGTCCGTCGCACCGGTGAACACGTCGACACGAGCGAGGGCGTGAACGCCTGGGACTCCCAGCCGGCCGAGGAGAAGGTGTGGCTCGTCGCCAACGGCGACCCCAATGTCGGTACCGCGCCCACCGAGGACGACGACGAGTCCGATTACGTCGATCCGTTCGACGAGAACTACGGGTTGCGCGACTGGGCGGAGCCGATCTCCGGCACCTGCCACCTCGGCGGCACCGTCTTCCCCGTCCAGGCGCTGCCGGACGGCCTCACCGGCTACGTTCTCGAGCTCGAGGAACTCGAACACGTGAACCTCGGTGGCGGCAACGCCCAGATCGACCTCGAGTCCGGCGCGTTCGACTGGGCCTGCTGACGTCAGCCCACCGGGCCGTCACCCCACCGGGCCGGGCACAAGGGTCCTCGAGGCCACCTGCACGAACCCGCCGCACAGCACACGCACACAGGCGCCCGAGGCGGAACTCACCGTCCGCCTCGGGCGCCTGTCGTGTGGTGTGCCGGCTCATCGGGACCCGGCCCGGCAGGCCCAGCTCATCGGAACCCGGCCCGGTCGGCTCAGCTCGGCCGATCCCGCCCGGGTGCAGCCCAACCCGGCTCGGTCGATCCCGCGCCGGCTCGGCCAATGAACTCAGCTCAGTCGATCCCGCCCGGGTGCAGCACCCGGGAGAGGAAGTTCTGCGTGCGTTCGTGCTGCGGGTCGCCGATGACATCGGCCGGGTCACCCTGTTCGACGACGACCCCGCCGTCCATGAAGACGACCTTGTCGGCGACCTCGCGGGCGAACGCCATCTCGTGGGTGACGACGATCATCGTCATACCCTCGTCGGCGAGCTGGCGCATGACACCGAGCACGTCACCGACGGTCTCGGGGTCGAGTGCCGAGGTGGGCTCGTCGAAGAGCATGAGCGAGGGCTGCATCGAGAGCGCGCGGGCGATCGCGACGCGCTGCTGCTGACCGCCGGAGAGCTGATCCGGGTAGCGGTCGGCGAAGTCGGCCAGACCCACCTTCGCGAGGGCGTCGCGGGCGATCTCCTGTGCCTTCGCGAGCGGGGTCTTCAGCACCTTCGTCTGCGCGATCGTGCAGTTCTCGAGCACCGACATCTGCGGGAACAGGTTGAACTGCTGGAACACCATGCCGACGTGGCGGCGCATGACGTCGAGGTCGACGTCGGGATCCGTGGCCTCGAAACCGGCGACCTCGATGGTGCCGGAGTTCGCGGTCTCGAGCACGTTGATGCAGCGCAGGAGGGTGGACTTGCCCGAGCCCGAGGGGCCGATGAGGCAGACGACCTCACCCGGTTCCACGCGCATGTCGATGCCCTTGAGGACCTCGACCTTCCCGTAGGACTTGTGGAGATCGGTGATGGTGACGCCGGAGGAGTCGACGTGCGTGGCGGTGGCGTTCATGACGACAACCTCACTTCCTGGTCTTCGCGTTGTTGCGCTTCTCGAACCGGCGGGCGAGCCAGCCGAGCGGGAGGGTGATGACGAGGTAGCACGCACCCGCGACGACGAGGGGGGTGAGTCCCGCCTCGGGCTGGGTGATCGCCTCGCGGCCGAACTTCGAGAGTTCGTACTGCGCCGCGGTGAGGCCGAGCAGGTACACGAGCGAGGAGTCCTTCGTGAGGAGGATGATCTCGTTCGTGAGCGGCGGGAGGATGATGCGGAACGCCTGCGGGATGATGATCGTCACCATCGCGCGGGTGTGCGTCATACCGAGCGAACGGGCCGCTTCGTACTGACCCTTCGGCACCGCCTGAAGGCCGGCGCGCAGGGTCTCGGCGATGTACGCGGATTCGACGATGCCGAGCGCGAGGCACACGGTGACGAGGAGATCCATCGAGAAGCCGAAGGCGAGCGGGATGCCGTAGCCGAGGGCGATGAAGACGAGCAGCGCGGGCACACCGCGGAAGAACTCGATGTAGACCGTCGCGATCCACCGGTACGGTGCCACCGAGGAGATCTTCATGAGCGCGAGCACGACACCGAGCGCGAGGCCCAGCACGAAACCGAGTGCGGTGTAGATGAGGGTGTTCTTCAGCGCGGTGACGATGACACCGGGGAACTGCGCCGCGATGACCTCGGGGTTGAAGAACTTCGTAAAGATCGTGTTCCAGTCGGCGACGACGAGGACGACGAGAACCGCCGCCCCGAGAATGCCGTACTGGATGCCGCGCGAGAGCTTCGCTCTCTGGCGCATGGTCATGGCCACGTGATGCTCCTGGATGGATGGGTTGTCATGGGTGCCGGGACCTCCGCACCCGAGGCGCCGGCCGGGCTCTCATGAGAACCCCGCCGACGCCTCGGGCCCGGAAGCCCGACGGGGGTCAGGCCTGCGAGGGATCGAACGCCGCGATCTCCTCGTCGGAGATGCGGGCGTTGTCCGCGACGGTGCCGAACCACTGGTCGACGAGCTCGTCGTAACGACCCGAGGTGCGCAGTTCCGTCATGGTGGACTCGAACGACTCGAGGAGTTCGGTGTTGCCCATCTTCACGGCCGCGCCGATGACCTCACCGGTCTCGAAGTCCTGGACCAGTTTGAGGTCCGGGTTCGCCTGCGTGGACGAGTAGATGGTGGAGATGTTCGCGATCGCCGCGTCGATCTGACCGGAGCTGATCGCCTGGTCGAGCAGTCCGACGTCCTCGAACTGGACGGGGCTGATGCCGTGCTCCTCGGCGAGGGCCTCACCTGTCGTCGCCTGCTGGACGCCGACCTTCTTGTCCTTCGCGGACTCGATGTCGGTGACGCCGCCGGCGCTGTTCGCCATGAGGGCGAGGTTGTCCTTGAGGTAGGGCTTCGAGAAGTCCATCTTCGTGGCGCGCTCGGCGGTGATCGCCATGCCGGAGAGCACGAGATCGCACTGGTTCGAGTCGAGGGCGACACCGGACTGGATCGCCTCGAACGCGGTCGTGATGACGTTGAGCTCGAGTCCGAGGTCCTCCGCCACCTGGGTGGCGATGTCGATGTCGAATCCGATGTTCTCGCCGTTCTCGACGTACTCGAACGGCGGGTAGGGGATGTCCGAGCACAGGGTCAGCTGGCCCTCGTTCACATAACCGGACGCTTCGGACTCGGTGGACGTGGAACCGCCACCGCAGGCCGAGAGAACGAGCGCGCCGGCTGCGAGAAGAGCCGCGAGGGGGAGTGAACGCTTCATGCGTAGTCCTTCGTGAATGGTGCGAGGCAGGCGGGTCCTGCCCCTGTGACACGAGACACAAGGCTACCTGCGCTCGTGTGACGTGATCCAACCGTGACCCGGGCCACTGTCGGTGGTGCGGAGCACGGCCCGGGCGCTCGACGAGGTGCAGCCATTCAGTTGCCCGTCCCGAATGCGGCGAGGTCCTCGTCGGTCACGCGGGCCTCATCCGCCACCGCCCCGAACCACTCCTCGACGATCGCGTCGTACTCGCCGGACTCCCGGAGGTCCGTCATGTTCGACTCGAATGCCTCGAGCAGTTCCGTGTTCCCCTTCTTCACCGCGGCCCCGAGGACCTCACCGGTCTCGAGGTCCTCGACGAGGACGAGGTTCGGATCCTGCTGCGTCGCGGTGTTGATCGCGGAGACGTTCGCGATCCCCGCGTCGATCTGCTTCGCGGCGACCGACTGGGTGAGCAGGCCGAGTTCCTCGAACTGCACGGGGGAGACCACGCCGCGTTCCTCCGCCACCGTCTCCGAGGTCGTCGCCTGCTGGACGCCGACCTTCAGCTCCGTCACGTCTTCGATGCTCGTGAACCCGGAGTCCTTGTGGGCCATGAGCGCGAGGTTGTCGTTGAGGATCGGCTTCGAGAAGTCCATCTTCGTCGCGCGTTCCTCCGTGATCGCCATCCCGGCCATCGCGAGGTCGCACTGCCCGGCATCGAGGGCGACACCGGACTGGATTCCCTCGAAGGAGGTCGAGATGACCTCGAGCTCGAGTCCGAGGTCGTCCGCGAGTGCGGTCGCGATGTCGACGTCGAATCCGACGGTCTCCCCGGCGTCATTCACGAACTCGAACGGCTCGTAGGGCATCTCCGAGCAGACGGTGAGCTTCCCCTCCTGGACGGGGGTGAAGCCCGAGGCCTCGGATCCGCCTGCCCCCTCCGTGCCGGAGGCGGATGCCGCCCCACCGCAACCGGTGAGGGCGAGCAGTCCGACGAGGGCCAGGGCTGTTGGGACCAGTGCTGTCGGGGACAGGGCCGTTGGGCTCAGGGCTTTCAGTGCTGAACGCTTCATTGCAGATCCTCTTCACGGGCGCGACGGGCGGATCCCATCGTGTGACACACATCACGGAACGTAGCGCGCGTGTGTCACGTGGGGGTTACGCCCGGCGCCCGCGAAGAGGAGTGCGGCGCTCAGGCCTCCGGCGTCACCCGGGCGGCGTCCGCGACCTCACCGAACCACTCGTCGACGAGTGCGTCGTACTCGCCGGACTCGCGGAGCGCGGTCATCATGGTGTCCCACTCGGTGAGCAGCTCGGTGTTGCCCTTCCTCACGGCGGCACCGACGACCTCACCGGTGTCGAGCGAGGCCGCGAGTTCGAGGCCCTCGTTCGAGGTGACGGCGTCGGCGACGATCGAGACGTTCGCGATCGCGGCCTCGACCTGCCCGGTGGAGACGGCCTGGATCATGAGTCCGGCGTCCTCGAACTGGGTGACGGTCGCGCCGTTGTCCGTGGCGAGGTCCTCGCCGGTGGTGCCCTGCTGGGCGCCGACGGCGTGGCCGGCGAGGTCCGCCTCGGAGGTGATACCGGCGCCGGCCTTCGTGAGGATCGCGAGGCTGTCGTTGAGGTACTTCTCCGTGAAGTCCATCTTCGAGGCGCGCTCCTCCGTGATCGCCATGCCGGCGATGATGATGTCGCACTGGTTCGAGTCGAGGGCGATGCCGGACTCGAGGGACTCGAACGAGATGTTGAGCGCCTCGTACTCGAGGCCCATCTGCTCGGCGAGCTTCTCGCCGAGATCGATGTCGAAGCCCGCGAATCCGTCGCCCTCGGCGACCTCGAACGGCGGGTAGGGCGCGTTCATGCAGTGGATGAGCTTGCCGGCCTCGACGGTCGGGCCCTCGGGCTCGGCGGAACCGCTGCCGCAGGCGGACAGGGTGAGCAGACCGGCGGCCGCGACCGCCGCGAAGGAGAGTGCCTTCTTCTTCATGTGGATTCCTCTTCCGTGGAGAGGTGCCCACGACCGACACCTCTGGTTGCATACATATGCAAGGGTACTCCGGGCGATGAATAATTATCCACTTTCGTGGGGAGGATCACGGAGGCGGGCTGAATGACGGTGGCTCGACGGCCGAGGCGCCGCGCAGGTGAGGAGATCTCCTCACCTGCGCGGCGCCTCGGGACGGGGATGGTTCTCCTCAGACGGTGACGACCTCGCGGGTAGACGCGGCACCTCCGGACCGGCGGTAGAGCACCTGGGTGATCGTGAGGACGAGGAGTCCGAGGATCGTGAGTCCCATGCCTGCGAGGGCCGGTGCACGGTAGCCGAGCCCGGCGCTCACGACGACACCTCCGAGGAACGCGCCGAACGCATTCGCGAGGTTGAAGGCCGCGTGGTTCATGGACGCGCTCATCGAGGGGGCGTCCCGGGTCTCGCGGAGGAGGCGGGCCTGGAGTGCGGTCGTGAACATCGAGGAGCCGAGGCCGATCGTCGCGACGCACAGGATCGCGATGAACGGGATGTGGGTGAACAGCCCGAAGACGAGCAGGATGACGCCCATGAGCCCGACGCCGGCGAACGCCGACCTGTCGATCGACCGGTCGACCGCGGGACCGGCGACGAGGGAACCGACGGTGATGCCGACCCCGTAGAGCGCGAGGATCCACGGCATCGTGCCGTCGGCGATCCCGGTGATGCCGGTGAGGGTCGGCGTGATGTACGTGTACAGGGCGAACATGCCGCCGAATCCGACCGAACCGGCGAGCAGCGGAAGCCACACCTGGGTCCGGCCGAGGGTCCTGAACTCGCCGATCACGCTCGACGGGGTGTGGGGGATCGCCTTCGGCAGGCAGACGAGGAGCGCGAGCATCGCGAGGAGTCCGAGGACGCCGACGAGTCCGTACACCGTCCGCCACCCCACGGCATTGCCGAGCGCAGTCGCGAGCGGCACGCCGAAGATGTTCGCGACCGTGAGGCCGAGCATGACGCGTGCCATCGCGGTGCCGCGGCGGTTCGGGGCGACGAGCGTCGCGGCGACGACCGCACCGAGGCCGAGGTAGCCGCCGTGCGGCAGGCCCGCGAGGAACCGGGCGGCGAGCAGGAGTGGCATCGTCTGGGCGACCATCGAGGCGATGTTGCCGACGACGAACACGAGCATGAGGAGGATCATGAGCTTCTTCCGGCCCATGCGCGAGGTGAACATCGCAATGAGCGGGGCACCGACGACGACGCCGATCGCGTACGCGGACACCGCGTGACCGGCCTCCGGGATCGACACGTCCATGCCCTCGGCGATGAGCGGCAGGATGCCCATCGAGGCGAACTCCGTGACACCGATGCCGAACGACCCGACCGCGAGCGCAAGGATCGCGAGCGCGGCGGTACGGCGGGGGACGACGGCGGTCCCGGCGGTGCTGGGTGCGGGTGCTGCGGCGTCGGCGGGTGTGGCGGAGGTGCCGCCGGCGGGTGTGGCGTCACGCATTTCGGGCACGGGTCTCCCTGGGGATCGTCGTCGAGGGGTGTGTGCGGTCACTCGGGCGCCGCGCCGTCCCAGGCTACGTCCGAAGCCGCGGCGGCGGACAGTCGGATCGTCGTGTGATCGACCACCGGGACGCCGGGGCGCCGGGACGCCGGGGCGCCGGGCGTCAGGCGACCAGTCGTCCGTCGAGGCGCCACACTGCATCCGCGGCCCGCACGTCCTCCTCGTCGTGGGTCACGAGGAGGACGGCTGCGCCGCGCGCATGGGCCTCCTCGCCGAGGAGGGACCGCACGGTGGCGCGGCTGTCGGCGTCGAGTCCCGTGCCGGCCTCGTCGAGGACGAGGAGATCCGCCTCCTGGACGAGCCCCTGGGCGAGGAAGACCCGCTGCCGCTGCCCGCCGGAGAGCGCAGTGATCGGGCGGCGGGCGAGGGCATCCATGCCGACGCGGGCGAGTGCCTCGAGTGCGGCGGCGGTGCCGGAGCCCCGGCGTGCGGAGCCCCGGCGTGCGGACTCCCCGCGTGCAGAAGCACGGAGTCCGAACGGCCCGCGCCGCGTGCCGATGCGCACGGCATCGAGTGCGGTGAGCGGCAGCCCAGCGGGCGCCTCGGGATTCTGGGCCACGAAGGCGACGGTGCCGGTGCGGTCCACCCGCCCGGAGGTCGGGGTGCGGACGCCGGCGAGGGTCTCGACGAGGGTCGACTTCCCGGAGCCGTTGGGGCCGGTCACGGCGGCGAAGGTCCCGGGCGCGAGGTCGACGGAGATGTCGTGGAGCACGTGTGTCTCCGGGTAGTGCACGTGGAGGTCCCGTGCGGAGACGAGAGGTGACGCGCGGACAAGGGGTGACGACGTGCCGACGACGGGCGACCGGGGAGCGGCGTCGGGTGCTGACGGATACATAAGCTCCTTCTGATGCGGTTGGTAACCGTTATCATTATGTCCTAGCCTCGCTGCCATGCCCGACCTCCTCCTTCCCTTCTCCGTCGACTTCATGCAGCGCGCACTCCTCGGCGGATCCCTCGTCGCCGTCCTCGTCGTCGCCGCGCTGTGCCACCACGGTTTCGTCGCGATCGCGTTCGACCCGCGGATCGCGCTCGCCCTCGGTTACCGGCCGGGCGTCTTCCACGTCGTCCTCACCGGGCTCGTCACGATCGCCGTCGTCGCCGGCTACCAGGCCGTCGGATCGCTGCTCGTCGTCGGACTGCTGCTCGCGCCGGCCGTCGCCGCCTCCCGGTGGACCCACCGGATCCCGACGACGATGGCACTCGCCGCGGTCCTCGGGATCCTCGGCGTCACCGGTGGTCTCTGGGCGTCCTGGTACGCGGGGACCGCCGCCGGCGCCTCGATCGTCTGCACCGTCATCGGCATCGCCGTCCTCTCCGCGTTCTCTGGGTGGCTCGTGCGGGGCCTCGTGGCCGCATGGGCAACGCGTACGTGTCCGGGACGAACCCGATCGTCGTCGGTGACTACAAGAACGACCCCGACGCCGAGGGCTACCTGCTCGAGGCGATGACCCT
The DNA here is from genome assembly GCF_039529845.1 of Brevibacterium samyangense. NCBI lineage: Bacteria > Bacillati > Actinomycetota > Actinomycetes > Micrococcales > Brevibacteriaceae > Brevibacterium > Brevibacterium samyangense. The sequence goes on along the minus strand of NZ_BAAANO010000029.1, from coordinate 35,628 downwards.
CATCGACACGGCGGCGGAGACCTACGAGGTCATCCCGACACCGGAGGGTGTGCAGTACACGTACCGTGACGTCGTGCGCGGACCCGACGACCTCGCGTACGTCCTCGGGACGGACGGAGCGATCCACGTGCTCGACCCGGCCACCGGCGAGTTCACCGACGCCTGGCCCGTCGTCGACCCGTGGGAGGGACCGCAGGAGTGGCAGGATCCGCATCCGGCCCTCACCGTCTCCGGTGACACCGCGTACGTCGCGGACCCCGCGAAGAACTCCGTCCACGCGGTCGACCTCACGACCGGCGACGTCACCGCAACGGTTGAGCTCTCCGCCGCACCGAACGAGATGGTGGTCGCGATCGGGTGATCGCTCTCAGCCGCGTGGCGCCTCGGGGGTTTCCCGGGGCGCTTCGCGCTGCGCGGAACCAGTGGCTGAGGTCGAATCGGTGGCTCGGGTCGAAATGGTGGCTCGGGTCGAATCTGCGCAGTCCGCGCACAGGCCGACGAGTTCGAGCGTGTGGGTGACATCGGTGTAGCCGGCGCCGGCAGCGGTGTCGGCCACCCACTGTTCGATCGTGGGTCCCTCGATCTCGACCGCGCGGCGGCATTCGCGGCACCGCAGGTGGTGATGGTGGACGGGCGTGCACCGGCGGTAGAGGGCCTCGCCGGAGTCCGTGAGGACGCTGTCCGCGAGGCCCTCCTCGGCGAGCGACTGCAGGTTGCGGTAGACGGTCGCGAGGCCGATCCGTTCGTCGCGGAGCATGAGTTCGCGGTGGAGCGCCTGGGCGCTGAGGAACTCCTCGTGGGCCGCGAGGGCCTCGGACACGAGGGTGCGCTGCCGGGTGGAACGGGTACGACGGACGGCCACGGGGGTCCTCCTCGCGGAAGGTGGGGCGAACTACGACTGCACGAGCGTACTCGGCGTGCCTGAACACGGGCTGCGGCTACCAGGAGCCGACGAGGTCCTCGAGTTCGGTGAGCACGGTGCCCGCGTCGTGGCCGGCCGCGGTGAAGGCCCGGGGTGTCCAGCCCTCGACCTCGTCGACGAGGTAGATCGCCGCGACCTGCCACTGCCCTCCGGAGATCGCGATGCCGCGTCCCTCCTCGAGGTCGCGGGACTCCACGACCTCGAAACCCTCGGTCGGGCGTGCGGTCGCACCGATCTTCTCGAGGCACTCGCGGACGTCGTCCATCGTCGAGGAGTTCCCCTGCCCGAGCGTGAGTGAACGGCACTGCACCTCGCTGCCCCCGGAGGAGTACCCGGCGGCGAACTCGAGGGCGGCCTGCTCGACGGAGACGGCGGGCGCGCCCGAGCACGCGGCGAGGAGGACGAGGGATGTGAGGGCGACCGGGGTGAGGGCAACGGGCGCGGCGGCACCGGGCCCGGTCCGACGACGGATGCTCATGCGACCGCGTCCTCCGCGCGGACGAAGGCGACCGCCTCGTCGAGGAGCTGCTCGGTGAGACACTCGCGGGCCCAAGGGGCCAGGAGGTGCGCCGATGCCACGGGGAGGGACGCGGCGACGGCGGCCCGCGCCTCGGCGTCCTTCGGGTGGTGGTCGTCGATCCACAGCACCCGGTCGACGGGGCTGCCGGTGGCGGCCTCGGATTCGAGGTGGGCGAGAACGGCCGCGTGCTTGCGCTCCATGATCTGCGGGGAGTTCGTGAAGGTGATCGGCACCTCCGGCAGTGTGAGCCACGGCTGCTCGGGCAGGTCGAGGGCGGCGAAGAGGATCGGGGCGTCGCCCTCCCACGTGCTCACGGTCGTACACGTGACGCCCGGGGTGGTGAGGAGTGCGCGCACCCGGTCGATGATCGCCGGCGCCGAGGCGACCGGCACGAAGCGACCGTCGCGCACCCGGACATCGCGGCCGGTGTAGCCCCGGGGCATCGGGGGAGTGGGCTCCATGACGAGGACCCCGTCGATGTCGAGGTAGACGTGCGTGCGTGCCGCGGCGGGTGCATGCGCGGTGTGTGCAGGCGTGATGTGGCCGGGGGCGGCATGGGGTGGGGGAGTGTCGGTCGTCACGCTCCGATATTCCCATTCTCTCGTGTGTGAAACCAGACACGAGGGTGCCCTTGCGCCCGCGGCACCGCGGATTCGCGTGGAGAGTGCGTGGAAAACATCCACAGATCTCTGAGAAGGAGACGAACATGGCATTCGACGGCAAAGTCGCTCTCGTCACCGGTGGTGGATCCGGACTCGGTGAAGCGATCTCCAAGGAACTCGCGGCCCAGGGCGTCAAGGTCGTGGTGTCCGACATCAACCTCGAGGCCGCGCAGCGCGTGGTCGACGAGATCACGGCCGGCGGCGGGGACGGCGCCGCGTTCGAGGCGAACACCGCCGTGGCCGAGGACAGCAGGAAGGCCGTCGACTTCGCGATCGAGACCTTAGGCAAGCTCAACTACGCGGTGAACAACGCGGGCATCGGCGGCGCCCAGGCCTCGACCGGTGAGATCGACCTCGAGGACTGGGACCGCGTCATCGACATCAACCTCAACGGTGTCCTCTACGGCATGCGGTGCCAGATCCCCGCGATGCTCGAAGCCGGAGCCGCCGAGTCCGCGATCGTGAACATGGCCTCGATCCACGGCACCGTCGCCGCACTCGGCAACGCCGCCTACACCGCCGCCAAGCACGGCGTCGTCGGCGTCACGAAGAACTCGGCAGCCGAGTACGGTGCCCAGGGCCTGCGCATCAACGCGGTCGGCCCCGGCTACATCGACACCCCGCTCCTGCAGAACCTGCCGAAGGAGGCGTACGACGCGCTCGCCGCGAAGCACCCGCTCGGTCGCCTCGGCAAGGCGGAGGAGGTCGCGAAGGTCGTGCGCTTCCTGCTCTCCGACGACGCCTCGTTCGTGACCGGTGCGTACTACCTCATCGACGGTGGGTACACGACGGTCTGAGCGATGAACTGATTGCCCTCCGGCCCGACCGGTTTCCGGAACATTCCGGCACCTAAGGTCGGATTCGGCCCCCGAGGCGCTCGCCCAGGTGACACATGCTGTCGCCCGGGCGGGTGCCTCGGCCTTTTCGGGAAGGCGGTTTGTGAGGCCCGCCGCACGGGAAACCCGGGTGAAACACGATCGGTACTAATCTCGACCCTGCCCCCTTCAGAGTGAGGGGCGCCACATCGCGGCAATGAAGCGGCGGTGTGCCGGACAATACCCCTCAGACCGAAAGCCGGTGGCATCACCGTGGGCCGATACATGCTCTCTCGCCTGGCGATCATGATCCCGATCGTGCTCGGCGTCGCGACGATCTCGTTCCTGCTCATGCAGGCGTCACCGGGCGACCCCGCTGCGTCGTACCTCGGTGACAAGGCGACGCCGGAGTCGGTCGAACAGCTGCGCCGGGCCTGGGGCCTCGACGCGCCCGTGTGGCAGCAGTACCTCACCTTCATCGGTGGCCTGTTCGTTGGAGACCTCGGGAATTCGTTCCTCTTCCAGGTCCCGGTCGCGCAACTGCTCGCCCTCCGGATCCCGGCCACGCTCATGCTCATGGTTGTGAGCATCGTGCTCGCGGTCACCATCTCCGTGCCCATCGCGCTGTGGGTGACGATTTCGAAGAGCCCCGCCGCCTCGGCCGTGTCCCGGATGTTCTCCGCGACGTTCCAGGGAATGCCGGCGTTCTTCATCGGAGCGCTCCTCATCGCTTTCGTCGCGCTCAGGACCGGGTGGTTCCCCGTCGGCGGGTACGGCGAGACGTTCGGGGAACACCTCCACTCGCTGCTCCTGCCGGGGCTCGCGGTCGCGCTCAACATCTGCCCCGTGCTCATCCGTTCGCTCACCGCGGCTCTCGGGGAGGCGCTTGACGCGGAGTACATGAACTTCGCGCTGTCGAAGGGTTTGAGCCGCCGGGCGAGCATCGCGTCGTACGCGTTCCGCAACGCCGGCATCTCGGGGATCTCCATCCTCGGCATCCAGGTCGGAAACCTCGTCGGGGGTGCACTCGTCATCGAGAACGTCTTCGCGATCCCGGGCCTCGGCAGTCTGCTGCTGCAGGCGGTCCTCGGCCGGGACTACCCGACGGTGCAGGCACTCACCGTCGTCTTCGGAATCCTCGTCGTCGCGACGTACCTCGTGACCGACCTCGTCTACGGACTGGTCGACCCCCGTGTCCGCCTCGGGAAAAAGTGACAACCATGACCTCCACGAACGTTCTGCCCACCGGTGCCCCGGTCACGAACCCGACCGGCACGCCGGGAATCGCCGGCAGCCCCGGAACCCCCGAGGCGCCCCGGGCCCGCTTCACCCTCCCACTCCCGGCGTGGATGCGTGCGCATCACCTCCAGCTCTGGCTCGGCTGCGGGATCGTCGGCGTCATCGCACTCGCGTGCCTCGTGGGCCCGTGGATCCTCCGGATCGATCCGAACGCCCAGGACCTCGGTGCCGCGTTCGCCGCCCCCTCGGCTGCGCATCCTTTCGGCACCGACCAGCTCGGTCGGGACTTCCTCGCACGACTGCTCCACGGAGGCCGGGTCGACCTGTTCGTCGCAGTCGTCGCCGTCATCGTGCCGTTCGTCGTCGGCTCGGCGCTGGGAGCGATGGCCGGGTACTTCGGCGGCTGGATCGACACCGTAGTCATGCGGATCGCCGACCTCGTCGCCGCCTTCCCGTTCTACGTCCTCGTCATCGCGCTCGTGTTTTCACTCGGCAACGGACTCTTCTCGATCTTCGTCGCGATCAGCGCCGTTTCCTGGGTGTCCTACGCCCGCATTGTTCGAGGTGAGGTTCTCGTGCTCCGGGAGAAGGAATTCATCGCCGCGTGCCGGACGAGCGGTCTGTCGACGTGGAAGATCCTCGGTCGCCACGTCGTCCCCAACTCCGTGGGCCAGTCGATCATCTACGCGATGAGCGACATCGTCCTCAACATCGGGCTCATCGTCACGCTCAGCTTCCTCGGGATGGGCATCGTCCCACCGACGCCCGATTGGGGTCAGATGATGGGCGACGGCCAGCAGTACATGGCTGCGGGCCACTACGCGCTCATCGTTGTTCCGGGGCTCTGTGTGGTCCTCGTGAGCCTCGGGCTCGCGTTCATCGGCGACGGCCTGTCGGCAGTTCTCAAGAAGAAGGGGTGAGCGAAATGACGGACACCCGGCTCCCGCTCCTGCAGATCGAATCGCTCCGGGTCGAGGCCTTCGCCCCCGACGGCTCGCGCACCCGGATCCTCGACGACATCGATCTTGAGGTACATCCCGGAGAACCGATGGGGCTCGTCGGGGAATCGGGGTCCGGCAAGTCGATGACCCTCCGGGCGGTCCTCGGCCTCCTGCCCCCGTCCATCAGAGTGACCGGTGGACGCATCTGCTTCGAAGGGCGTGACATCCTCACGTCCGGCCCGCGCGGCGGCTACGACACCCGCGTGCGCGGTGCGGGGATCTCGATGGTCTTCCAGGAACCGGCCATTGCACTCAACCCGGTGATGAAGGTCGGCCGACAGATCACCGACGCCGTTGCGCTCCGCCAGGGGATGACGAAGAAGGCGGCCAGAAAGCGCGCGATCGAACTCATGGACCAGGTGGGGATCGTCGACGCCGAACACCGTGTCGACTCGTACCCGTTCGAGCTCTCCGGCGGGATGCGCCAGCGCGTCATGATCGCCGCCGCGATCGCGCAGCAGCCGAAACTCCTCTTGTGCGACGAACCCACGACGGCCCTCGACGTCACCATCCAGGCGCAGGTCGTGGACCTGTTCCGGACGACCCAGCACGAAAGCGGCCTCGGGCTCCTCTACGTCACCCACGACCTCGCGGTGGTGTCCCAGATGTGCACATCCCTCACCGTCATGCGCCACGGCAACATCCTCGAACACGGTGCTCTCCAGAGCATCTTCGACGCACCCGCGCACGACTACACCCGGGCGCTCCTGACCGCGACCCCGCGGCTGCCCGAGGACACACTCACCGCTCTCGGAACGGAGACCCGCGCATGACGACCACTTCCGTTGCCCCGCCGGCGACCACCATGACGGGCTCCGGACTTCTCGCGGAGAACATCACCGTCACCTTCCGGAGCCGGGGGAGGACTGTCACCGCCGTCGACGGCGTGACGCTGGCGGTCGCACCCGGGGAGATCGTCGGCCTCGTCGGCGAGTCGGGTTCGGGCAAGTCCACGGTCTCCCGGGTCATCTGCGGCCTCCAGCGCGAGTACTCCGGGACCGTCACCTACAACGGCGCAGAACTGAAGCCGTGCCGGTCGACGCCGGAGTGGCGGACCGTGCAGATGGTCTTCCAGGACCCGTACGCGTCCCTGGACCCGCGATACACCGTCCGGCAGATGCTCGTCGAGGTCCTCGGCCACCACCGGATCGTGCCACGCGACCGGTACGCGTCCCGGTGCGAGACGCTCATGGACATGGTGCAGCTCCCGCACGGTTTTCTCGACCGGACCCCGGCCCGTATGTCGGGTGGACAGCGGCAGCGTATTGCGATTGCCCGTGCGCTCGCCCTCGAACCGTCGGTTCTCGTCGCCGACGAGGCGGTCTCGGCGCTCGACGTGTCCGTGCAGGCAGAGATCATCCGCCTCTTCGCGGCGCTCCGGGACGAGCTCGGTCTCAGCATCCTCTTCATCTCCCACGATCTGGCCGTCGTACGGAACCTGTGCGATCGGACCGCGGTCATCCACCACGGCGTCATCGTCGAGGCGAACGACACCGCGAGCCTGTTCCACGATCCGCAGGACGACTACACGAAGGCACTGCTCCGGTCGGTTCCACGATTCTCCAGCGCCTTCCTCGACTCCCTCGCCGACGACTGATCTCGTTCCGAGGAGCCTCTCCCCCTCCGCAGCACCTCCACCCTTCACCCCCCATCCCAAGGAGTACCCATGAAAATTCGACGCTTGGGCAGCGCCATCGCCGGTCTGGCGACCGTCGTCCTGCTCGCGACAGGTTGTGCCTCCAGCGAGGCCGACGTCGCTGCCGCGGGCGGCAGCGACGGAGACCTCGTGCTCGCGCGGTCGGCCGACTCGACGACCCTCCTGCCGCCGACCACGACACAGAACACCGATATCTGGATGCTCCAGCAGGTGTACGAGACGCTCACCCTCAACAAGTCGGACGGCACCGGTGTGGAGCCGGGTCTCGCCACGGAATGGACCGAGTCCGAGGACGGGCTCACCTGGACCTTCAAGATCCGCGAGGGTGTGAAGTTCCACGACGGCTCCGCCCTCGACGCCGAAGACGTGAAGTTCTCCCTCGACTATGCGCGGGACACTTCGAACGAGGCGAACGCGTGGGCCGGTGAGTTCGCCCCCATCACCGACGTCGTCGTGATCGACGATCACACGATCGATATCGAGCTGGCGGAGCGCTGGACCCCGCTGCCGTCGTTCCTCGCACTGTTCGCGGCGTCGATCTACCCGAGCGATTTCGGCGGGCACGACGAGGCGTGGATGGCGGAGAACGCGAACGGTACCGGCCCCTTCACCTTCGACTCCTGGACGAAGGGGCAGTCGCTCAAGCTCGTGAAGAATCCCGAGTACTGGAACTCCGAACAGCCGAAGATCGATTCCGTGACGTTCCAGGTGGTACCCGACGACAATACGCGCATGCTGCAGTTGCAGGGCGGTCAGGTCGATGTCATCGAGGAGCCGTCCGCCACCACGATGGAATCCCTCTCCACCGCAGAGGGCGTGGTTGCCGAATCCTTCGAATCGACCAAACTCCTCTACTTCAACATCAACAACACCGTTGAAGGTCTCGACGATCCGAAGGTCCGCCGCGCGCTCTCGTACGCAGTCGACCGACAGTCCATCGTCGACACGGTCCTCGCCGGATACGCGGAACCGGCGAACTCCTTCATCTCACCGGGCCTGCCACACCACGACGACGCCGTCGAGGGCGACGTCTTCGACATGGCTCTCGCGCAGCAGACCCTCGCGGAGTCCGGTCACCCGGACGGCATCCCGCTCGAGATCCAGGTGGCCTCGGGTATCCAGGACCGTGAGCAGATCTCGCAGATCGCCCAGGCCGCGTGGTCCGAACTCGGCTTCGACGTCACCGTGACTCCCGTCGATGCCGCGACGTTCTCCTCCAATCGTGCAGCAGGGAACTTCCAGATCCAGATCGGTTACGCGACCTCCGACGTCGTCGACACCTCGCAGATGGTGAGCTTCCTCGCCCTCACCGACGACGCCGGTATCCGTTCCGGCTACACCAACCCGGAGGTGTACGAGAAGGCCGCCGAGGCGGTCACCGAGACCGACGACGCGGTGCGGACGAAGCTCTACTCGGAGATCCAGCACATCGTCGAGGAAGAGGCGCCGATCATCCCGATCGTGTTCCAGCCCTCCCTCTACGCGTTCTCCGACGACGTCGAATTCGCGCCCGGCGTCCTCGGTACCTACGGACTCCGGACCGCGACGATCAGCGAATGAACGACGTGAGTCTTCCCGCGCCCCTCGTCGATCGGCTCGACCACTGGTTCGACGACGTCGAGGTCAAAGCCCCCGCAGTCGGGTACGCGGTGTACGACCGCACCGGCGTCCTGTTCCATCGGGGCCTCGGAACTTCGGCCACGGCACCCGGTGCCGTGGTCGAGGGGATCGAGGTGTCGGCCCGGGCTTCTCTGCCGCCCGGGCCCGACACCCTGTCGCGTATCTGCTCGATGTCGAAGAGTTTCCTCATCGCAGGACTCCTCGTCCTCGTCGAACGGGGACTCGTCGATCTCGACGCACCGGTCAGCCGGTACGTCCCGGAGTTCCGTGATCCGGTGGTGCTCGGCGAGGTCGTCCCGGTCACCGTGCGGATGCTGTGCACGAACAGCTCGGGTCTGCCTGAGGACAATGCGTGGGCGGACCACCACCTCGGGATGTCGCGGGAGGATGTCCGAGCGCTCATCGCGCAGGGGCTGCGGTTCTCCGACATCCCCGGTGCCCGGTACCAGTACTCGAACGTCGGGTTCGGACTCGTCGGTATCGTCCTCGAGGCAGTGGCCGGCGAGCGATTCGAATCGTTCATCACGCGTGAACTCATCGAACCGCTCGGGCTCACGATGACGAAGTACGACTGGTCCGAGTACCCGAGCGGGACCGACATGATGCTCGGTTTCACGTCCTTCGACGACGGCACCTCGTGGATCCATCGACCTTTCGTGGAAACGGGGATCCTCGGTTCCGCCGGCTCGCTCTACAGCACTGCAACGGACATTGCCCGGTGGGTGTCGTGGTTGAGCGCTGCATTCGCTCGCCCTGCGGACGAGGCCGGTCCACCTCTGCTGTCCGCGGCGTCCCGCCGGCTCATGCAGCGACTCCAGACGCCGATCCACAGCATGTCCGGGCGGATGGTCCGGGGCGGGGACTACGACGCGGTCGGGTACGGGCTCGGTCTCGTCGTGGAGATGAATACCCGGTACGGCGCGATCGCCCAGCATTCGGGAGGCCTCCCGGGCTTCTCGACGAACATGCGGTGGCACTGCGAATCCGGCATCGGCACGGTCGTGTTCGTGAACTCGAACGGAATGCCTGCCGCCGAATGGGCCGCCGGGCTCCTCGCCGACGTTCTCGACGCGCTCGACCTGCCGGCTCGTGAGGTCGACCTGTGGCCCGAGACGGTACGGGCCGCCGAGTCGATCGACAGGATTGCCACTTCGGGAGGTTCGTTCGCCGACCTCGCCGGGATCGCCTCGGCGAATCTGTTCAGCGATGTGCCGCCGGAGATCCGGGACGAGAAGTTCCGCGGGCTCCTCGACGACGTCGGTGGGATCGCACGGGATGTACCGCCGCTGAGTGATCGAGCCCTCTGGTGTGTGAGTGCCGCTGACCTCGTGTGGCGGATCCCCGGAAACACCGGGGACCTCCAGGCGCGGATCGAGATGGCCGAGGTCGCAGGGACACCGCTCCAGCGCCTCGTGATCGAGAAGTTCGGCGCGGAGACGGCCTCGATTCCGGCGGACCGCGATCTCGTGGTGACGCACTTCCGGCCGCACCTCTGACCCGTTCCCGAGGCCCGGCCCTCCAAGGGCAACAACTCCGATCACTTCCATGACTTTCATCGACCGAAGGTCCGCGGTCGATGAAAGTCATGGGACGCAGTGGAGTTGTTGCCCTTCTGCGTTCCGGGGCGCCTCGGTGCGTTCCGGCGTCCTTCCTATTCCGCGAGCTTCGCCCGGAAATAACCGGGGAGGGCGGTGAGGTCGGGCATCTCCGTGTACGGGGCGTAGAAGTCGCTGCCGGGCAGTCCCGCACGATTGATCCACACGCGGTCGATCCCGTACTTCTTCGTCGGCATGATGTCGTAGTCCCAGCCCTGGGCGCAGTGCGTCACGAGCGAGAGATCGCGGTCGAGCACGCGGAAGAGGTACTCGAACGCGCCGGGCCGTGGCTTGTACCAGCCGGAGTCCTCCGCCGTGACGACGTGATCGACGTCGACCTCGAGTGCTCGGATGTGCGGCGGGACGAGGTCCCGGTCCGAGTTCGTGATGATCGCGATCTCGACGCCGAGGTCGGCGATCTCCGCCAGCGCCGCGGGGACCTCGGGGAAGGCGGTGAACCCACGCACCCGCTCGAGGAGTTCCTCTGCGTACGAGGGGTGGTAGGCGGCGCCGTGGAGGAGCATCGTCGTCTCGAGGGTGAGCGCGATGAGGTCCTGGTAACGGGTGTAGGGGCCGGCGGCGACCGCATGGAAACGGATGACCCGCCAGTGTTCGAGGAAGACCTCGTGATCGGTCCCGACCTCGTCGAGGCGGTCGGCGATGATCGGGAGGACGGCGTTACCGAGGCCGAAATCGATGAGTGTTCCGTAGCAATCGAACGTGGCGACAGGCTTCTGCGTACTCATGCCTCCGAGTCTCCCGCGCTCGGGTGCCCGCCACCACCCCTCCGGGCCGGAAAGCGCGCCGGAAAAGCGCGCCGGAGACCGCGCCGCAGAGCGCGCCCGAGCGCGTGGCGCGACCGAGGGGTCCCGCCCGGGAATGCAGGGCGAAGCATACAACACACTGTGGGCACGTTCACAGAGACGGAACAGGGCCTGCGGTTGTAGCATCAGCGAGGCAGATAATTACGAAAGAGTCATTATATTGCCTTGGGCAAGTATTTTCCTAGCTCCCCTCGAGGAGGCCGGCCACCCTCCCGAATTCCATAGGTGAAACATATGCAGACCGAAGCACCCATCATGATGAACTCCGCAACCTTCCGCGCGACCCGTGAATTCCTGGGCCTGTCGGACAGCTGGCTCGCCGACCACCTCGGCGTCTCCCCGCGCACGGTGCGCAAGTGGGGTACGGGAGAGTCCCCGGTCCCCGTCTCCGTGGCCGAGGAGCTCACCGTCCTCGCCGACCGCACCGCCCGCGTCGTCGAGCGTTACGCCGAGCACTTCCGCGAGCGCGAGGACCGCTGGCCGATGACGATCCCGCGCACCCTCGACCAGGGCCATCAGTGGCATCACGACCCCGGGATGCCCGTCGACTGGTGGCGCAACCTCGCCGCCCGGGTCTGCGAGCGCGTCCCCGGCCTCTGGCTCGAATGGCCCGAGGCCGCCTGAGTCGGCACGCGGCCGCCTGAGTCGCCTCGGACGGAGGCCCTGAGCACGGCCCGGAGGCCCTGAAGCGCGGCCTCCGCGACATACGCCTGAGCGGGCGGTGGGAGTCCACCGCCCGCTCTTGTTCCTTCATGGGCCCAGCGGCAGGCTGGGGGCATGGCCGAACCGCTCTCCGTTTCGATCGTCGCCGACCCGGGTTTCACCACCACGGTGACCGAACGCGCGCTGCACCTCGGCAGGGACGCCGAGGCCGTCGCGGACGGTGGGGAACGGCGTGTACCCGGAGTCCGCTCGGCGGACCCGGCGCTCGCCGACTACGACTTCCGGCTCAGCCGCCGGACCGTACCGCTCCGCGAGAACGGAGCGCTCATGCTCTCCCGGGTGCGGTCGTGGGCCCGGGAGAACATCGGCGGTGACGTTCTCGTCGTCATCACGGAGGTGCCGCGCCGGCGGGGGCGCCGACCCAAGGTGTGGGAGGTGTTCCCCGAGGATCGGGTGATCGTCGTCTCGCTGCCCGCCCTCGGGGCGATCCGCCTCGTGCGCCGGCTGCGCGACACCGTGCTCGAGGCGCTCGCGGCTCTCGAAGAGGACTCGCCCGACCGGGTGGCGCGCCGCGGGGAGGACCTCGAACACGGTTCTGCACGCTCCGTGGCGGACGAATCGCCCGCGGAAGGGGCGCTCGTCGCGTTCTCCCGACGCCGTCCCGCCCGGCTCCTCCTCGTCGCCGGAATGGTCCGCAGCAACCGCCCGTTCCACTCCTTCGCCCGCCTGTCCGGATGCCTCGCGGCGGCGACCGCGACCGCCGGATTCGGTGTCTTCTACTCGTCCGTCTGGCAGATGGCGCAGGCGCTCTCGCCGTGGCGTCTTGGCCTCGTGAGTCTCGTCGTCGTCTTCGCGATGGTGCTCTGGCTCGTCGTCCGCAACGGATTCTGGGACCGCGGCGGGCTCCTCGGGGGCCGTGTCGAGGCGGCGATGTACAACGCCTCGACGGTCGTCACCCTGCTGCTCGGGGTCGTGACCCTGTACCTCACGCTCTACCTCGGCATCCTCCTCGCGTCGTTCGCCGTCATCGAGATCGAGTTCCTCTCGCAGACGATCGGTGAGGAGGCCGGTTCCGGCGCGTACTTCCGCATCGCCTGGCTGAGCGCCTCGCTCGGGACCTTCGCCGGCGGGCTCGGCTCGAACTTCGACTCCGGTACCGACATCGGTCGCCTCACGCACGGGCGGAGGCTCGCGGCGAGGGTCCTCTCCGACGACACCGACGAATGGTGAGGCCGGCGAGCGGTGAGGTGCTCGGACACAGCGCGGGGCGCCTCGGGAACGGATCCCGAGGCGCCCCGAGTCGTGAACGGCCGTGAGTACGGGCGTTCGCGCTCAGACCGGGTTGCGGTCGCGGTTCTTCGTGAGGAGCGACCAGACGAACGAGAACACGAGTGCGCCGATCACCGCGATGAAGAACGAACCCCATGACCACGGGTCGGAGAACACGGCTCCGATGCCCTTGCCGCCGAACAGGCCGAAGAGCAACCCGCCGACGAAGGCGCCGATGAGTCCGAGGATGATGGCGCTGAAGAACCCGCCGCCCTGCTTGCCCGGAATGATGAGGCGGGCGAGGGCACCTGCGAGTGCGCCGACGATGATCCAACCGATGACAACCATGACACGTCCTTTCATCAGAGAGGCCCGGCGTCCCGGGTGTGGCACCAGTCTGGGCCCTTCTGGGCCCTGTGCCAACCCCTTGCGCGATTCCGGGTGAAGTGATTTTCGCTCCGTTTCACATGATGGACTACGGATTCGGACTATGAGACGCCCCGGGTATTCTCTCGCCGTTGCAGTCGCCGGTCGGTCGAACCGGCATCACCCCACGTGAGAACCGAGGAATTATGTCCGTGACGCGAGATTCCGCCTCAGCCGAGGTGACCGAGGGAGCCGAGGGCGCGGGCCCCGCTCCGGCGGCCGAGAGCGAGGCGGTCACCGCCGCCCGCAAGGCCAATACGCCGGCCCGTGTCATCTCCGCCTCGATGGTCGGGACGACGATCGAGTTCTTCGACTTCTACGCCTACGCGACCGCGTCCTCCCTCGTCTTCCCGGCGCTCTTCTTCCCGAACCAGACGAGCACGACGCAGCTGCTGTCCTCCTTCGCGATCTTCGGTGTCGCATTCATCGCGCGCCCCCTCGGTTCGGTGCTCTTCGGGCACTTCGGCGACCGTGTCGGCCGCAAGAAGACGCTTGTCGCCTCGCTCCTCATCATGGGGATCGGGACGTTCTTCATCGGCCTCCTGCCGACCGCGGCGACACCCGGATGGCTCATCCTCGCCCCGACCCTGCTCGTGATCCTGCGGTTCTCGCAGGGCATCGGCCTCGGCGGTGAGTGGTCGGGCGCGGCCCTGCTCGCCACCGAGAACGCGCCGAAGGGCAAACGCGCGATCTACGGGACGTTCCCGCAGCTCGGCGCACCGGCCGGCTTCATCATCGCGAACATCTTCTTCGTCGTCATCGTGGCCGTGCTCTCCGAGGAGGCCTTCCTCACGTGGGGCTGGCGTGTCCCGTTCCTCATGTCCGCGCTGCTCGTCGCGGTCGGTCTGTACGTCCGCTTCAAGCTCATGGAGACCCCGGCCTTCCAGAAGGCCTCCGAGAAGCAGGAGATCGCCAAGGCGCCGCTCGGCCAGGTGTTCAGGTCGAGCTGGAAGGCGCTCGTCCTCGGCACCATGGCGATGGTCGGCACCTACGTCATCTTCTACTTCATGACCTCGTTCACCCTCACGTGGGGTGCGACGGCCGCGACCGCCGAGCAGGCAGCCGCTGCTGCCGCGGCCGCGGGCAACTCCTTCGATGCCTCGACGTTCGTCCCCGGGCTCGGCTATCCGAAGACCGAGTTCCTCGTATACCTCATCATCGGCGAGGTCTTCTTCGCGATCTCGATCTTCCTCTCCGGCATCCTCTCGGAGAAGCTCGGCCGCAAGCGCCTGCTGCTCCTCGGCACCGCCGCGACCGCGGTCTACGGTCTCCTCGTGCAGCCGCTGTTCACCGCCGGTACGTGGGGTGTGATCCTCGGCCTGATCCTCGGCTTCACGATCGTCGGTCAGACCTTCGGGCCGATGGCCGCGTTCCTGCCGGAGCTCTTCCCCGTGAATGTGCGGTACACCGGTTCCGCGATCGCGTACAACATGGGTTCGGTCATCGGTGCCGGCCCCGCCCCGTTCGTTCTCGTGGCGCTCTGGCAGGCGGAGGGTGGATCGATCTGGTCGGTCGGCGGATACATCGTCGTGGCGGCCGCGGTCACCGCGCTCTTCATCGCCATGACGAAGGAGACCAAGGACCTCGACTTCGAGGCGCAGCTGAGCTGAACTCCCGGTGAACTGCGACCGGCCCCACGGTGAATGCGGCGACTGTGAACCGCTCCACGCGAAACCCTTCGGATCCGTAGGATCGTACGCATCCTGAAACGGGTCCGGTCCCCATCCGGATGATTCAGCATTGAACGACCCTTTCGACCTACCGTGTTCTCCGGTCATGTGGGGCGCGCACGGGGATGCTGCGCCCGTGACCGCCGGCCGCAGGGGGTGCGACCGGCACGCGGGAGGGGAGAGCAGAACACCATGGGATCGGTCGTCGCAGTCATCACGTTCATCGCATTCGCCGGTCTGTTCTTCCTCTTCGACCGCTACATCCGCGAGCACCTGCAGGAGCGCCGGGACGCGAGTGCGACAGTCGGATCCACCGCCGAGGCGCCGCGCACCCCGGCCTCCTCCGGCTCCACAGGTGCCCGGGCCGACCGAGAGGTGCGGACCGACCGCGCCGTGCGCCCGATCCGTTCCAACCCCGCCGCTCCGGCGCGGAAGGCCGAGTGCCTCACCGGGAAGTCGTGGCACTACGAGACCGAGGCCTCCGAGGAGCTCCTCCGCAGTGTCCTCCACCGGTTCGTCGTCGGTCCGGACGAGGACTTCGAGGGCCTCACGGTCATCGAGGAGAACGACCGCCTCATCCGCTACGGCATGGCTTCCCACGGAGTGGGACCGGTCCGCCGGGCCTGGCTGCGTCTCCTCGGCCGTTCGACCCCCTTCGACTGGGAGGCCGTCGTCCTCCTGCCGGTGAACGGCAATCACCGTGTCGTCTTCGGGTTCACCCAGTGGCACGAGATCGACGGCACCGAGGTCAACCTCTACGGCATGCAGAAGATCAAGTACCGCGTCGATGCGACCGTGCGCTCGTGCGACCCCCGCGTCCATGTCGGGACGAAGGGCGTCACCCCGATCGTCTGGATGTGAGGCGGCGGGGCGAGCCCCCGTTGCAGCAGTGAGGCCCTGCCCGGAATCCGGACAGGGCCTCATTGCTGTGCTTCTTCAGAGGAGAACGCTACAGCTCAGAGGAACGGCACCACACCCACGAGCACACCGACCGTGAGCATGACGAGGGAGACGACCGGTGCTCGGGGCGTGTGCCGCCATCGCCGCCTGCTGGTCCTTCACCTTCGGGAAGTTCACGACG
Organism: Brevibacterium samyangense; assembly: GCF_039529845.1. NCBI lineage: Bacteria > Bacillati > Actinomycetota > Actinomycetes > Micrococcales > Brevibacteriaceae > Brevibacterium > Brevibacterium samyangense. The sequence continues at coordinate 19,664 of NZ_BAAANO010000029.1, read as the reverse complement.
AGCGCGAGCGCGGTCCCGATCATGAAGACGAACGCGAGCGGGATGACGTCGAGCACGAGGACGACCATGAGGACGACCGTGAGTGCGAGGTTGAACCACAGGAGCTTCGGCCGCAGGGTCGGACGCATCGGATCGAGCATCGTGTCGGCCATCGTCGTGTCGGTGAGATCGACGAGGTCCGCCTCGGTCCGGTGCTCGTGCTCATCACCCGCGCGCTCGAGCACGGAGACCCCGGAGGTTCCCGCACCGGCAGAGGCAGGGGAGTCGGACGCCGAGGCGCCGCCACCCGCGCGCGGCCCGGCACCGCCGGAAGGTGCGTCCTCGCCCGAGGTCGAGGCGCCTCGGCGGCCCCCGGAGGCACCGTCGGAGCCGAGCCCGGCCGGCGCCACTGCGCCGTCGGTGAACGCCGCCCCGCCGAAGCGGGTGCGGTCGATCCTCCCGAGCCGCTTGCGTTCGGCCAGGCCGAGGAACCCCGCGAAGGTGAGGGCGACGGCGAGACCCACGACGAGTGAGGGCACCATCGGGACGAAGACGTCGGTCGGCTGGAGGCCCAGCGCGGTGGCGGCACGGACCGTCGGGCCGCCCCCCGCGGCACGATGTTCATCGTGCCGTTCATGAGACCGGCGACGCACGTGAGGACGACCGGGCTCATGCCCATGCGCAGGTAGAGCGGCAGCATCGCCGAGGTCGTGATGATGAAGGTCGTCGACCCGTCGCCGTCGAGCGAGACGACACCCGCGAGCACCGCGGTGCCGAGGACGATCTTCGCCGGGTCGTCGCCGAGCATCCGGGTGATGAACCGGACGAGAGGGTCGAAGAGACCGACGTCGATCATGAGGCCGAAGTACATGATCCCGAACATGAGGAGCGCGGCGGTCGGGGCCATCGAGCCGATCGCGTCGATCACCATGTCGCCGATCCCCATGCCCGCGCCGGCGATGAGGCCGAACACGACGGGGACGAGGACGAGGGCGACGAGCGGGGTGAGCCTGCGGAGCATGATGAGCGCCATGAAGGTGAGGACCATGGCGAAACCGAGCAGGACGAGGATCCCGTCGGCGGGGGTGTAGGACAGAGGCACGGTCCGACTCCTTTGTCGTCGTTCGCGGGGGTGCACGCGCCGTCGGTGTGGACGGCACTGCGTGCGGGGAGCAACGGCGATCACCTTAGAGGCGCCGGTCACGTGGGCGACCGGTTGTGCGCATTGACCCGGTATCTGCGCACCGAGCGCGTTCTGCGCATTGTGCTCATTCGGTGGTCGGCGGGTGGCGTACGGTGTGGCGGTGCCTCCTGTTCGCGGTCCGCGTTTCGCCACGCGCATCCTCCTCGTCCACCTCACGACGGTCGGCCTCGTCATCGTGCTGTGCGCCGGCGTCATCGCCGCGGTGGTCGTGAGCCGGGTGTCCGCGGAGGCCGAGTCCTCCTCGCTCGCGATCGCGCGGTCCGTTGCGGAGGATCCGGAGGTGCGCAGCGAGGTCGCCCGGTACGCCGCGACCGTGCACGGACCCGGCGTCGCACGGGGACCCGGGGCGGCGGCACCGGTGGCAGCAGCGGCGGGACCGGGGGCCGTGCACGGACACGGGATCGGGTGGCGGCTCAGCCGCGCCCTCGTGGAACGCCGAGGCGGTCGGCTGTGGATCGTCGACCGCGGCTGGCCGCCGGGCGGTGAGGAGCTCGGGGGACCCGGTGGCGCCGCGGTGACGGGCGGTGCGGACGGCAGGTCCACGGACGACCTCGGTGGTGCCGTCGTCGCCGCCCGGATCCCGGAGGCGCTCGAGTCCGGCGACGACACACCGCCACACACAGCAACACCGCCACACACAGCAGCACAGTCCGGCACAGCAGCACAGTCCGGCACAGCAGTACAGGAGAGCGAGGACGCATGACCGCACCGATCAGGACGCTCGTCGTCGACGACGACTTCCGGGTCGCGGGGATCCACCGCGACATCGTCGCCGCCGCGCCCGGTTTCGCGGCGCTCGACCCCGTCCACACCCTCGCCGAGGCGTCGGCCGCCGTCCGTGACCGGTCACCGGACCTCGTCCTCGTCGACGTGTACCTGCCGGACGGCGACGGCATCGAGTTCGTGCGGGCCTGCGGGGTCGACGCGTTCGTGCTCACGGCGGCCGGAGACGCCGCATCGGTGCGACGGTCCCTGCGGGCCGGGGCCCTCGCCCACCTCGTGAAGCCCTTCGACCGGCAGATGCTCGAGGTCCGCCTCGACCGGTACCGCCGGTTCCGGAACATCCTCGGCGGGACGGACACACCCCGGCAGGCGGAGATCGACCGGGCGCTCGCGATCATGCACGGCTCCGACGCCCCGACCTCACCGAGTCGGTCCGTGACCGAACAGGTGATGCTCGACGCACTCGGCAGTGGGGGTGCGTCCGCCGCCGAGGTGGGAGAACGCGCGGGAGTCTCGCGCGCGACGGCCCAACGGCACCTCGTCGCGCTCGCGTCCCGGGGGATCGTCGAGGTGAGACTCAACTACGGGAGGTCGGGACGGCCCGAACACCGGTACGCTCTGCCGCGGTGAGTGCAGTTCTCTCCCCGCATGCTCGCTCCCACCGGGAAGGACCGCCCTCACACTGCTGTCGGTGTGCGTGATGGCCGCGAGCGTCGGCGGCCTCATGCCGATCATCGCGAAACGCGTCGGTGCGGACCCCGCGGTGTTTTCCAACCCGTTCATCTCGACGTTCTGCGACGTGACGGGGCTCATCCTCTACTTCACGATCGCGACGACGGTGCTCGGGCTCGGATGAGGGCTCCGTTGAGGTGAGGCCCGGCAGCGGGTGCGGACGGGCGAGGGGCCCGGCGTGGCGCCTCGGGAGATGACGGGTGATCGGCAGGCGGAGCCCGCCGGGGATCCGTCGAAGGAGGGGCGTCAGTCCGCCGAGGCTCGGTCGACGAGCGCATAGGAGGCGCCCGAGGCGGCCGCGGTGACCGCGAGGACGGACGGCCAGGCGCCGATCTTCTTCGCGAGCGGATGGGAGAGCCCGAAGCCGAGGACGTAGGTGGCGCCGAGCGCGGCGGTCGCCCATGGGCCGCTCTTCTTCAGCCAGGTGCGGCCCGCGTAGACGCCGGCGGCGGCGAGGACGACCCCGCCGAGCGGGCGGATGCCGGTCTCGCGGGCGGTGAGGTACCCGCCGAGGAGGCCGAGGGCGACGACGGGTGCGGTGGAGACGTCGGAGGCGTTCTTGAGGGAGAGGTTCGTCATGGAGCCCAGGGTAGTCTCCGAGAAGGAGTTGCCCGCCGCACGAAAGGTCGACGATGACCCCTGTGACCCCCGACGCCTACTTCTGCGCCACCGATTCCGATGGGGTCGGTGCCGTCGGTCCCGAGGTCGGTGCTGTCGGTGCCGCCACCGATTCCCGGGAGTTCCGACCGACCCGCCACGTCGGCGGGGCCTGGACCCTCGACGAACAGCACATCGGGCCGATCCTCGGTCTGCTCACGCACCTCGTCGACGAGGACCGGGAGACCCGCCACGGCCGAGGCGCCGCAGTGGTTCCGACGCGGCTGTCCGTCGACATCCTCGGGGTGCTCACGATGGAGCCGTTCACGACGCGGGTGCGGGTCGTGCGGCCGGGTCGCACCGTCGAACTCGCCGAGGCGGTGGCGACGCAGAACGGCCGTGACGCGGTCGTCCTGCGGGTCTGGCACATGGCGAGCCGGGACACACGTGCATGGGAAGGGACCCCGGTCGCTCCGCTCGGTGTGCCCGAGGAGTTCCCGGAGTTCGATCCCCGGATGGTGTGGCCCGGCGGGTTCATCGAGTCGGTGGAGACGCGGCGGGTCCAGGAGGCACCGGGCCGGGGAGCCTACTGGGTCCGCACCCCGTACGCGCTGCTCGACGGGGTGCGGGTGAGCACTCTCGCGCGCATGATGGGACTCGTCGACATCGCCAACGGGATGGTGGTCCGCCGGTCGCCCGAGGAGGTCATGTTCCCCAACGTCGACCTCACGGTGCACCTGTTCCGGCAGCCGGGGGAGGCCGGTGGGGACGGTGGTGGGGGCGCTCGGGACGCCGGCTTCGACGGCGATGGTGACGGCGTCGGTGCGGCCGACGGTGACGGCGACGGTGTGGCCGAGGGCCCGAGTCCGTGGTTCGGTTTCGACACCTCGGTGAGTTTCGGTCCCGGGGGAGTGGGCCTCACGAGCTCCGTCCTCCACGACGCGCACGGGCCGCTCGGCACGATGGGGCAGAGTCTCACCGTCCGCCCGCGCTGACGTTCGGCGGCTCAGGGCACGCGGTGGCCGGCCTTCTGCAGGAGGCCGTACCACTCGGGCCGGGTGAGGGGGAGGTCGGAGCCGGCGACCGCCTCGGCGATGCGCGAGGGAGTCGTCGTCCCGAGGACGACCTGCATGTGGGCCGGGTGCCGGGTGATCCAGGCGGTGGCGATGCCGGTCGGGGTGACGTCGTACTTCGCCGCGAGGCGTTCGAGTTCGGTATTGAGTTCGGGAAGCTCGGGGTTTCCGAGGAGGACGCCGCCGCCGAATCCGCGCTGGAACGGTGACCACGCCTGGATCGTCATGCGGTGGATGCGGGAGTAGTCGAGGAGCCCGTTGTCGCGGGAGACAGCGCCGGGTTCGTCGTTCATGTTCGCGACGAGCCCCTGGGCGACGAGGTTCGCATGGGTGAGGGAGAGCTGCAGCTGGTTCGCCACGAGGTTCTGGCGGACGGCGGTCCTGAGGAGCTCGATCTGGCCGGGCGTGTGGTTGGAGACGCCGAAGTGGCGGACCTTGCCCGCGGCCTCGAGGTCGTCGAAGGCACGGGCGACCTCCTCGGGCTCGACGAGGGCGTCGGGGCGGTGCAGGAGCAGCACGTCGATGTAGTCGGTGCCGAGGGCACGGAGCGAGCGGTCGACGGATTCGACGATGTGCTCGTAGGACTGGTCGTAGTGCCACGTGTCCCCGTCGACGATACTCGTCTTCGTCTGGAGGACGATCTCCTCGCGTTCCGCGCTGCTCAGCCGGAGCGCACCGGCGAAGCGTTCCTCGCACAGGTGGGGTCCTCCGCCGGGGTGGTTGAACCCGTAGAGGTCGGCGTGGTCGAAGTACGTGACGCCGTTCTCGCGGGCGGCGGCGTAGAGGGCACGGATGTGCTCATCCGACTTCCCGGGGATCCGCATCATGCCGGCGACGATGTTCGGGACCTGGATGTCGGTGGAACCGAGGGGAACGGTGCGCATGGAAGGACCTCCGATGGTCGGGTGCGGGGTGCGGCCGATTCACGCTATCCCCGCCCGCCGCCGACGAACAAGGTCCCGGGAGTACCCCTGTGGATTGCGTCGAGTTCCCGACGCGGTGCCGACTTACCGACACGTACAGCGCTCCACGTCGACAACTCGGACGAGTGTCGGGAAATCGCAGGCGGGCGCGGGGACTCGCGGGAGGAAACCGAACGCCCCGCCTTCCCGGCATTCGAACCGGGAAGGCGGGGCGCGACGTGGGTGGGCCTCCGTAGAGAGTTCGAGAACCCCTGCCCGGCCTTGAAAACCGCGGCTTCTCGCAGGTCGCGGGGGGGTCTATCGGCGGGAGCGGAGGCCGTTGGAGCCGTCTGTGCTGGACTCGCGGGGGCGGATGGTGCGTGCAGTTGGGATGACTCAAACCTTTCTGAGCCCGGCGCAGGTCGACGAGCTGGTCGCCCTGTACGAGGCGGGTGCGACGCTTGTGGAACTCGGTGAGCGGTTCAACATTCATCGCCGCACAGCGGCGGCGCACCTTTTCGCGGATGACGTCGTCGAATGCCACGTCGAAGCAGATCGCCAGCCCCACGGCCACCCCATCGACGTCGATGGCGGGCGTGTCGACGCCGGCGGTGTACTCGCGTTGCAGGAGGCCCACCAGGCTGGGCACAAGAGCGCCGTAGAACCATCGGTCGGGCACATACTCCCCGAAGGGGACCGGATGACGCTTGGCGTGCGTCGCCACGGGCCCTGTCGAGGTCCAGAGGAAGGACGTGTTGTAGACAAGGTCACCCTCTGCTGAGGCGGCGTTGAGCAGGATCGGCGCACCGTATCGATCCGCGGCGTCGTTGAGCACCTGCGCTGTCGGCTCGTCGTCGAGCGGGTCGGCGTCTACGCCTCCTTCGGGCCAGAGCACGATATCGACCTGCTCCTCCTCCACGGGCGCGGAGGCGGCGAGCTGAGAGTCCAGGACCGCGCCCGCTTCGTGCTCATCGACATAGGCTGCAGGCCCATCGCCTTGCACGGCGCCCACCCGGATGCTGCCGGCATGACTAGTCCGGAACTGCGGCACCAGGAGCATCACCGCCGCGAGCCCGAGCGCAGGGATCGGTGCCGACCACCGCGCTGGCAACCTTATCGACTCCTCGGCACCGTCGGCGCTGGGGTTGTAGTCCCTGGGCTGGCGGGTGTGCGCTGCCCAACGGAGCGCTTCGATGGTGGCGACGCACAGGGCGACCATGAGGAATCCCAGTCCGGAGACGCCGACCCATGACGCCACCGGCGCGATCGGGCTCTCTGATTGACTCATGCCCACGCGTCCCCAGGGGAATCCACCGTAGGGCCAGGAGCCCATGATCAGCTCCCGGACCGTCCAGATTCCCGATACCAGGGCCGGCAGTGCGAGCAGCCGCACCGCGGGGGCCTCGTACCGACGCGGCAGCCACCGGTAGGCCCACGCGATCGGCACCGTCAGCACGGCCGAGTAGATAGTCAGCGCGCTGGCCAGCGCCACCCAAGGAACCCAGCTCAGCGGGTGTGCGCCCAGGAACTGCGTCGCCCAGGACGCATGTGGAAACCAGAACGCTGCGCCAAAGATTGCCCCGACCAGGACCGCGCCCCACGTGCTGCGACCGATGAGAGCGGCTAGGAACAGCGCTACTGAGACGAACACCAGCGGCCACCACCCGAGCGCGGGGAACGCGGCGTCCATCGCGAGCCCGGCCGCTGTGGCGGCCGGCACCGCCGCCCACAGTGGCAGCAACGCCTGCCCTGGTGGAGGCGTCGCGCCGCGCGAGGGTTCGGCCTGTGCAGGATCACCAGTGGGGTCGCCCGTGTGATCGGCTGTGCGGGCGAGGGCCTGGGATGTCATCGGCTGCCGCGGGGTACGGGCGTCATGGTCCCGACTCGTCGGAGACGGGTTGCTCGGACACGGTGGCCAGGAGCGGACGGTTGCCGTCGAGCAGAAGAGCGGCTCCATTGATGGTGATGTGCGAGGGCACCAGGATCGGGCCATTCCCGTCGGGTTCGTAGGCTTGGGCGACATCACCGGTGATGACGTTGTGAACCCGGATCGACCCGTCCACTCTGAGGTAGAGCAAGACACCGCCGAGCGCCTCGATGCTGGTCTGATCCTCGACCGACAGCGACCACAACGGCTGGTCGTCGGGGTCGTAGGCGTGCAGCCCGGCCTCGTCGAGGATCACCAGCGTCTCAGTGCTGGAGTCCACCGCCGCATCCTGCGCGGTCTCGCTAACCACGACGCCCGCTCCGAGATCGATGAGCGCACCGGTGGTATCAGAGGTCGAGAGGAGGGCGAGCCCGTCGGCCGGCGTCGCGTGCAGGGCGGCGCTGACTGACGATGCGGTCCAGCCGTGCTCGGCCAGTCCGATGTGCCACAGCTCTTGTGCCGTAGTGGTGTCGCGGGCGATGAGAGTGTCCTGTTGGGTGAGTAGGACGGTGCCGTGGTACTCGCCGATGATGCGGATTCCTTCAGCGTCTGCTTCGGAGGCCGCTACAGCGCCGGTGCCCGGGTCGAGCGCGACCCGTGGTCCGGTCTCACCCATGTATCCCTCCGGGGGTGCGGCGAAGACCAGGCCGGGACCCTGGTAGGGGCCGGGCACCTCGACCGGCCCCCACACCTGCTCTCCGGTGTTCAGGTCGTACGCAGTCGCGGTGGTCGCGGACAGGGCATCAGCAGTGGTCTGCACATCGCTCAAGATCGCCAGGGCTCGTCCCTGCTGGTCGGTGGTGACGGCGAACCCGGTGCAGCTCGCGGGGCGTTGCGCTGCCCATAGCACGTCACCGTGCACGTCCACGGCCGTGAACTCCAGCACACCGTCGCGCTCGCCCGCGGAGAGGTAGACGCCGTCCGCGTGCTGCGGCGCAATCTCCCAGCCCGGATCCACGATCTCCAGCTCTTCGTACGGGTACGGCAGCTGCATGCCGGTGATGTCGACCACCGGGAGGGGGTCGTCGACCCCGGACGGCTCGCGGACGGGCTCCGGTTCGGACGCCGCGCACCCGGCGACGAGCAGGGTGGCGATCGCCAGGATCGCCAGACCGGGCAGGGACAGGCGCGAGCGCGCACGGAGGCGGGGGCTCATCCCCGCTCCACGTGCTGCTCGGGGTGTGGCTCGGCTGCCTGGGTGTCGTGGGCGTCGACGCGGGTACGGCGGCGCCTGGCCCACACCAGCAGCACGATCCCGGTAATCCCGAGGACGGCGAGGATGTCCAGGATCGGATTGGCCAAGATTGCGGTGTTCTCCTGGAGCCAGGCCTGGGCGTCCAGCGGGAGGAGTGCGGGGGCTCCGACCAGGCCGTTGGTGGTCCAGAACAGCACGCCCACACCGATGATCAGCAGGCCGGTGATCACCGAGGTGGTGTGCAGCTGCCGGCCCAGGACGGTGAAGGCGCGGCCGCGTAGCATCCGACGCCCGCGGGCACCGAGGCGCTGCCAGAGCGCGGCGATCAGCAGCAGCGGCAGCACCATCCCGGCGCCGTAGACCGCAAGCAGGACAGCGGCGGCGAGGGTGTCGCCGCGGGCGGCGGCCAGGGTGAGGACGGCGCCCAGGATCGGGCCGGCGCAGAATCCGGCTATCCCGCTGGCCGCCCCGAGCAGCAGCGTCTTGACGATCCCAGTCTTGGACGCGGCCCGGGAGTGCAGGTCAGCACCGGCGGGCAGCAGCCGGGCGGGGTCGAACCCGAACCCGAGAGCCTGAGCCGTGCCGAGGACGACCAGCACGATCGAGGCGATCAGCACGATTGCCTGCCGGTGCGTGGCGAAAAGCGTCCCCAGCGCTCCAGCGCCGACCCCGACAGGGACCAGCACGATCAGCAGCCCGAGATAGAACACCGCCCCGTGCAGCAGCAGCCGGGGCCCGGCACCGATCGTGGAGGCGAAGAACGCCGGCATCAACAGCGCTGCGCACGGGCTCAACAGCGCCAACGTGCCACCGGCGAACGCGGCTAGCAGCCCGATATCCATCCCGGCTCACTCCGCCGTATCGAGCGCGGTCTGGAAGGCGTCCTCGAACACCTCGGTCGGCTGCGCCCCCATGATCGGTTGCCCACCCAGGACGAACGCCGGAGTGGAGCTCGCCCCGAGGTCGAGACCGAACTGCTGGTTGGTCGCGATCACCTCGACTGTCTCCTCAGAGGTCAGGTCAGTGGCGAACTGCTCGGTGTCCAGACCCAGCTCACCAGCGAGGTCGATCAGCGCGTCCTCGCTCAGCTCGTCCGCGGAGCGGTGCTCCCCGCCGGGGAACAGCTCGTCGTGGTACTCCCAGAACGCCCCCTGCAACGCGGCGGCATACGACGCCTGTGCCGCCAGCTCGGAGGCGGGTCCGAACACGTTCACGTCACGCCACTCGATGCGCAGGTCCCCGGCCTCGACGTGCTCCATCATCGACGGCAGCGTCAGCTCGCTCCATTGGGCGCAGAACGGGCACTGGTAGTCGGAGAACACCACTAGCACCACCGGTGCGTCGACCGGGCCGGCCGCCAGCAGGTCCTCCTCGTCGCGGGCCTCGATCTCGGTCAGGTCCGGCTGCTCGGGGTTCTGCACCTCGGTCGGCGCCCCCTCACCGGACGGCGAGGCACCGTCCTCGGGTGAGGTGCCGCTCCAGTTCACCCATACGATCACCGCGATCAACACCGCGGCCACCGTCAGCACCGCGGCCGGCACGACCCAAGACGACCTCGAGCGATTCGACGACCTAGAGCGATTCGAGGATTTCGGGCGGTTCGTAGTCTCGGCGGGCATGAGTGGTCTCCTGTACGTGTGGCGGTCACTGGCCTCTACTATCTCAGATAGTCGACTATGCGTGGTAGTCGAGTCGTGGCAGAATGGGATGCATGACCACTCCTCCCACTCGATCGCGCCAGGGCATCGGCGAGAGCTTCCAGTTGGCCGGGCAGGCGCTCAGACTGTGGACGGGCAGGCAGGTGCTGGCTGCGGTCATCGCCGCCGTGGTCGTCGCGGTGGTGATCGGGGTGGCCACAGTGCTGATCCCCAACCCAATCTTCGGTCGGGAGATCCCACCCGTGTGGTGGAACTACCCGGTGTGGCTGGTCACCTCGGCGCTCTCGGGCATGCTGGTCGCCACCTATGTCCGCCCGCTGCGCGCTACCGCCGGCGCGCCGGCGATGACATCAGGCGATGACGGGGCCACCGCCGCAGACGCAGCTGTGAGCGCAGATTCCGGCGATGAGGTGCAGGCTCGGCGCAGCAACCGGTTGGGGTTGGCCGGCGGCATCCTGGCCTGGTTCGCGGTGGGGTGCCCGGTGTGCAACAAGCTCGCCCTGCTCGCGTTGGGGTACTCCGGGGCGATCACCTGGTTCACCCCGGTCCAGCCGTTCCTCGCGCTCGGTGCCCTGATCCTGACCGGAGTTGCCCTGGTGTGGCGGCTGCGCGGCCAGGTCGCCTGCCCGGTACGGCCCGAGCCGGTCACGGCAGCCTCATGAGCGCCGCCGACGGCCGCTCGGGTGAGCTGCTGCGCCTGGGGGCGCTGGAGGCGCGGGTGATGGACGTGCTGTGGGACCATGGCCCGGCCACCGTCCGCGAAGTGATCGACCACCTGCCCTCCGACCCCGCCTATACCACCATCGCGACGGTGCTGGCCAACCTGGACCGCAAGCACCTGGTGACCATCACTCGGCAGAACCGGTCCACCCGGTACGGCGCCAAGATCAGCCGAGGTGAGTGGGACGCCGGTCTGATGGAGCAGATCCTCGACGCCAGCCGCGACCGCGCCGCCTCGATCCTGCAGTTCGTGGACTCGATGCCCGAGAACGACCTAGACCTGCTGCGCGACTACCTGCAACGCCGCGACCGGGACGGTCGCTCATGACCGTGACCATGCTCACCGTCGCGTTGATCGCCGGGCTGGTGGCCTTGGCGGTCTTCGGCCCGTGGCTGCTGCGTCACGCGGCACCGATGCTGGTGCGCGTCCCCCGGGTCGCGATCCTCATCGTGACCGGCGGCATCGCGGTCTGGCTGGGCACGCTGCTGGCGATCGGGCCGGTACTGGCCTGGGCCGGGTCCGGCCCCGCACTGCTGCCGGAGCGTGCGGCGGAGTTCTGTCAGCGGTGTCTGACCGCTGCTAACCCGTTCTCGGCCGACGCGTCGGTGACCATGATCCCCGCCATCCTCCTGCTGGCCCTGCCTACCGTGCTGGCCCTGGCTCTCGGGATCGGGATGACCCGTCAGCTGATCCGCCGCAGCTTCCATTCCCGGCGTGCAGCACGGGCACTGCTCTCCGGCGCGTGCCCGGCGCGTCTGCACGGACACCACTTGTCGCTGGTCGACACCGAGCATCCGTTCGCACTGAACTTCCCCGCCCGCCACGGCGGGATCGTCCTGTCCACCGGCGCCGCGCATGCGCTGGAGGACGACGAGCTTGCTGCCGTCCTCGCCCACGAGCACGCGCACCTGCGTCAGCGCCACCACCTGATCTCCGCAGTCATCGAGGCCATCGCCGCATACCTGCGATGGGTGCCCCTGGTGCGCGCCGCCGCGGACGCCATGCCGCATTACCTGGAGATCGCCGCCGACAACCAGGCCCGCCGCGAAGCCGGGACACCCGCGCTGGTGAGCGCACTGGTCAAACTCGGCGAACGCACCCAACCCGCCCTACCGCACCACCCCTGCCCGGTCGCACTCCACGCCGCGGGCCCCGAACGCATCAGCCAGCTCGTCCGCCCCAGCGCCGGCCTGGCCGGCGCCCTCCCCGCGGTAGCGATCGGCACCTACCTGCTTGCCTTGGCCGCCCTCAGCGCGGCCGTCCACCTGCCCTACGCCTCGGCAGCCCTGACCGGCTGCTGAACAACGCCAGAAGCACAGCGCCAGAGGAAGCACGAACATGGACCAGAGCCGCCGCGAAGTCATCCTGCACGTCTCCGACGACCCCGACGACCTCCAGCGCGCGCTCGACGCCGCGGCCGGACTCCAGGCCACCGACCTCGGCGTGCGCGTGCGGGTAATCGTCAACGGCCCCGCCTTGGCGGGCCTGACCGGGACCGACGCCATCGAGATGCCCGAACACACCCAGGTCGCCGCCTGCAACATCGGGCTCGAACGGCGCGGCATCGACCCCGACGAACTGCGACCCGAAGTCCAGACCGTCCCCTCCGCCGTGACCACGATCGTCCAAGCCCAGCTCGACGGCGCCGCCTACATCCGGATCTGACTCGACGAGACCAACGAGCGGGCCACGGGAGATCGCCCGGGTCTCGCTGCGCGTGGACCGTCACCTGGTCTGCGCGGCGCTCAGGCGAGGGTCAGGAACAGCTTCTCGAGTTCCTCGGCGGTGATGTCGTCCTTGCGGTTGGTTCCTGCGGGATCGGCGATGCAGTCCTTCATCGCGGTCGAGATGATCGCGAACCCGGCACGATCAAGAGCCGAGGACACCGCGGCCAGCTGGGTGACGACGCCCCGGCAGGAGCCGCCACGCTCAGCCGCAGTGATGACCGCGTCGAGTTGCCCGCGGGCGCGCCGCAGACGGTTGAGGATGCGGCGCTGGGCGTCGAGATCACTGGTGGCCATGAGAACTCCTATTGATCGGAACGGTCACACGATGGGTGGCGGCAGGCATGGAGCAAGCCAGGAGTTCCAGGTTCCCTGCCCGATACCCAATATACCCTTGGGGGTATCGCCTGCTGCCCATGCGATCGTGAACTCGCGGATTCGAACCAAGCGAAGCTGCCATGTATGCGGCCACGTCGCGGCCCGGTAGCGGCGCGGTTACCCGCGGACGGCGGGCTCGGCCGCCTCCGTCCTCTCCTGACGTCGGGTGTGGAAGGCGTGGAGATGAGAGGCCGTCTGCGATGGTCCCGGACACGCGACGCAGTATCCATCCGTCGCGGCCGTCGTCATCGCGGCATCATACGCAGCCGCTGTCTCCATCGTCCTGGATGCCCTCGACGCATGTACCGTGAGGGCGGGAAGCTCGGTGGTGTCGTAGGGAGCGCAGACACGATGCCAGTCGCCGCTTGGATGTCGAGGTGGCGTGCCAGGACCCGGCCTTCGCCGTGGGCGGCGGTGACGAACACGAAAGCGGGCGGCTGGGTATTCCCGCTCGCCCATGTGGATCACCTCGCCCCGGCTGGGCCTTCAGCGGTGTGCGCGTGGAGATCTCAGTCGGCTCTCAGCACGCGTCTCGCCGACACTCTCCCACCCCACTTGCACAGAAGGCATGGAGCAGATGCCGACTCCCGGGGGCCTGCCTGGTGTGCCGGGCTCCCGCTAGCGCGACTCTGAGCTGCGCAGCTGCTCGCGCACGTGGTCCATGTCGAGTTCGCGGATCTTACCAATCAGGTCGTGAAGCCGCGCGGCGGGAAGCGCTCCGGGCTGGGAGTAGATGAGCACGCCGTCGCGGAATCCCATCAGGGTGGGGATCGAGGTGATCTCGGCGGCGGCGGCCAGGGAGCGTTGGGCTTCGGTGTCGACCTTGGCGAACAGAATGTCGGTGTGCTCGGCCGAGGCGGCCTCGAAGATGGGGGCGAAGCTGCGGCACGGGCCGCACCAGGCCGCCCAGAAGTCGATCAGGACGATGGGGTGATTGCTGATGGCGGCCGAGAATGCGTCTTCGGTGAGATCGATGGTGCTCATGGGTACAGGCTCCGGTCTGTGTTCTGTGTTCGGCGTTGGGAGGTCAGCTCGGGCTGGGTCTCCCGCGCCGGAAGGGGCAGTTGATCGTGGTGGACCAGCAGATCAGGACCGCGGTCGTGACCAGCACGGCTAGGGCGGCGACCACGGCGGTCCCGACGGGTGGCAGCTCGATCCCGAGCACCAGGGCACCGGCGAGCAGCACGAAGACACCGAAGCCCTTCTGCAAAGACTCGGCCGGGATGCGCCCGGACAGCTTCGCACCCACGAGGGCTCCGATGACTGCGATCGTGGTGACCGCGGAGACGACAGGCCAGTCCAGGGTGACCGTGGTGAGGTAGCCGGCGAGCCCGGCGAACGACTTCATCGCGATCACCAGCAGCGAGGTCCCGACGGCCACCGGCATACTGAGCCCGCCCAGCAGCACCAGGGCCGGGACGATCAAGAAGCCACCGCCGGCCCCGACGACACCGGTGATCAGTCCCACCACGATGCCATCGACCACGGTCCGCACCAGCGGCAGACGGTGACCCCCGTCAGGTGCGGCGTCTTCGGTGGCGGACGGGGTGTCGCCGCGTCCGGGTCGTTTGAGGACCATCGCGGTCGCGGTGGCGATCATCATGAGCGCGAACGCGATCATCAGCACCGTGCCCGGGAGCTGGCCGCCGAGGAGTCCTCCGACGAAGGCGCCGACCATGCCCGCGGCACCGAAGATCAGCCCGGTGCGCCAGCGGACCCGGCGTCCGCGGGCGTGGACGACGAGGCTGGCGACGGAGGTGACGCCGACAACCAGCAGCGAGGCAGCGATCGCCTCCTTGGGCGGCATGCCGGCGACGTAGGTGAGCAGCGGGACGGTGAGGATCGACCCGCCGCCTCCGAGCGTTCCCAGGGCAAGCCCTACCAGCGCGGCGAGCACGAGCGTGAGGATCAGTGCCCCGCTCACCGTCGCTCACCCCGCCCGGTGCTCGGGGCCGCACCCGCGGCCCCGAGCGAAGTGACCTGTCGGCAGGTCGATGCGTGAACGCGCACCCGGTTCACAGCTGCTGGGGCGCGACCGGGATGGAGCTGATCACGCTATGGGCGGTGGGACTGGCCTTGACCTTGTTCCACGGCATCTTGGACAGGACTTGGCCCATTAGGCACGAGTCCGTCAGTGCGGCGACGACGAGTCCGGCGCTGATTGCGTACGCGACGAACCGTGCACCTGGCCACAGAAGCTCGGCGAGCAGCAGACTGGCCAGCACGATCAGCCCTGCGGTGAACCGCACTTGCCGTTCGATGCTCCATCGGGCCGTGCCGTGTACGACCTGTCCTCCCGCTGCTTCGAATGCGGGCACGCCGCCGGTGAGCACAGTCGCGGTCTGCACGCCTATCCCGGCGAGTCGCTGCTGGGCCTGGATAGCGCGGTTGCCGGTCTGGCACACCAGCACCGCGCGGTGCCCGAGGCGGTCGGCCAGGTCGGCGGTGTGTTCGGTCAGCAACGGCAGCGGCACGTTGTAGGAGCCGTGGATGTGCATGGTCTCGAACTCGGCAGGCGAGCGGACATCGATGATGGTCAGGTCGTCGTGCAGCTCGTACCACCGGGCGAGCTCTTCAGCAGAGATCGTCTTCAGGGCAGCGGAGTGATCGTCCATGAGCAGGGGTTTCCTTTCGGATCGGAGACGGTGCCAGATGCCCGCGAACAGGCAGCCCGGCACACCGGCGGCGCCGGTCAGGACGGCTGGTGCGCGCGCGTTCCCACAAGGGGACGGCGCGCGGAGATCGGGTGGGGTGTCGGTCAGGACTGGGCGGGCTCGGCCTGGGTCTGGTTCCAGGTGTTCCAGGCGTTGTAGCTGCCGTCCAGCTCCACGACCTCGTGACCGGCGCGCCGCAGGGCGCTGGCGGCGACGGTGTTGCGCATCCCCGACTGGCAGTAGGTCACGATCGTCCCCGAGCCGGGAAGCTCGTCCTGATGCCACAACACCCGGGCGGCGCTGAGCTGTGTCGCGCCGGGAATGTGGCCTGAGGCATACTCGCCGCGCTGGCGCACGTCCAGCAGTAGCGCGGCATCGAAGCCGTCCAGGTCGGCAGGGTCCAGGAGCGGCGGCGCGAAGTGGGGCAGTCCCTCGATCGTGGTGACGTATCCGGCGGTCTGGTCGATTCCCACCCGCAGCAGCCGGTCCGCGAGCCACTGCGCCGCGTCGTGGTCGTCGGCCAGGACCACGAGCGGGCGGGAGTCGGTCTCGGGGTCGTAGGCCCAGGCGGCGTAGGTGGCGGTCTTGGGGCCGTCGGGGATGTTCAGCGCGCCCGCGACCGTGCCCTCATGGGCGCGAGCGGGTGGGCGGGTGTCGACGAAGGTGATCTCGTCACGCTCCAGCCGTGCGGCCACGTCCTCGATCGTCAGCTCCGCAACGGGGGTGCGGTCTCCGAGGACGGTGGGACCCTCGCGGTTCTGCTTCTTCATCCGGGCGAAGTAGGCGTGTGCGTCCGGCTGACCGTCCAGTAGCTCGTCGGTGAACCCCTGCTCGTCATCGGCCGCGAGGTGCCGGCTCCACCAAGCGTTGGTCCGCTCGTACCCGACAGTGGTCGACGGCAGCGCACCGAGCGCCTTGCCGCAGGCGCTGCCGGCGCCGTGGCCGGGATAGACCTGGACGTGATCGGGCAGCGTCAAGAACACGCGCTGCAGACTGCTGAACAACTGCCGGGCGCCCTCGAAACGGGTATCCACGCCCCCGGCGGCCTCATCCAGCAGATCGGGGCGGCCCAGGTCGCCGGCGAACACGAAGTCGCCGGAGATCAGGTAGCCGGGCTCGTCGGCGAAGGCGCCGTCGGTGACCAGGAACACCAGGTGCTCGGGGGTGTGACCGGGGGTGTGTCGCGCCTGGATCGTGATGTTGCCGATCGTGATCGTGTCGGTGTCATGCAGCCGGTGCGCGTCGAAACCGTACTGCCAGTCCGCGCCGCCCTCACCAGAGACGTAGACCTCCGCGCCGGTGGCCGCGGCCAGCTCGCGCGTCCCGGATAGGTAGTCGGCGTGGATGTGGGTCTCGGTGACCGCGACGATCCGCATGCCGTGCCTGGCAGCAAGCGCCAGATAGTCCGCGATGTCGCGGCGGGCGTCGATCACCACCGCCTCGCCCTTGGCCTGGCAGCCGATGAAGTACCCGGCCTGGGCCAGATCCTCGTCGTAGATCCGTTCGAGAAGCATGCGCGTCCTTCCATTCGCTCGGCAGATACCCCAGGGGGTATTTCTAGGTTGCCATACCCCCACCCGTATTTCAAGGACGGCTGGCGGCCGCCCTCGACAGCCGCATCAGCTGCGCTGTCGGGACGGCGAGCTGTGCGGTCGGCAGTGATCGGTGCCGTCCGAGAACCAGGTGGCGGCAGTCCTCTTGGCAGCCGACATTGAGCGTCCTGCCCGGGGCCGCGAACTGGTGCACCGCGTCGACGAGCGTGGCGTGAGGATGGCTCGGACGGTTGTGTCCGGCGGCTCGGCGTCGTGTTCCCCCGCAGTCGCCCAGGGCTGGTGCTGTCGCGTTGTGTCGGGTGGGGTGCGTTAGTGGCCCAAGAGGCGGGAGAAGAACCCTCCCGTGGAGGACCCTCTCTGCTCCTTCTGGTGGCCGGGGCACCATTGCCCGGCGGGCACGGTGGCCTTGACGTCGGCGATGTGCTGGCCGCATCCGGCCCAGGTCGTCTTGCCGCAGGTCTTGCAGGTCACAGGTCGGCACATTAGGGCTCCTCCTCGAAGGTTTCAGACAAAATTGGGGGTTGGGTTCTCGGACTCGCTTGGTGGGTGATGTCAGCTGTGATGCCTATGCCATCGGGGACGGAACGCGTCCAACGCGGGATCGCGGTGACATCAAACTCGGCGGGTGGGTTCTGACTTCGCCCTTCGTGTCGCCCTTGCCAAACGCCGCGTCCAGGCGCGGTCGCTGGCGCCGCCTCGACGGCGGGCACGATCACCCGGGTGCGGGACTGCGCTTCCTGGTCCTTTGCGATCTCTATGTGCCACCACATCGACACTATACCCCAGGGGGTATTTTCCCGGGGTTCGCGAACCGTCTGGCAGTGACGAGAGTCGCTCCAGGGCCTGGGCTCGCTGGCCGGAGTCGCCCGACTACGACGCTGGCGCGTTAGAGCTCGACTATGTTACATAGTAACTATGGCTGATAGTCGAGCAAAAGGGTCGATCGCGGGCAGGGACGGAGAGGGCATGTCGGATTCGCGTAGGCGGAGGGGTGGTCGGTCACGACGCAGACGCGGCATGGTCGGCGCGGTGCTCGGAGTTGGTCTTCTTGCGGCCGGTGGGGTGACGTTGGTGGCTCTTCTCGCGGCACCACAGACGGCGGAGTACGCCTACGGGACGGTCAAGACCGCGCTGTCAGGGAGCGTTGATGTGGCGCGGGAGGACCTGTTCGGCGATCTCCCCACGGTGAACCTGGGCGCGACCGGTGGCGTGCGCGAGCTGGACGGGTGCGATGGCACCTTCACCGAGATGAGTTCGTACGAGCGCGACGGGGTTCCGCCAGTGTGGGCGGCGCACAACAACTGCCACGGCGACGTGCTGCTTGCGTGGGAGGTGGGTCAACGCGTGCAGATCGAGGGCAGCGATCAGGTGTACGAGGTCACGGATATCCGGCACACGCCAAAGACGTGGGCGACAACCGATGACCTCCTCGGGCTCGGTGGATCGCTTGCGCTACAGACATGCTTCTACGGCGAGGACCGGATGAAGTTCGTGGGGCTCGAACCCGTGGAGCCGTGAGGGGGTGGATGGATCGCGTTAGCGATCACAGGAACCTTGCCATGACGGAAAGACTTGGCGGGTTCTGTGGTGGAACCTGTGTGAACGCTGAGTCTGAGCACATCTCACCGCAACTCGCCGAGGTGTTCTGCGGTCGCCGGCCGTTTGCACCGATTCTCGCTCGCATGCGGGTTGTCGAACGGCCGGTGGGCCCGTTCGCCTACGACTGCGTGAAAGTGATTGTTGTCAGGTCGGGTTCGGCGATTCTGTTCAGCGAGTTCGGGCAGAAGCCGGTCCGTATCGGTGACGCGGTGATTCTTGGGGCGAACGTGCTGTGTGGCTCTGAGCCCGAGGGGCATGTCACCGTCACCACGATCTATCTGGATACGGACTATGTGATCGATCAGGTGTTCTGGCAGCACGCTGGGTTGTTGCGGGATCGGCTGGAAGCGCAGGGGTTCGCCGAGACGATCTACTCCGAGCCGGCGCAGATACTCCGCCTGGGGGAGGAGCGCGCGGCTATGTTGATGCCGTGGCTGGATGAGGTGGTTGAGCGGAGCATCGAGGGTGGCTTCGCCCGGAATTTCTACCGGATGCAAGCGGTGTGGTTCAGCATCGCGCACGTGATCGCCCCGTTCGTGAAGGTCTCGCCGGTGCGGATATCGGCGTCGCAGCGTGTGCGTGTTCGTGTTCGGCCTACGATCCCGCGGCATCGCCGGTTCGCGCCGTTGCGTGCCGAGGCCCGCCAGGCGGCCGAGCTGCTGCGTCAGGCGCCCGCGGAGCAGTGGACCCTCGATGCTCTGGCCGCTCGGGTGCATCTGTCGTCCTCGCAGCTCAGCCGGGTGTTCACCGATGCCTACGGCAAGACGCCCTTGGCGTATCTGACGATGCTGCGCGCCGAGCACCTTGCCAGGTCTCTGAGGGAGACCGATCTGCCGATCGAGACCGCGATGCGACAGGTCGGCTGGCGCAGCCGCGGACACGCCGCCAAGCAGTTCCGCAAGTACATCGGGCTCACACCCACCCGGTACCGGCAGCTGACCCAGCGCGCGAGCTGAACGCGCTCCCGATCTGTGAATCGTCCCGTGTTTCATAGAGAGTGATCCAACCTTCCAGAAAGGCAGCACCACCACTCTCATGGCACCCC
>NZ_BAAANO010000028.1:0-19184 GCF_039529845.1 Brevibacterium samyangense | reverse complement strand
GTCATGGGGTGGGCCCGCCACGCGAGCCCACCCCAATTACGCAACAGCCACTCGAACCTGTGTACGCGGGGTAGACCGCTGCCTCGGTCGGGTGGGCGGCTGCGGACGCGGCCCTCGATGTGCGGTGTGGCAGGAGTTTGCGCTGTCGGTCGCGTTTCGAAGTGCTGCATCGGGCGTAGACCGCTGCCGCCGTACCCGCCGCCGGCACCACGTACGGTGACCGACCGGTGAAGCCGTCACCCCGCATACGAAAGCCGAGGCGCCGCCTGGGTGACGAGATCTCCTCACCCACGCGGCGCCTCGGCTGTGGTGGTGCGTTGTGCTCGAGTACTCGATTCCCGGAGGTCGTGAACGTCGAAGTCGCACTTGAATGCTGGGTTTCGCCGAAACCCGACATTCAATTGCGACCTCGGCGGAGGAACCTCAGTGAATCGCGATCTCGTCGAGGCCGACCTAAGGGAATTGCGACCTCGGCGGAGGAACCTCAGGGAATCGGGACCTCGACGGGCTGCTCAGAACCCTGCGCACTCGACACCCAGCGCACTCGAACCCTGCGCACCCGAACCCGACGCACCCGCCACCCGGTTCACTCACCAGCGCACTCGACACCCAGCGCACCCGAAACCAGCGCACTCGACACCCAGCGCACTCAGGCGTCGGCGGCCTTCGGTTCGATGAGGCCACCGAGCGAGGAGAGTTCGAAGCCGAGGGCGTCGTACTCGTCGAAGGTGCGCGGGATGACGGTGAGGCGCTTGGCGTAGTGACCGATGGGGTACTCCATCGTCATGCCGTTGCCGCCGTGCATCTGGATCGATTCCTTGGAGATGAGCTCCGCGGACTGGTCGATGATGAGCTTCGCCGCGACGATGTCCGTGTGGCGCGTCTTCGAGGTGCCGTCCGGGTCCTGCGTGATCGCGAGCTTGGCGTAGAGCGCCATGGAACGCGCGTCCTCGAGGGCGGCGTACATGTCCGCGGCACGGTGCTGCAGGACCTGGTTCCTGCCGATCGGGGCGCCGAACTGCTCACGGGTCTTGATGTACTCGACGGTGGTGTCGAGCGAGACCGCCATGGCGCCGACGGCCTCGGCCATGAGGAGGGTGTTCGCGATGTCGATGACGCGACCGATGACCTCGGTGGCGTCGCCGGCACCCAGGCGCGCTGCCGGAGCGTTGTCGAACACGACCGCGGCGACCTTGTGACCGTCGGCCTGCGTGCGCACGTCGACCTTCACGCCCTCGGCGTCGGCCTCGAGAAGGAACAGCCCGACCTGGCCGTCGACGGCCGCGGACACGATGAATCCGGTCGCGGCGTCGCCACCGAGGACACGGATCTTCTCACCGGAGAGGGTGTAGCACTCACCGGCGGCGGTGGCCGTGGTCGAGGGGGAGGTGAGGTCGTAGCGGCCGAAGGGCTCGTAGCCGGCGAAGGCGAAGCGCGTGGTGCCCTCCGCGACGCCGGGCAGGAACTGTGCCTTCTGCTCGTCGGTGCCGGCGTACATGAGGAGGCCGCCACCGAGGACGACGGTGCCGAGGTACGGTTCGAGGACGAGCGCGCGCCCGAATTCCTCCATGACGACGGCGACTTCGCCGATGCCCATACCGGCACCGCCGAACTCCTCCGGGAAGGGCAGGCCGAGGAGTCCGAGCTCCGCGTACTGCTGCCACATCTGCTCGCTCCAGCCCTTCTCCGAGGCCAGAAGTTCCTCGCGGACGGATGCGTCGTAGTTCTCGGCGAGCAGGCGGCGCACCATCGCGCCGAGCTCCTGCTGGACGTCTGTGAGTTCGAGATCCACTGTTTTTGTCTCCTTGTGGTGAAAGAAAGTGTGAGTGGGCCTCAGAGCCCGAGCATGGCCTTCGACAGGATGGTGCGCTGCACTTCGGAGGAACCGCCGTAGATCGTGACCTTGCGGTAGTTGAAGTAGTGCTTGAGCGCGTCCGCGGCACCGGACGGGAGGTCCGAGAAACCGTCCGCGGTGGCGCGGGAGTCGACGAAGTCGAGGCCCTGCGGTCCGAGGATGTCCACGAGGAGTTCGTAGATGTCCTGCTGGAGGACGGAACCGCGCAGCTTGAGAACGGAGGAGCGCGGGTCCGGCTTGTCGGAGCCCTGCTGCTGGGTCGAGAGGACGCGCAGCTGGGTGAACTCGAGCGCGGTGAGGCGGGCCTCGATCTCCGCGATGCGGGAGGCGAACACCGGGTCGTCGAGGAGGGTGCCGCGGGCGGTCTTCGTGAGGGCCGCGTACGCCTTCGCACGCGCGAGGTTCGCCTTCGAGGCGCCGACGCGCGCGATGCCGGTGCGCTCGTTGCCGAGGAGGAACTTCGCGTAGGACCAGCCCTTGTTCTCCTCGCCGACGAGGTTCTCGACCGGGACCTCGACGTTCTCGAAGAAGACTTCGTTGACCTCGTGGCTGCCGTCGATGAGCTCGATCGGGCGGACCGTGACGCCGGGGGACTTCATGTCGATGAGGAGGAAGGAGATACCGGCCTGCTTCTTCACGTTCGGGTCCGTGCGGACGAGCATGAAAATCCAGTCACCGTACTGACCGAGGGTCGTCCAGGTCTTCTGACCGTTGACGATGTATTTATCGCCCTGCTTCACCGCCGTGGTCTTGAGACCGGCGAGGTCCGAACCGGCGTCCGGCTCGGAGAAGCCCTGCGACCACCAGATGTCGAGGTTCGCGGTCGCCGGGAGGAAGCGTTCCTTGATCTCCTGCGAGCCGAAGGTCGCGATGACCGGACCGACCATGGAGGCGTTGAACGCGAGCGGCTGCGGCACGTGCGCGAGCTGCATCTCCTCGAGCCAGATGTGGCGCTGCACCGGGGTCCAGTCCTGACCGCCCCACTCGACGGGCCAGTTCGGAACCGCGTATCCGTGCTTGTTGAGGATCCGCTGCGTGGTGACGATGTCGTCCTTGGTCGTCTCCTCCCCGACAGCGGCGCGGTACCGGATGTCCTCGGGGATCTCGGTGCGGTAGAACTCGCGCATGTGCTGGGCGAACTCGAGTTCTTCCTTGCTCAGAAGGTTGTCCATTGATCTTCCTCGATCGTTCGATTAGTGCGGATGTGCTCAGTCTAGGACGCGGCGAGTGAATCCGTCACACCTGACTGGTTCTGATCTGCGGATCGGGACGGCGCGCTCCACCGACGGAGATCACGTTCGTCGTGTCCGTGCCCCGACCTACAGTTGGGCACGTGCAGAATCCACGGATCCCACCCGCCGAGGCGCCCCGCGGCGCCCAGCCCCACCGCGCCTCCGCAGGAAGCGGTGGGCACCCCGGTGCACGCCCGGACGGCCACCGGGGTGGACATCCGGGTGGCGGGCATCCGGGCGGTGGCCACGCGGGTGGAGGACATCCCGGCGGCGGTCACCCGGGAGGCCGACATCCCGGCGGCGGTCACCCTGGGGGAGGTCACCCGGGAGGGCATCCCGGTGCGCCCTCGGGTCCGGTGGATCCGGCGATCCGGGGCGCGGCGCCTCGGGGTGGGGCGTCGTTCGCGGTCGTCCTCGCCTGGATCCAGGCGGCGGCGACGGCACTGCTGTTCGTCGTGCTCGGACGCGCGATCGACGGGATGCTCCGGGCCGAGGGGCTCCTCGGCACGGTCACGGCGGCCGACCCGACGGGGTCCGGCGCCGGGGTGCTCGGTAGCGGAGTGCTCAGCGGCGGTGCCGAGGTCCTCGACGCCGGTGCCGCCGTGCTCGACGCCGGGTTCTGGACCTCGGTCCTCGTGTGCGTCCTGCTCGCGGCGGTGGCCGCCGGGGCGGGGGCGCTCCATTCCCAGTACATGGCGGCCGCGACGGAACGCGGCCTGCGGCAACTCGTGGTGAAGGCGCTCTTCGACCGGGGCGCGGTCGCGAGCAGTGGGCGGTCGGGCGAACTGCTGTCGCTCTCGACCTCCGCGGTCGAACGGGCAGCGACGTACCGGGGGTCGTTCCTCGGGCCGATCACCGGATCCCTCACGACACCCTTCCTCGTGCTCGCGCTCATGGCCGGCACGGTCTCGTGGCGGATCGCGGGTGCGCTCGCCCTCCTGCTCCTGCTCGTGCCCCTGCTCATCAGCGGTTTCCGGAAGCTCGTGCGCCCGATCGGCGCGCAGTACCGCCGTTCCCAGGGTCGGCTCACCGCCGGTTTCCTCGAGAACATCCAGGCCCTCGAGACGCTCGTCCAGCACCGCGCAGCGGACCGCGCGGGGGCGCAGCTCGCCGCCCGCGGTGAGGAGCACCGGCGCGGGCTCATGAAGATGCTCGCGGGGAATCAGCTCCTCATCCTCGTCGTCGACGGGGCGTTCTCGCTCACGGTGCTCGTGACCTCGGGCCTCATGACCGTCCATGCGGTGGCGCACGGGACGCTCACTCTCGGGGCCGCGGTCGCCGTCGTCCTCATGACGGTGCTCGTCATCGGGCCCGTCGACGTCGTCGGACAGTTCTTCTACATCGGGATCGCCGGGCGGGCGGCGCAGAGTCAGATCGGCGCGCACATCGCGGGGGCCGGGCGAGGCGCACGGTCGGACAGTGGAACTGCCGGCGGTGACGCAGGTGGTCCTGCCGGCGGCGCGGTCGTCGGAGGTGGAAGCGGGTCGGACGGTGCGGTGACGGGTGAGGCCCGGCCGGCAGGTGCCTCGGGACCGTCCACCCGCACGGGCGCGGCCGGGAGCGGTGGCGCCGCCGAGGTGCCGGCCCGGGGAGCCCTCGTGCTCGACGGGGTGACCGCCGGGTGGCCCGGTGAAGCGCCCGTGCTGCGGAACGTCTCCCTGCGGATCGACCGGGGCGAGCGGGTTGCGCTCGTCGGTGAGAGCGGCGTCGGGAAGTCGACGTTGAGCGCGCTCGTCCAGGGGCACCTCGTGCCGCGGGCGGGATCGGTGTCCGTCGACGGTGTCGCGGTGACTCCGGCGACGGCATATGCGGCGCGGTCGCGGATCGCGGTCGTCGAACAGTCCACCTTCCTCTTCGTCGGGTCCATCGCGGACAACCTGCGGATCGCGGACCCGGACGCCTCCGAGGACCACCTGTGGGAGGCCCTCGACCTGGCCGGCCTTGCGGCCGAGGTGCGTGCGATGCCACTCGGGCTCGACACCCCGGTCGGTGAGCACGGTGCGCTCCTGTCCGGTGGCCAGGCGCAACGTCTGTCGATCGCCCGCGCGTGGTTGCGTGGTGCACCCGTCCTCGTGCTCGACGAACCGACCTCGCAGGTCGACCTCGCCGGTGAGGCCGCGTTGCTCGAGGCGCTCGACCGCCTCGCCGCCCACCGGACGGTCCTCATGATCGCGCACCGCCCGAACGCGATCCTCGCGGCGGACAGAGTTCTCGAGCTGACCGCGCACGGCATCACGGAGGTGGCGCGATGAGCCGGAACGAGCCGAACCGCAACGAGCCGAACCGGACGGCCGGTGGACGGATGGCCGGTGGCCGCACGGATGGAGGTCGGATGGCTGGCGGCCGAGCGGATGGAGGTCGGACGGCCGGCGGCCGAGCGGATGGAGGTCGGACGGCCGGTGGACGCCTCGATTCCGTGCGCTGGCTCGTGTCGCGGACGCGGGGCCTGCTGGCGCCGCTCGCCGTGTCCGTGGCGGCGCGGATCCTCGGGCAGGTGCTCGGGGTGGCGCTTTTCGTCGTCACGGCTGCGGCGCTCGTCCACGTCGCCGGGGTCCCCGGTGGGGTGTGGCCCGGCGGTGATGCGGCCGGTGGCGCAGTGTCGGTCGGCGGTGAGGCGGCCGGTGCCGGCGCCTCGGTGTCCCTCCTGTGGTTGGGCGTGACGTTCGTCGTCATCGCGCTCGTGAAGGCGGGTCTGCGGTACCTCGAGCACTACTCGGGGCACTGGGTCGCATTCACCTCGCTGCAGCGTCTGCGGGAGATCTTCTTCGCAAGCCTCGTGCCCCAGGCCCCCGCCGCGGTGCAGGGACGCGCCGGTGCGGAACTCACCGAGCGGGGCACCCGGGACATCGACCGGATCGAGGTGTTCTTCGCGCACACGCTGCCGCCGGCGGTGGCCTCGGTCGTGGTGCCGGTGGTCGCACTCGTGTGGCTGGGCCTCGCGGCCGGTGGGGAGTTCGCGCTCACGCTCCTGCCCTTCGTTCTCGTCCTCACCTTCGTCGTGCCGATCCTCGCCGGTCCGCTCACGTGGAGGGCGGCGCGTGACGTCGGTGCACGCCGGGGAGACGTGGCCGAGCACCTCGGCGATGACATCCAGGGCGTCCGCGAGGTCCTCGCGTTCGACGCGGCGAGATCCCGTCTCCGCGGCCTCGGCGCGGTCGATTCCGAACTGCTCCGCGCCAGGACCCAGTCCGGTGCGGTCCAGGGCGTCCGAGCGGCGCTCACGCTCGTGCTCCAACTCGGCGGGATGGTGGCGCTCGTCGTCACGGCCGTGCGGACGGCTGCGCCACTCGGCGACCTCGTCGTGGCGCTCGCGGTGGCGATCGGACTGTGGGGGTCGGCCAAGGGCGTCGACGACTTCGCGTCCGGCCTCGACCAGGCGTTCGCCGCGACCGAACGGGTCCGCGCCGTCGTCGATGCGGAACCGGCGGTGAAGGACCACGCGGCGGCCGGCGGCGCAGGTGAAGGTCACACGGCCGCCGGCGCGGTTGATGCCGGTAGGTCCGCCGACGGTGACGCGACGGCCGGTGACGCAGCGGTCGATGGTGTGGTGCCGGGTGGTGTGCCGTCGGCCGGGTCTGCTCCGTCGGCCGGTGGTGCTCCGTCGGCCGGGTCGCCGGCCGGGTCCGCGCCCGCGGTCGTGTTCGACGACGTGTGCTTCGCCTACCCCCGGCCGGAGCCCGATGCGGACGGCGAACTCGACGCGGGCGGTGAGCCCGTCCCCGCACCTCCGCACGCGTGGGCACTCGACCGTGTGAGTGCCGAATTCCCGGCGGGGGAGTGGAGCTTCGTCGTCGGTGTCTCCGGCAGCGGGAAGTCGACGATGGGTGCGCTTCTCATGCGCACATGGGACCCGGAGTCCGGGGCCGTGCGCATGGTGGATCCGTGGGCGGTCGCCGGTTCGGCTGGAGCCGAGGACGGTCCGGACGGAGCCGCGGACGGTTCGGACGGAGCCGCGCGGGATGTGCGCGATTCGGTCGGCACCGGTACGGACATCCGCGCTCTTCCACTGGAGTCGCTGCGCTCGCGGGTCGCGCTCGTCCACCAGCGGCCGACGATGGTGAGCGGGACGCTCGCGGACAACCTGCGGCTCGGCCGGGTCGACGCACCCGAGGAGGACCTGTGGGCGGCGCTCGCCGTCGCGGGTCTCGACGCGTGGGTGCGCGAACTCCCGCACGGCCTCGGGACCTCGGTGAAGGAACGGGGGCTCGGCGTCTCCGGCGGACAGCTACAGCGCCTCGCGCTCGCGCGGGCGCTCGTGTCCCGGCCCGACGTCCTCGTCCTCGACGAGGCACTCAGCCAGCTCGACAGCCGGACCTCCGCCGAGGTGCGGGCCCGGCTGCTCGACCTCGGCGCCCCGGCCGCGGGGCACGGCCCCCTCACGATCATCGAGATCACACACCGCGTCGACCTCGTGCCCGACGAGGCGCTCGTGTACGTGCTCGATCGCGGGCGGGTCGTCGAGAGCGGCCGTGCCGGGGAACTGCGCGCGAACCCGGACGGCGCGTTCACCCACCTCGAAGCCCGAGTGTGACGTCACCCGTTCGCCAACGGATTCGGTGACGGCAATGGATTCCGTTTCCCGTTCGCGGAACGGAAACGGAATCCATTGCCGTCACCGAATCCCTTGCCAGGTCGGCGGGTTCGAGGTCGGCGCGTCCGTTCTCCTCGCAGCAGCCGGCTCACTTCCCGAGGTCGCGGCGGGTGAACGCCCACCATCCGACGAGCCACAGGACGAGTGCGAGGACGAGAACGAGCAATGGGTTCGTCGACCAGGAGTCCCACCCGAAGAACCATGCACGGTCGAAGCAGTACGTCTCACCGTTGCCGGCGCACCAAGAGCCGTTCTCGAACCACGCCCACACGCTCCACCCGTTCTCGAGGGGTGCACCGCCGAAGGCCCACGAGTACGGGGAGATGTCCAACAGCCAGTCGATCGAGTCGCCCTGCGAGCCGAGCGCGTTCGTGAGGAAGCTGATGACGATGACGCCCGCGCCGACCGCCGTGGCCCAGATCCGCCGGCCGAACACCGCACCGCCCGCGAGCGCTCCGACGCCGGCGAGGAGGACGAGCGAGAACCAGGCGAGTGCCCCGGCGGGAATGGCCGCGTCCTCGATGTCGAGGCCGATGAGCCGGTTGTACAGCGCGAGCGTGCCGCCGACGACAGCCGCGAGCAGCACGGCGCGCAGCAGCAGTGCGAGGGACTGTTCGAGGTAGTACCGGGTGCGGGAGAGCCCGTGGGACATCGTGAGTTCGAGGTCGCCGCTCTCCTCGGGACCGGCGATCGCCTTCTGACCCCAGGAGATGAGTGCGATCGAGCCGAGGACGAACCCGAGGAGACCGACGAAGGTGGCCTGGGCGAAGCCGGCTCCGGTCGTGAGGGCGCCGGTACCGCCGAGGACGTTCATGATCTCCGGCGGGAACTGCTGCATCATCTCGCTCTGTTCGTCGAACACGTCCTTCATGGACGCGTACACGCTGAGGTAGAGCGAGCCGACGGCGAAGAGCACGACCGCCCATACGAGGACCGACCACCGGGAGCCGTGGAGTTCGTACCGCGTGATCTCGAACGCGGAGGTGCGGCGGTGCAGATCCGCGCGGGTGTGGAGGAGCTCGGGGCGTGGGGAATCGGTGTGCGTCGTCATCGGGGGTTCTCCTCGCCGGTCGTCCTCGAGAACGCCCGCGTATCGATCAGTAGTGGTACCGCGCCTGCAGGATGATGAGGTCGTCGCCGTCGACGAGGTAGACGAGTCTGTGCTCCTCGGTGATCCGTCGTGACCACGCACCGGTGGCGCCGTACTTGAGCTGTTCCGGTTTGCCGATTCCGCTGTTGGGATCGCGGAGCGACGCATCGATGAGCGTGTTGATGCGCTTCAACACGCGACGATCCGTGGTCTGCCAGTGCTTGTAGTCGTCCCAGGCATCGGGATCCCAGACGAGCCTCATCTACGCGTTCTCGTCCGACCTGTCGAGGTCGTGGACCTCCGTTTGCCCTCCACGGGCCCGCTCGTAGGCGGCGAGGAGACGCCGCGCGTTCTCGGGGGATCGGAAGAGGTAGGCAGTTTCCTGCCATGAGGCATACTCGTCGGCGGCCATGAGGACCGCGTTGCCACCCCGGGAAACGATCTCGATCGCTTCGCGGTCGTCGTTCACTCGCTGGATGAGAGGGAAGAGAGTCTTGCGTGCTTCGCTCGCGCTGATGGACATCGCGGCACCTTCGGTCGGGAGAGTTGTACCGCTTTATGGTACCACTGTTGTGCATCGTGGTGACTCCCGATCCGAGCACGTTCCGTCGACGCTGTCGCCGGCAGAACCACCGTCAGAACCGTCTTCCGAATCACCGTCCGCGTAGAGCTCGAGGACAGCGGATTCGAGATTGCGGGGACGGAACGTGAAGTCCTCGACCGTGAACTCGCGGAGGAACGCGAGGACCTCGGCGGCCTCGTGCTCGCCCGGGACCCGGCCGCGCAGCAGGAGCCGACCGTCCTCCACCGGCTCGAGGTCGAGCACCGCGTCCGGAATGTGACGGGCCGCCGAGGCGCCCACCCGTTCAGCACTTACGTGCGCCAGCCGCGCGGTGAGTTCATGGCCGGCGCGGGTCCGCAGTTCGGCGACGGGCGCCTCGGCGACGACCCGCCCGGACCGGAGGACGGCCGCGGTCTGCGCGACCGACTCGACCTCGCTGAGGACGTGCGAGGAGAGGAAGACGGTGGTGCCGGCGGCCTGCGCCTCGTGGACCATGGCGAGGAACTCGCGTTGCAGGATCGGGTCGAGACCGCTCGTGGGCTCGTCGAGGATGAGCAGTTCGGGGTGATGGATGAACGCCTGGACGAGCCCGACCTTCTGCTTGTTGCCCTTCGAGAGGGAACGGATCGGGCGGTCGGGATCGAGGCCGAGGCGTTCGGCCATCGGGTCGATCCGGCGCACCGCGTGCGGGGCGGCGAGCCGGCAGAAGTGGGTGAGGAGACGGCGCGCGGTGACGCGGTCCCCGAGGACGAACTCGCCGGGCAGGTAGCCGATGCGTCTGCGCAGGTGAGGGCCGCCTCGGCGGGGGTCCTCCCCGAGGACGCGGACGTCACCGGAGGACGGTCGGATGATGTCGAGGAGGACCCGCATCGTCGTCGATTTGCCGGCGCCGTTCGGGCCGATGACGCCGACGACGGAACCCCGGGGCACTGCGAGGTCGACGCCGTGGAGGGCCGTCGTGCGTCCGAAGGTCTTCACGAGGTCGCGGATCTCGATGGCGGCGGGGGTACGCGTGCTCATACGGCCAGTCTGGTCCCCGAACGATCGGAGGACCAGGGGTTTCGGCTCGTGGAGCGGGGTGTCTCAGGCGAGCTGTGCACGTGGGGTGCGCACAGCCGGTCGGACGGGCACAGCGGGTGCGGAGGAGCCTCGCACGTACACTTTCGACGTGACCTCGCGCCCCGCATCGCCCCTTCCCGAACCCGAACTCCCGCGCGGTCTCGCGCTCGCCTGGGGCGTGGCGGCGGCACCCTCGCGCGGCCCGAAGCGCGAGATGAGCGTCGAACGCATCGTCGACACCGCGATCGCGCTCGCCGACGAGGAAGGGCTCGGCGCGGTCTCGATGACGGCGGTGGCGAAGATCCTCGGCTTCACGACGATGTCGCTCTACCGGTACGTCACCTCGAAGGACGAACTCCTCCTGCTCATGGAGGAAGAGGCCATCGGCGACCCACCCCTCACCATCACCGAGGCGCTCACCTGGCAGGACTCCCTCCGCGCCTGGATGCGCGAACGCGCCGCCGCGCTCCGCGCGCACCCCTGGCTCCTCGACATTCCCGCCGCCGGCACCCCGCTCACCCCACGGGCACTCGCCTGGGTCGACGCGTGCCTGCAGGGCCTGCGGCCCAGCGGGCTCACCCCCGCCGAGGCGCTCGCCACCTCCGCACTCGCCGCCGGCCTGGCACGGGTGCAGGTGGGGATCGAGCGCAGTGGTGCGGGTCTCGGTTCCGTGGCGGGTTCCGGGGCAGGTGCCGGTGGTGATGCCGACGCGGACCTTCTTCGGGTCGTCCTCGACCACTTCGTCACGGCCGAGTCCTTTCCCGCTCTCGCCGCGCTTGCCGACGGGGTGCTCGGTGCCGAATCCCGCCGCGCGGACATGACGTTCGCCGTGGAACGACTCCTCGACGGGATCGAGCGGTTCGTGGCGGGGCGGGCGTCCGGTGGTGTTGAGGGTGGTACTGACGGTGGGATCGGCAATGGCACCGGCGGCGCGAGTGGTGACGATGGTTCCCGCACCGAGGGCGTTGTGGAGGGTGTCGATAGTCCGCAGGCCATGGCTTCGGGAGAGGTCATCGCTGCGGGTGACGCACTCGAGAGGTCGCCGCTGGCGGTCGGGGCTCATGATGCGGGGGACGGCGACCGAACCGAGGACGACTGGATACGGGCGCGGCCGGTGGGGGCGCCTCGGGAAGGTGCGGGTGCCGATCCGGTCAGTGAAGGTGACGTGACGTCGCCGGCGAGAGACGAGGTGGAGCCGTCCCGGGCGCAGGGTGAGAAGCGTGACGGGAGGCGTGCGGAGAAACGCGAGGAGAAGGCGTACGCGACGCTCTACCCGAAGGACGCTCGCGTGAAGAAGGTGCGTGCCGAACGGCGGGAGACCGAGAAACGGCTGCGCGAGACGCGCAAAGAACTGCGGGACGCGGAGCGGAGGCTCGCCGCGGCCGAGAAGAAGCTCGAGGATGCGAAGAAGCGCGAACGCGACGCGGTCGAAAGAGCTCGCTCCCGGGAGCTCAAGGAGTCGTGATGTTCGGCGTTCTCGACCTCGCTTTTGTACCCGGAGGTCGGAAACGAAACCGACATGGCCGTACTTCTTGAGGTGGCCGCCGGCAGCGATATCGTGACACCGCGGTTTCGTCCCCAGTAGCCGCACATGATTCCGGGGCCTTCGTCTTTCCCGGGGCGCCGGGGCGCCGGGGCGGGTGGTGAAGGTCTGAACGAGGTCGGTCGTCACATCGAGTGCTCGAAAGGCTGCGGTCGGGTGCGTTGAGAATGCGATTGTGTGCGCTGTTTTCGCGATTACCCGCAGGCAATTGCGACCTCAACGGGGGAAACCGAACTGAATCGCAACGTCAACGAGCGCAGCGTCGGGAATCGCGATCTCGACGGGGGCGACGCAGGAACACCCCCTCAGTCGCTGAGGATCCCCGGCTTGCTCCTCAGCGGCGACTTCACGAACACGAACACCGCGAGCCCCACGAGCAGCACGAGCGCGATCCCGAGTGCACCCGCGCGCTGGAACCCGAAGACCGCGATGAACGTCGTGAACATGAACGGTCCGATGAAGGACACCGCGCGGCCGGTGGTCGCATAGAGCCCGAAGTTCTCGCCCGCACGTTCGGGCGGCGTGATGCGGGTGAGGAACGCCCGCGACGCCGATTGCACCGGTCCGACGAACAGGCACAGCCACATCGCGGCCGCCCAGAACACCGTCTTGCTGTCGTTGAACGCGATCGGCAACGCGCCGAGCACGAGGCACACGAGCCCGACCGTGATGACCGCCTTCGGGCCGAAACGGTCGTCGAACCAGCCGGCGACGACCGAACCGATGCCCGCGACGACGTTCGCCGCGACACCGAGGACGATCACCTCGGACCCCGAGAACCCGTAGGACCCGGCCG
The DNA here is from genome assembly GCF_039529845.1 of Brevibacterium samyangense. Taxonomy (NCBI): domain Bacteria; kingdom Bacillati; phylum Actinomycetota; class Actinomycetes; order Micrococcales; family Brevibacteriaceae; genus Brevibacterium; species Brevibacterium samyangense. The sequence goes on along the minus strand of NZ_BAAANO010000028.1, from coordinate 6,456 downwards.
CGATGACGCCGGCGAACGCGAAGATCGTCGCGAGCCCGTCGCGGAAGATCGCGGAGGCGAGGAAGAACCAGAAGGTGTTGCGGTCGGTGCGGAACAGTTCGACGATCCGCGACCACACGCGTTTGTAACCGTCGATCCACCCGGCGATCACGGCACGGAACATCTGCCCGACGGTGCGCTTCCGACGAGCCGACGGCGCGGTGTCCGTCGGTCCGAACAGCAGCACCGGCAGCGCGAACAGGGCGAACCACACCGCGGCCGCGAGGGCGACGATCCGGTACCGCAGACCGCCCTCGTCGCTCGCGCCGAAGAGGCCGACCTCGGGCTGGATGACGGTGACGAGCAGGAGCACGAGCAGCACGAGCCCACCGAAGTACCCGAGCCCCCATCCGAGCCCGGAGATCCGCCCCGCCGTGTCCGAGGTCGAGATCCGCGTGAGCATCCCGTTGTAGGAGACCTCGGCGAGCTCGAAGAACACGCTGCCGATCGCCACGAGCAGCAGACCCGGCAACAGGTATCCGGGGTCGTCCCGGACGAAGAACATGCCCGCCATCGCCACGACGACGAGCCCCGTGTTCACCCCGAGCCACAGCTTGTGCCGGCCCGAGGTGTCCGCGCGGATCCCCGCTGCCGGTGCGAGCAGCGCGATCGCGAGTCCGGCGAGGCCCGTGGCGATGCCGAGCGCCTCGGAACCGGAGTTTGGATCCGAGGCGACCGCGGAGGTGAGGTACGGGGCGAACACGAAGGTGATGACGACCGCGTTGAACGCGGCTGCGCCCCAGTCCCAGAGCGCCCACGCGGTGATGGTGCCCCGCGACACCGGGGCCGAGGCGCCGACCGGCGCGAGTCCGGTCACCGCCGCCTGCCCACTCGCGACGGCAGTGGGTGACGAGGTGTGCGGCGAGCGGGGCGCCTCGGGAACGGTCATGGCGAGAAGCCTATCGACGCGCCGGTGACGGGAATGCGAAGTCCGTGACACGATTCGGGAACGGACGGCGCCCCGGCCGTGCGCCCGCATCGGCCTCGAGGAACCCCGGCGGGACCCCGCCCCGAGCCCGCGCGACTCCGGTGAGCGAAACGCCGTGGGGCCTGGGGTGGCCCCACGGGCGGCGCCGTGAAAAACTGAGCCCAGACACCCCTGCGAGTGTCCGTGACCAGCTGCGTTGCTCATGAGACCGCCTCGTCCGAGAGGCAGTGCCCCTCGGGAGTGCTCCTCATGAGAGGAAGCGGCCGTCGGCGCTCGCCCGCATCGAAGGAGAACCCATGCCGATCGCAACTCCCGAGGTCTATTCCGAGCTCGTCGACCGTGCGAAGGCCGGCGGATTCGCATACCCGGCCGTGAACTGCACGTCCTCGCAGACCATCAACGCCGCCATCCGTGGATTCGCCGAGGCGGAGTCCGACGGAATCATCCAGATCTCCACCGGCGGTGCCGAGTACATGTCCGGCCCCACCATCAAGGACCGTGTGCGGGGCGCCGTCGCCTTCGCCGCGTTCGCCAAGGAGGTCGCGAAGAGCTACGACGTCAACATCGTGCTCCACACCGACCACGCTCCCAAGGACGCCGTCGAGCACTGGGTGAAGCCGCTCCTCGCGCTGTCGGCCGAAGAGGTCAAGGCCGGTCGGGATCCGCTGTTCGGTTCGCACATGTGGGACGGTTCGGCCGTGCCGCTCGGGGAGAACCTGCAGATCGCCGAGGAACTCCTCGAACTCTCCGTCGCCGCGCGTACCATCCTCGAGATCGAGATCGGTGTCGTCGGCGGCGAGGAGGACGGCGTCGAGAACGAGATCAACGAGCAGCTGTACACGACGGTCGAGGACGGACTCGCGACGGCGCGTGCGCTCGGCACCGGTGAGAAGGGCCGGTACCTCACGGCTCTCACCTTCGGAAACGTGCACGGCGTGTACAAGCCGGGCAACGTGAAGCTCCGCCCGGGTCTGCTCAAGGAGATCCAGGACGCCGTCGGCGCCGAGGTCGGCAAGGAGAAGCCGTTCGACCTCGTGTTCCACGGCGGTTCGGGTTCGCTGCCCGAGGAGATCGCGGAGGCCGTCGCCAACGGTGTCGTGAAGATGAACATCGACACGGACACCCAGTACGCGTTCAGCCGCCCGGCCGTCGACCACATGTTCAAGAACTACGACGGCATGCTCAAGATCGACGGCGAGGTCGGCAACAAGAAGCTCTACGATCCGCGCGCATGGGGCAAGGCCGCCGAGGCCGGCATGGCCGCTCGTGTCGTCGAGGCCGCACAGAACCTCGGGTCCGCGGGCCAGCGCATGAAGTGAGGTCCGCCGGTTCGGTGTGCTCGCTGAGGTGAAGCTCCCTGGTTCAGGGGGTTCGGTAACGGTTTTGCCCAGCGCGATCGTTTCGGTTGCCGTTTCGCGGAACGGCAACCGAAACGATCGCATCTGACGAATCCGTTGCCGGGCCGCACGGTCGGCTCGCCCGGGCCGAACGCCGGAGGATCTCCGCCCCGGCTCCCGAGTTCTCGGGCCCAGTGCCCCATACCCGCCGAGGCGCGGGTCGCCTCCCAGCTGGCCCGCGCCTCGGCGTTCGTTCGGACCGTGCCCCCCGCGTGCCGCGCGGCACTATCCCTTCTTGTGCCGGCGCGCAGCAACGCGATGTACCCGCGCAGCACTTTGTGCCGCGAACGCGCTCGTCTGCGTCACATTGTGTTGCTGTCGGTGATCGCGTTGCGAGAGCAGTGGTGATGGCCGTGGCGCCTCGGACGGGGCCGGTCAGGCGACGCGGCTGTGCTCGCCGAGGGCGTGGAACGTGCGGTCGTGGTAGACGAGTGGGCTGCCGTGGTCGCCGCCGGGGCGGATCCCGAGGACCTCGGCCGCCATGAGAACGGACCCGCCCACCGGCACCTTGTGGAGCAACTCGCAGCGGAGTGCCCAGGGTGCGTCGTGGAGGAGGGGCTCGCCGGACTCGAGGACGGACCAGTCGTGGTCGTCGGTGAAACGCGGCGCACCCGAGGTGGCGAACGCGCGCACGAGTTCGAGCTGGTCCGCGCCCATGAGGTGGACGATCGCGGTCTCGGCCTGCGCGAGTTGTGAGGCGGCATGACCACCGGACACCGAGAACGCGAGCGCCGGAGGATCGACGGACACGGACGCGACCGAGGACGCGGTGAGTCCGATCGGGCCGTCGGCGCCGGCCGCGGTGATGACCGCGACACCGGCGGGGTGCGTCCGGAAGGCGTCCTTGAAGAGTGCGGCCGTCTCGTCGGGAGCGGCGGTGCGGTGCGGAACGCGGGGGCCGGGCGTGTGTGCTGAGGTCACGGAAGTACCTTCGTCGGCGGAGAGAGCTTTCGGGTCGGTATCGACGGTAGAACCTCAACCGGAGTTGAGGTCAAATCGTCTCACCGGTCTCACCGGTCTCACCGGTCGAGGGCGACGGCGCCGGGCCCCTCCTCGCCGAGGCGGTCCTCGGGGTTCACGAACCGACACGCCTCGAGCGAGAGGCACCCGCACCCGATGCACCCGCTCAACCGGTCCCGCAGATGCTCGAGCTTCGCGATCCGCGCGTCGATCTCCTCCCGCCACGCGGCCGAGAGGCGTTGCCAGTCGTCGGCGCTGGGAGTGGCGTCGGGAGGGAGGGACGCGAACGCCTCGGCGACGGTGGACAGCGGGATGCCCGCGTCGTGGGCGGCGCGGATGACGGCGACGCGCCGCAGGACGGACCGCGGGTAGCGACGTTGGTTGCCGCTCGTCCGCCTGCTGGAGATGAGCCCGCGGCGTTCGTAGAAGTGCAGCGCGGACACCGCGAGCCCGCTCCGCGCGGCGAGTTGCCCGACGCTGAGTTCGTCGGGGATCTCCACGGGGGCCTCGGATCCGGTGTCGTCATTCATCGGCATCCAGGGTAGACCGGTGGGCCCGGGCGGGGAGGATGCCATGAGGCGGCAACGCTGCCCGCGACGGCCCCGTGTCACGGCGATGCAACGGGATCTGCAGGTGCATCACTTTGTGACGCAGCCACGTGAGGTTGCGTCACATTGTGTTGAAGCGGGTGATCCTGTCGCGAGTGGGACGCGCAGAACGCGAGCGAATCGGGAGTGGGCCCCGTGGAACGAGCGTGGAACGCGAGCGAGCACCTCGCGGAACCCCCACCCCTCAGATCCGGTGGTACTCGTCCCCGGCACGTTCGTCCGCGCGCTCGGCCCAGACGCCGCCCCGTGCACGCGGACCGCCGCGGGATCGAACTGCGGGTCGAGCCCGGACTTCCGTTGTTTCTCGTAGTCCCGGAGTGCGCGGAGTGCCGCGGACCGGAGGACGAGGATGCCGGTGATGTTGAGCCACGCCATGATGCCGACGCCGATGTCGCCGAGCATCCAGGCGACCTCGGTCCGGTTCACGGTGCCGATGAACGCGCTGCCGAGGATCGCGAGCTGCAGGAGTCGCGACAGCCACGTGCGCGCAGCGATCCGGGCGGGCGAGTCCCCGCGCAGGAGGAATGCGAGGTTCGTCTCCGCCATGTAGTAGTAGGCGACGATCGTCGTGAACGCGAAGAACGCGAGGGACACCGCGATGAACGAGGCGCCGAGGCCCGGGAGCACGGAGTCGAACGCGGACTGTGCGTAACCGGCACCGGAGGCGACGCCCTCGGGCAGCGATCCGCCCTCACCGAGGACACGGCCGTCCTCGGCGCCGCCCTCGAACACCTTGTACATGCCCGTCGAGAGGATCATGAACGCGGTCGCGGAGCACACGAAGAGCGTGTCGATGTAGATGGAGCCCGCCTGGACGAGTCCCTGCTTGGTGGGGTGGGAGACCTCGGCGGCGGCCGCGGAGTGCGGGCCGGTACCCTGGCCGGCCTCGTTCGAGTAGATGCCGCGCTTGACGCCCCACTCGATCGCGGAACCGACGATCCCACCGAACGCCGCGTTCACGCCGAAGGCGGAGGAGACGATGAGTTCGATGACCTCGGGGAGCTTGTGGGCGTTCATGATGACGACGACGATCGCGCCGACGATGTAGAGGACGGCCATGATCGGGACGACGAAGCCGGCGAAGCTCGCGATGCGCTTGACGCCACCGACGATGATGAACGCGAGCACGATGATGACCGCGGCACCGGCCACCCACGGCGGGATGCCCCACGCATTGGCGGCAGCGCTGGAGATGCCGTTCGCCTGGACGCCCGGCATGAGGAGGGTGAGCGCGACGACGGTGACGAAGGCGAAGACCGACGCGTACACCTTGAAGAGGCCGTGCGCCTTCGTGTGTCAAGTCTCGTGGAGAAGGCCGAGAATCCGAACCGTCCTTTCGCCCGGAGGACTGCCCTCGACTCGGCGCCGCGCCGTAGCCTGGTGTCATGAACGCACCCACTGCTGCCGCCCCGGTCGTCATCGTCGGTGCGGGCCTCGCCGGTTCGACCTGCGCCCGCCGCCTGTACGAGGCGGGAGTGCCGTTCACGATCATCGACCCCGAGGTCGGGCGCACCGTCGAACTCCCACCCCTGTCGAAGTCGCTCTTCGCGGAGCAGCTCGGGTCCGTCCTCCTGCAGCACCCGTGGCCGGACACCCACGACGTCCACGGTCACGTCACCGCGATCGACCCGGTCGCCCGCACCGTCGAGGTGGAGACCGAGGCGGCCCGCGGGCATGCCCAGTCTCTCGCCTACGGCCGGCTCGTCCTCGCGACGGGCATGGCAGCACGCACGTACCCCGGTGACCTGCCCGGCGGCCCGGCGCGGGTGCTGCGGACCCCGGCCGACGCCTCGGCGATCCGCAGCGACCTCGCGGCCCTCGCGCAGGAGTGGCCGGACGACGACGTGTGCCTGTCGATCGGCGTGCTCGGCTCGGGCTTCCTCGCCCTCGAACTCGCCCGAGGCGCCGCGGACGCCGGCTATCACCCCACCGTCTACCTGCGCGGCGGCCGGCCCGTACCGGCGTTGTCCGAGGTCACCGGGCGCGCCCTCATGGATCTCCACGCCTCGGCGGGTGTCACGTTCGTTCCCGACGCCGACCCCGAGGACTACGCCGCGCACGACCTGTGGATGGTGTCGGTCGGTGCCGAGGCGCGGACCGACATGGTCCCGGACGAGTGGGCGCGTGCGGCGAGCGGAGCGCTCGAGGTGGATGCGTGGCTGAGGGTTCCCGGTGCTGCCGATGACGTATTCGCGATCGGCGATGCGGCTCGAGTGGTGGAGGGTCCGATGAGTGCCCACGGCCGCCTCGAAGCGGAAGCGATGGCGATGTCGCAGGGGGAGTGGCTCGGGGAGCAGCTCGTGCGGGAATGGGCCGGCGGTGGGAACGATCCCGAGGCCGACGACCCGTGGCTCGACGTCCCGTGGCACTGGAGTTTCCAGGGGCCGGTGCGCGTGTTCTCGGTGGGGAAGCCGGCGGCGCTCTGCGGCGGTGAGCCGGTGGTGCTCGGGGAGGTCGCCTCGGGGAAGTTCCAGGTGGTGCTGTTCGACAACGACGCGGAGGACGCCCCCGTCGTCGGCGTCGA
>NZ_BAAANO010000027.1:0-43487 GCF_039529845.1 Brevibacterium samyangense | reverse complement strand
CCGGCCGCGTACCAGCCGCCGGCCGGGCCGCAGCCGCCGGCCGGGCCGCAGTCACCGGCCGCGCACCACCCGTCCCTCGGTTCGCAGCCGTACCCGACGACGTACCCGGGCGCATCCGTCCCGGAGCCGTTCGACCGGGTCCCCTACGGGCAGGACCCGTTCCACGACGGCACCTTCGACCCGTTCGCCGGGACGGCACCTGCCGCCCCCGGACAGCGCCGGCCGGACCCGATCCGTCCCGGTTGGTTCTCCCGGATCCTCTTCTGGCTCGCGCTCGGACTCGAGATCGTTCCCGGGCTCGTCTTCACGTTCGACCTGATCCTCCGTGAGCTCAACCCGATCCGTGCGGGCGGCCTCAACGTCTACGACCTCACCGTCCTCATCTGCCTGCCGGTGGGCATCGCTCTCGTCGTCGTGGCGTTGTGCCTGGTCAAGAGCTCCGACCCGGGGCACCGCATCGCGGCGATCGCGCTCGCCGTCCTCGGCATCGTCGTGCGTGGGGTGAGCATCCCGATCTACAACGCACTCGCGGGCGCGGACGCGGTCCTCCTCGTCGCCGGCCTCCTCACCGGCACGACCGTCGCGCTCCTGCTCGTGGCGTGGAACCTCGTCCACGGTCGCCGCCCGATCCTCATCCTCCCCGCGATCGGAGGCGGCCTCGTCACAGGCCTCGCGATGGCGTTCGCGCTGTGGATCATGTACAGCTTCGCGGGGGAGTCGCGGATCGTGGAATGGGCCACCGAACCCACCGGGGGCCTCGTCTATCTCGTCGTCCTCGCCGCCGCGCTCCTCGTCATGCATCTGTTCGCTGCCCGCACCGCCCGTCGCGACGCATAGCCCGCGCCTCACGAGGCAGCCGCAACGGATTCGCCCACGGCAACACAATCCGTTTCCGTTCCGCGATTCGGCAAGCGTTTCGGTCGTCCTGGTCGAAACCGTTGTCGGTAGCCCGCTCGGCCCGCCCCACCACCCGCCGTACGTGACCCTCGCCACCCCTGCCGTCCGGGTGGGCCCACGGCAGGAAGGAGGAGCCCCGGGGCGGCTAGAATCGGGCGGGGACGACCACGAAAGGACCGCACACGCACATGACGAGCAGCGACCAGTCCGCGTCGAAGAAGGTCAAGGAGACCGTCGAGTACGCAGCCGCCCATCCGGAAGTCGAGCAGCCGTACGCTGACCTCGGTCTCAAGGCCAACGAATACGAGGAGATCAAGCGGATCCTGGGTCGTCGTCCGACGTCCGCGGAACTCGCGATGTACTCCGTCATGTGGTCGGAGCACTGCTCGTACAAGTCCTCGAAGGTCCACCTGTCGAAGTTCGGCAAGAAGGTCACCGACGAGATGAAGGAACACCTCCTCGTCGGGATCGGTGAGAACGCCGGCGTCGTCGACATCGGCGACGGCTGGGCCGTCACCTTCAAGGTCGAGTCCCACAACCACCCGTCCTACGTCGAGCCCTATCAGGGCGCGGCCACCGGCGTCGGCGGCATCGTCCGCGACATCATCTCGATGGGCGCCCGCCCCGTCGCCGTCATGGACCAGCTGCGCTTCGGTGCGATCGACCACCCGGACACCGCCCGCGTCGTCCACGGTGTCGTGTCCGGCATCGGCGGTTACGGCAACTGCCTGGGCCTGCCGAACATCGGTGGCGAGGTCGTCTTCGACTCGGTCTACCAGGGCAACCCGCTCGTGAACGCGCTCGCCGTCGGCGTCATGCGCCACGAGGACATCCGCCTCGCGAACGCCTCCGGTGTCGGTAACAAGGTCGTCCTCTTCGGTGCCCGCACCGGTGGTGACGGCATCGGTGGAGCCTCGATCCTCGCCTCGGAGTCCTTCGACGACACGAAGCCCTCGAAGCGTCCGGCCGTCCAGGTGGGCGACCCCTTCGCGGAGAAGGTCCTCATCGAGTGCTGCCTCGAGCTCTTCGGCGCGAACGTCGTCGAGGGCATTCAGGACCTCGGCGCCGCCGGCATCTCCTGCGCGACCTCCGAACTCGCCTCGAACGGTGAGGGCGGCATGCACATCGCCCTCGACGACGTCCTCCTGCGCGATCCCTCCCTCACCCCGGAGGAGATCCTCATGTCGGAGTCGCAGGAACGCATGATGGCGGTCGTGACCCCGGAGAAGCTCGAGCAGTTCCTCGCGATCACCGGCAAGTGGGACGTGGAGACCTCCGTCCTCGGTGAGGTGACGAACACCGGCCGCCTCGTCATCGAGTGGCACGGTGACGTCATCGTCGACGTGCCGCCGCGTTCCGTCGCCCACGACGGCCCCGTCTACGAGCGCCCCTACGAGCAGCCCTCGTGGACCGAGCCCGTGCGCGCGAACTCCGTCGAGGCCGCCGGTCTGGCCAAGCCCTCCACCGACGAGGCGCTGCGACGGACCGTGCTCGACCTCGCCGCCTCGCCCAACCTGTCCTCGAAGGAATGGGTGACGAACCAGTACGACAAGTACGTGCAGGGCAACACCGCCCTCGCGTTCCCCGACGACGCCGGTGTGGTCCGCGTCGACGAGGAGACCGGCCTCGGCGTCGCGATCTCCACGGACGCGAACGGTCGCTACTGCTACCTCGACCCGGCACAGGGTGCGAAGCTCGCCCTCGCCGAGTCCTACCGCAACGTCGCCACCACCGGCGCTCGCCCGATGGCCGTCACCGACTGCCTCAACTTCGGTTCCCCCGAGGACCCGGAGATCATGTGGCAGCTCGTTCAGGCGATCGAGGGCCTCTCGGACGCCTGCCAGGAGCTCGCCGTCCCGGTCACCGGTGGCAACGTGTCCCTGTACAACCAGACCGGTGGCGTCGCCATCCACCCGACCCCGGTCGTCGGTGTGCTCGGTGTGTTCGACGACGTCGCGCGCCGTACTCCCGCGGGGTGGAAGGACGCCGGCCAGACGATCTACCTGCTCGGCACCACGGAGAACGAACTCGACGGTTCCGCCTGGGCCGAGGTTGCGCACCAGCACCTCGGTGGTGTGCCGCCGAAGTTCGATGCGGCCACCGAGAAGGAACTCGCGGACATCCTCATCAACGCCTCCCGCGACGGCATGATCGACGCCGCCCACGACCTCTCCGAGGGAGGACTCTCCCAGGCCCTCGTGGAGGCCACCCTCCGCTACGGCATGGGTGCGCGGATCTGGCTCGACGAGGTCATGGAGCGCGACGGCCTCGACCTGTTCACGACGCTCTTCTCCGAGTCGACCGGCCGTGCGATCGTCGCCGTGCCGCGGTCGGAGGAGGTCCGCTTCACCGACATGTGCTCGGCCCGCGGCTTCGCCTTCGCCCGCATCGGCATGACCGACGCCGGAGAGGCAGAGCCCGCGCTCGAGGTCGTCGACCACTTCTCCCTTCCGGTTTCCGAACTCCGTGTCGCCCACGAGGGCACGCTGCCGAAGTACTTCGGCGCCGTCGTCGGAGCTTGAACCGGTACCCATGAGCGGCGGGCCCGGCCCTGCCGCACCCGAGGCGCCCGTCCCGGTGACGAGAATTCGTCACCGGGACGGGCGCCTCGGCTTTTCCGGGCGGGCGCGCCGTGGTCCCGGCGACGGGATCTCCGCGCCCTCTCAGTACGACGAGATCTCCTCACGCAGTACTTTGTGCTGCAGGCGCGTATGCCTGCGTCGCATTGTGTTGCATCAGGTGATCGCGTTGCGCGCCGGCGTGGGCCCACGCGAACACTGGGAAGTCGACCGCAGCGGCGCGACTAAAATCTTCTCCATGGCCGTGCACAAGATCGTTCTGTTCTACGTCTTCACCCCGCTCGCGGATCCGGAGGCCGTCCGCCTCTGGCAGCACGCCCTCGCGGAGAGCTGCGGGCTCAAGGGGCGCGTCATCGTCTCCCCGGACGGGATCAATGCGACGGTCGGCGGCGAGATCGACGACGTGAAGAAGTACGTGCGGGTGACGAAGAGCTATGCGCCGTTCAAGAAGGCCGACATCAAGTGGTCGACCGGCACCGGCGACGACTTCCCGCGTCTCTCGGTCAAGGTGCGCCCCGAGCTCGTCACCTTCAAGGCTCCGGACACCATCACGGTGACCGAGGACGGCGTCCAGGGCGGCGGCACCCACCTCAAGCCGGGGGCGCTCCACAAGCTCGTCGAGGAACGCGGGGACGACGTCGTCTTCTTCGACGGCCGGAACGCGATGGAGGCGGAGATCGGCCGGTTCAGGGGCGCGATCGTCCCGGAGACGGACACGACCCGCGACTTCATCGAAGAGATCGACTCCGGGAAGTACGACCACCTCAAGGACAAGCCGATCGTCACGTACTGCACCGGCGGGATCCGCTGCGAGGTGCTGAGCGTCCTCATGAAGAACCGCGGTTTCGAGGAGGTCTACCAGGTCGACGGCGGCATCGTCCGATACGCGGAGACCTTCGGTACCTCGGGCCTGTGGGACGGTTCGCTCTACGTCTTCGACAAGCGCATGCACGTCGAGTACGGGGAGAACGTGAAGTCCCTCGGGTCGTGCGCCGAGTGCGGCGAACCCACCCCGATCTACGTCAACTGCGCGAACGAGGAGTGCCGTAAACAGTTCCTCCGCTGCGAGACCTGCACCGACAAGGGCGCCCACCCGTTCTGCGGCGACTGCGTGCCCACCGGCGCCCCAGCGGAATCGAGCCCGGAACCCACCGCCGGCTTCACCCCGGAACCCTCCGCCGAGGCGCTCGCTCCCTGAGCACGTCCGTCACCGGCGTGCCCACGCGCGGTGCCGGGTGCCTGCGTGCGTCACCCCGCGGGACGGGCCTCATCGGTGCTACGAACATCCGAACGGCACGGCGCGCCACGGGGATTCCCGGCTCGTCCTGTGTCGCGGATCCGGTGCATTCCGGGACACCCTGTTCGGGCCCAGTGCCCGTAGGCTGGCGGACATGAGCAACGACTACCCCGGATATGGCGCCAACGACGGCCCCGGCCCGCACAGCTCCGGCCCGTACGGCCAGGGCGAGTACAACGCGGGCCACCACGGCTCCGGCCAATACGGTCAGGGCGAGTACGGCGCAGGTCCTTACGGTCACGGCCAACCCTCCCGGAGTCAACCGATCCAGGGTCAACCCATCCCGGGACAGTACGGCCAACCGCAGTACGGTGGCCCAGCCGCCGGCGCCCCGATGCCGAACGGTGCTGCGCCGATGCCCTCGGGGTCACTGCGTGCCGGGGTTCCCCTCCGCGCCCCTCACCCGCCCGAGGCCTACGGCGCCGGCAGCGAGGTCTACTGGCAGGCGGACAGCAACGAACGGAACATGGGCGGCGTCTTCTACCTCGTCTCGGCGTTCCTCGCGGGTTTCATCATGCCGATCATCGGCCTCTCGATGTACAAGGACTCCTCCCCGTTCGTCCGTGAGCACAGCCGTCAGCTCCTCAACATGTGGCTCACGTTCTTCGTCCTGTTCATCGCGTACCTCGTGGTGTGGGGCACGCTCGTCGGCATCGTCGCGGCGACCGCGGCCTCCGAGGACGCGATCCTGTGGGTCGGCCCTCCCGGAGCGGTCCTCGCGTATCTGTTCCCGCTCGTCGTGCTCATCGTGCAGATCGTCGGGTGCGTCAAGGCGTTCTCGGGCAAGGGTTTCCACCCCTGGTCGATCCCCTTCGTCCGCCGCTGACACGCGGGCTCACCCCGACAGCATCCGAAGTCGGCTCAGCAGAGCGCGCCCGGCCTCACCCGAGCGTCGCCGGTTTCTCCCAGGTCTCCCCGTTCACCTTCTCGTTCACGAATCCGAGGACTGCCTCGTACCAGACCTGCGCGTTCCCGCGGCCGAGGATCCAGTGGCCCTCGTCCGGGAAGTACAGGTACCGGTGCTGCGTGGAACCGTCGGCCGCGAGCGGCGTCGCGCTCTTCGTGAGCAGGTCGAACCAGAGTTCGTGTCCCTGCGAGATCGGGACGCGGTAGTCCCGGTCACCGTGGATGACGAGCATCGGGACCTCGATCGCGGAGGCGAACCTGTGCGGTGAGTACACCGCGATCTGCTCGCGCATCGCCGCTTCCCACGACTCGTTGTCCGTGGTCCGGCCCATCGAGTCGACGTTCCACAACGACGCGTGCGTGACGATGCATCGGAACCGGTTCTTCGTGTGCCCGGCCATCCAGTTCGCCATGTACCCGCCGTACGAGCCGCCGGCGAGGGCGGTGCGCTCCTCGTCGATGTCGGGCCGCGCCACCGTCTGATCGACGAGCGCGAGGATGTCCGTGTACGGCGCCCCGCCGAGCTCGAGCTCACCGCGGTCGATCATGTCTTGGCCGTACCCGGTCGAGATCGCCGGGTCCGGCAGCAGCACGGCGAACCCGGCGGCGACGAAGGGATTCGGGTTCCAGCGCCACGTCCACGCGTTCCACGATCCCCACGGTCCGCCGTGCACCATGACGAGCAGCGGGTGCGGGCCCTCGGCCTCGGGTACACGCAGCCACGCGCGGACCGCGGTGCCGTCCTTGCCGGTCGCCACGACCTCGTGCATCGATCCCGGCGCGGTGAGTTCCGTCGCGGGATTCGTCAGGGGCGTCACCTCGCCGGTTCCCGGGTCGATCTCCACCGGGAACGGCGGCACGTCCACCGCCGAGGCGCCCGCGACCACCCGGCCGCCCGTCACCACGAGCCCCGCGTAGTGGAACCGCTGACCGGGCCCACCCGTGAGCCGACGGGGCTCCTCGTCCGTGATCGCACCCGTCCACACGGCACCCCGGCCGAGGTCGTCCGAGGTCGCGACGAGCGTCGCCTCGTCGAACCATGTCGCGGAGAACCACCGGTCTCCCTTCTCCCACACCGGAGCGGGTGCACGGGCGGTCCCGTCGGCGCCACCGACCTCGAGCACGAACAGGTCCTGGCGCAGTGTGGTCGTGGGGTTCCGCCTGCGGGTGCGGGTGGCGAGGACCCGAATGGAGTCCGGGCTCACCTCGCCGACCGACCAGTCGTACTCGAGGTCACCGGCGAGGAGCAGGACCGGTGCGGCACACGCCTCCGTGAGGTCGACCTTCCAGAGCTGCGAGGTCTGGAGGGCACCCGGTGCGGGGACCTCGACCTCGACGACGGCGAAGGTGCCGTTCGGCGCGACGGACCACCCCGTGAGCCGACCGTCCGGCATGGCCGGGTACGCGAAGGACAACGGTGCGGGCGCCTCGGGAATCGACCGGGCCGCGGGAGTCGACAGGGGAGCCGACACTGCCCCGGGATCCGGGGACGCGCAGCGTGCGACGGCGAGCGTCTGCCGGAACGGCCCGAGGTCGTGGTCCCAGTAGCGGGTGGGGAACCCGGCGTGGAGGATGCCGGACACTTTCGCCTCGGTCCGCGCCTTCGCGAGTTCCGCGTGCTCCTCCTCGGAGGACGCGTGCGTGTGCACGCCGACCTCGGTGACGAGAACGGAGTCCTCGGAGGCGAGGACGACGGACCCGAAACCACCCGGGCGCTCGGCCAGTCGACGGGCCTCACCCCGGACGGGCAGGATCCACAGTCCGGCGTCCTTCGCCTCGGAGCCGTCCTCACCGGTGCGTTTGGACGTGAACACGAGGGCTCCGGAGGCCGCGGCGGCGACCGAACCGACGGAGGCCGGTCCGCGCGTGAGGGTCGACGTCGACTCCTCGTCGAGCTGGACGATCCGCGTGACGCGGCCGGTGCCCGCGGAATCGAGTGCGGAGACGGTGGCGAACACGGGGCCGCCGGAACGAGCGGCGACGAGCCCACCGAAGCGCGAGGCGTCGAGGAGCTCGGTGATCGGGGTGGAGGCGTCCTGGGCGGCCGGCCCCTCGGGAACGGCGGCGTCGACGGTGTCCGGAGCAGCGGGGGAGTACGGGGGTTCGGTCATGGCTGCATCCTAGGCGTGAGCACGGACACGACCGCGCCGCCCGTCCGGTGGACCTCAACGACCGTCCGGTGGACCGCAACGACCGTCCGGTGGAGAAGGAACTTCACCTCCTGTTTCCGAGTCGGCACGTGAACCGCCCGGGCCGTGTCCGGACCCTCCTCTACAGTGGGACCCATGGCTGATAGTTCTCCCGGTACCTTCCTGCCGTCCGGGTCCCTGTCCGGACCCGCAACCGGGTCCTCCTCGACCTCCACGGGCAGCATGCCGACGGCACTCGCGAACAAGGCGAAACTGCCGTCCGCCGGCCGCGATCGTCGCCCGTTCATGGCGGCCCTCGCGATCGTCCTCATCCTCGTCGGTGCCGTCCTCAGTGCGCTCATCGCGATCATGGCCGGGAACAAGACGGAGGTGCTCGTCGCGAACGACGACATCGCCGCCGGGCAGGAGATCACCGAGGACGACTTCACGACGGTCCAGGTGAGCACGGACGCCGCGGCCTTCATCCCGGTCGCCAGCCGCCAGAACTTCATCGGCTCCAAGGCCCTCACGTACGTGCCCGCCGGCACGATGGTGACCCCGCAGATGTTCACTCCGGACTCCGCGGTTCCTGCGGGCGGGGAGATCGTCGGCCTCATCCTCAGCCCCTCCCAGCGCCCGAGCGAACCACTCGAGGCCGGTGACGTCGTGCGCCTCTACTCCGGTTCCGCGTTCGACCTCGGCGGTGCCGGTGGCGAGCTCCTCGTCGACGCCGTGCGCGTCGTGAGCGTCTCGAACAACGGCGGCACCCTCGCCGTCTCCGTCCTCGTCACCGCCGACCAGGCCTCCGCGCTCGTCGGACCCGCCGCCGCGACCCAGGTCGTCGCCTCCCGTCTGTCCGAGGGCACGGAACCGAGCATCGACTTCATGACCACCCCGGAGAGCACGGACACCGAGGGCGACACCACCTCCGAGGGCGCCGAGGAAGCGGCAGAGCCCTCCGCCGAACCGACCGCCGAGAGCACCGAGGGCTGAGCCGGGCCATGACCTTCATCGCCTTCGCCTCGGCCAAGGGATCGCCGGGAGTGACGACCTTGTCGTTGCTCACCGCCGCCCTGTGGCCGCGCACCTCGATCCTCGCCGATGCCGACGTCACCGGCGGCGACATCGCCTACCAGATGATCGGCGAATCGGGACAGCCGCTCAACACCGATCGCGGGCTCATGTCGCTCCTGCCGATCGCCCGCAAGAGCCTCGACGCCGCCGTCGTCCCGCAGCACGCCCAGACGCTCCTCGGCGGGATCGACCTCCTCGCCGGTCTGCCCGAACCCGAACAGGCCCAGGCGGTCGAGAAGCTCTGGCCCACCATCGGACGCGCGTTCGCGACCCTCACCAGCCATGACGTCCTCGCGGACCTCGGATCGCTGCGCATGTCCTCCCCGCACCTCCAGCTCGCGCGTGAGGCCGAGGCCCTCGTCTTCGTCATGCGTCCGCGCTCCACGCAGGTCATGCACATGCGTTCGCGCCTGCAGAAACTCCGCGACGCCATGCCGGGCGCCACGCCGCGGTTCGGCATCGTCGTCGTGGCGCCGCAGTCCGACAGGCGCAACGCCGAGGCCGCCGTCGCCTCCCTCGGCGAGGACGTCCTCCGCTTCACCGACTACCTCGGTCACGTCGCCTTCGACCCCAAGGGCGCGAGCATGTTCGAGGGCCAGGTGCTCAACCGCCCCGAACGCACCGTCCTCGTCCGCAGCGCGGTCCCCGTCATCGAGAACATCGCGGCGCTCGCCGGGATCACCCTCGACGCCGGCCAGGTCGCCGCAGCTCTCGGCGGCAAGCCCGCCAAGCCCCTGCCGGGTGCCCCGAAGCCGTCGCGCAAGCAACGGCGCGGGTCCTCCGCTCCCGAGGCGCCCGCCGGCACTCCCGGTCACTCGACTCCCGGCCCGGGAGCCCCGGCTCCGGCCGGGTACCCGGCACCGCAGCAGCCCCCGGCGTCCGCTCCGGGCACTCCGCCGCAGTCCGATTCCCGGCCGGGCACACCCCGGTCGGGGATGCCGGAGGGGCGTGTCGCCTCGGCCGCTCCCGAACCCACCGTGGAGATCCCCCGCCGGCCCGTCGGGTCTCCGGGCCGGGGGGCCGCTCCGCAGCCGGGGACGGAACCCGCACCCACGGAACCGCCGCAGCCACCGGCTCCACCGGCGGACCGACCGATGACCCGACGTGAGAGGAGGGGCCGATGATCGAGAACCAGAACGAACTCGTCCGGACCCTCCGCGCGCGGGTCGCCGACCGTCTCAATCAGCAGCGCAGGGCCGACGAACTCGCCGGGCGGACCGCGATGTCCTCCGAGGACGAACGCCAGTACGCGCGTTCCCTCATCATCCAGGTCCTCGAGGACCACGCCCGTGAGGAGATCGCCTCCGGCCGGACCCCGATCTCCCCGGAGGACGAGGCCGATGTCGCGAACGCGATCCACGCGGCGCTCTTCGGTGTGGGACGTCTGCAGCCGCTCCTGCAGAACCCGGACGTCGAGAACATCGACATCAACGGCCACGACCAGGTGTTCGTCGGGTACGCGGACGGTTCCGAGGAGAAACACGCGCCGGTCGCGGAATCCGACGAGGAACTCATCGAGCTCGTCCAGATCCTCGCCTCGAACGTCGGTCTGTCCTCGCGACCCTTCGACGCGGCGAACCCGCAGCTCGACCTCCGGCTGCCGGACGGTTCGCGTATGTCCGCCGTCATGGGCGTGACGGAACGCCCCGCGATCTCGATCCGTCGCTCGCGCCTCGGCAAGGTGTTCCTCCCGGACCTCGTCGGTACCGGGACGATGACCCCGGACGTCGCCCAGTTCCTCCAGGCCGCCGTGTCCGCGCGCAAGAACATCATGATCGCCGGTGCGACGAACGCCGGGAAGACGACGATGCTCCGCGCACTCGCGAACTCGATCCCCCCGCGCGAACGCCTCATCACGGTCGAACGCTCGATGGAGCTCGGGCTCGAACACTTCACGGAACTCCACCCGAACGTCGTCGCGTTCGAGGAACGTCTGCCGAACTCCGAGGGCGTCGGTGGCGTGAGCATGGCGGAACTCGTCCGCCGTTCGCTGCGCATGAACCCCTCGCGCGTCATCGTCGGTGAGGTCCTCGGCGACGAGATCGTCACGATGCTCAACGCGATGAGCCAGGGCAACGACGGCTCCCTCTCGACCATCCACGCGAACTCCTCGATCGAGGTGTTCAACAGGATCTCGACATATGCGCTCCAGGCCGCGGAGAACCTCCCGGTCGAGGCGACGCACATGCTCATCGCCGGCTCCATCAACTTCGTCGTCTTCATGAAGCGCAAGGAGTTCCCCGACGGCGTCACCCGTCGTGTCGTCGAATCGATCCGCGAGGTCACGGGCATCGACGGACGCGTGCTGTCCTCGGAGATCTTCGCCGCCGGGCCCGACGGCATGGCGATCGCGCACGCCCCGATCGCCTCCGCCCCGGAACTCGCCCGGTTCGGTTACGACCCGGCCGTCCACGGACGGTGGTGAGCTGATGCCGGCATTCGCAGGATTCGGCTGGCAGCTGCCCGCTGCGCTCGGGGCGGGCGCGCTGTTCGGTGCCGCGATCTTCCTCCTCATCGTCTCCTTCGTCGGATGGCCGTTCGGCTCCGCGGACGGGACCCCGAAGCGGCGGAGGGCCAGGCGTGCCGGATCCCGTTCGGTGTTGTCCCGCATGGTGTGGGGCATCGGAGCGTTCCTCCTCGTCCTCCTGCTCACCCGCTGGATCGTCCCGGCGGTGATCCTCGGGGCACTTGCTGCGTTCTGGGACCGGATCCTCTCGAACCAGAAGGCCGAGAAGGTGAGCATCATGCGCCTCGAGGCGCTCGCGACGTGGACGGAGTCCCTCCGTGACACGATCGCCGGTGCTGTCGGCCTCGAGCAGGCGATTCCCGCCTCGGTGAACGCGACGCCGCCGGTCATCCGCCCGCAGCTCAACCTCCTCGTCGACCGCCTCCGGGTGCGCGAGCCGCTCGCGGACGCGCTCGGGAAGTTCGCGGACGACCTCGACGATCCGAGTGCCGACATGATCGTCTCCGCGCTCGTTCTCAACGCCCGTCTGCGCGGACCGGGCCTCCGGGACGTGCTCACGGCCCTCGCGCGGTCGACGCGCCTCGAACTCGACATGCGCCGGCGCATCGACGCCTCGCGCGCGGGCATCCGCCGCAGTGTGCAGATCGTCCTCGTCATCATCCTCGGCGTCATGGGCGGGCTCTCGATCTTCAACCGCGGTTATGTCGAGCCCTACGGCGACTTCATCGGACAGGTCGTGCTCATGGTCGTCGCGGCGTTCATCATGGGCGGGCTCATGTGGCTGCGGAAGCTCGCCGAACCCGAACCCCGTGACCGCTTCCTGGTGCGGGACTGAGGCGGGGGACGGATGAATCTCTTCTGGACCATGGCCGTCGGTGGCATCTTCGGCCTCGGCGTGTTCCTCCTCGTCCGCACCTTCTACCACCCGAAGCCGGGTGTCGGTGCACTCGTCGCCCGCCTCGACCAGGGACGGAAGTCGATGCGCACCTCCGTCCTCACGGAGATGGAGGAGGCGACCAACCGGGCCCAGGGCGTCGCGAACTCGATCTTCGCGCTCGCGGCGGACCGCCTCGAGGCGTTCGCCGCCGAACGCGGGTGGACGCTCGGGAAGACCGGTAAGGACCTCGCGATCATGTCGAAGTCCGTGGGCGGATTCCTCGCCACCTCGGTCTTCACGGGCCTCGCGATGTTCCTCTTCGGACCGCTCGTCTGGGGCATCACCCAGATGCTCGGCGTGGATCTGCCGGGCGCGCTGCCCTTCGCCGTCGCGCTCGTCTTCGGTGCCCTCGGTGCCGCGATCCCGTACCTCTCGCTCAAGCAGGAGGCGGAGAAACGCCGCAAGGAGTTCCGCAAGGTCGTCGGCATCTTCCTCGACCTCGTGGCGATGAACCTCTCGGGCGGCCGTGGCCTCCCCGAGGCGCTCCTCGCCGCGGCGTCCGTGAGCGAGAACTGGGCGCTCGTACGGATCCGCCAGGCTCTCGCGAACGCCCGTCTGCTCGGCATCAGCCCCTGGGAGGGCCTCGGCGAACTCGGTGAGGCGATCCACATCGAGGAGCTCACCGACCTCGCCGGGGCGCTCGGCCTCGCGGCGAACGACGGCGCGAAGATCCGCAGCTCCCTCGCCGCCCGTGCGGACACGATGCGCACGAAGGAACTCTCCGAGGTCGAGGGCAAGGAAGGTGAACGCTCGCAGTCGATGCTCGTCGCCCAGCTGCTGCTCTCCGGCGGGTTCCTCCTGTTCCTCGCGTACCCCGCCATCGGCGGACTCATGAACCTGTGATCGCGTCATCCCCGAGCGCGGGATGAACGGTCGGTGAACACGCGATGCCGGCTTCGTTCGAGCGTGCGCGTTCGACCATGAATATCGCCCGGATGTGTCGGGTTCGCACCACGGGTGACTACGCGGTAGGCGGAGCCGCGCCGTACAGTGGAACCGGACATTTCCCAGTACTTCCGTCCTCGGGGACCTTCCTCCCGCGACAGAGGACTCTCACGATTGGAATCGACATGAAGTTCCTTCTCGACGAATGGTCGCTCTGGCGCTCCAACCTCGAGCGTCTTCGCAAGCGGAACGACGCCGGTGCCTCGGCCATCGAGTGGGTCATCATCACTGCTGTTCTCGTCATCGCCGTGTCCGTCGTCGGCGGCATCGTCATGAACATCGTGCGCGACAAGTCGGGCCAGATGGCGGACTGCGCGGACTCGGCATCGCAGGGTGAATCTTGCGACAGCTTCTCGGCATTCTGACTCATCACCGACTCGACGAGCATCCTCGTTTCCATGCCCGCACGCACCGATCACAGGCCCGGACGCCCCGCACGGCGTCCGGGCCTCGGCGTGCCGTCGTCGAGTGAGCTCGGCCGGCGCATGCGCGTGGCTCTCCGTACACGGCGCGACCGAGGTGCCACCGCCATCGAACTCGCGATCGCCGGCCCGGTTCTCGTCATCTTCATCTTCTTCTGCATCCAGGCCGGCTTCTGGTACTACGGTCGGACGATCGCGGTGCATTCGGCCCGTGAAGGACTTGCGCAGATGCGACTGTTCCAGGACGAGCAGAGCTACGAGGCAGGCCGTGGGCCCGTCCTCGAACACACCCGGTCGTTCGCGTCGAGCCTCGGCGGGGAATCGCTCATCACCCCGGAGGTCACGTCCGAGTACGACGACGAGGACGGAGTCGTGACGGTCCGCGTCACCGGCGATGTCATCACGCTCGTCCCGGGGCTCCACCTCACCGCTTCGGGTGAGGCCTCCGGCCAGATCGAACGATTCGAGATCGACTGATGACGATGCGAGGAACGGTGAGGAAACTCCGGAGGCAGGCACGTGCGGTCTCCGCACGGGTGCGTACGAAGCGCGACGGCGGCGCGATGTCGATCGAACTCGTGCTCGTCATCCCCATCCTCTTCATGGTGCTCGCCCTCGTCTTCGGTTTCGGACGGGTCGCGATCGTCCAGGCGAACTTCGATGCGGGCGTACGGGACGCCGCGCGTGCCGCCACTCAGTCGGACACCGGCGATCAGGCGTACTCCGCGGCGACGAAGACCCTCCGCGACGCCACCTCGCGTGCCTCCCAGGAGTGCACCGACACCCTCGACGTCGAACCGATCGACAACTTCTCCTCCGGACAGTTCGTCACCGTGTCCGCGAAGTGCCGGTACCCGATGGCACAGATGTTCGGAGTACTTCCCGGCCACATGTGGGTGAGCAGCACCTTCACCTCGCCTCTCGACACGAACAAGGAATTCGGCTGATGCGGCGGGGCATGTCCGTGGCAGCGCGCCTCATGTCGAGCCGAGCGGGTCTCCACGCCCCGACGCGCTCGAGGCGTCTGCGCAGCGACGAGGGTTCGATCTCCCCGATCGTGCCGATCATGACGATCGTCATCCTCCTGCTCGGCGGTCTCACGGTCGACACCGGGCGCCAGCTCGATCTCCGTGCCCGCGCCGTGGCATACGCCCAGGAGGCCGCCCGTGCCGGTGCCACCCAGATCGAGGAGGGGACGACCGAACTCCGGGTGAACGAGCCGCGCGCAGCGCAGGCCGTGACCACGTACTGCGCGGAGATCGAGCGCACCGGCGCCGTCGACCGGTGCACGTTCGAGGGCCTCTACCTCGATCCGAACGACCCGCAGAACCAGGCACGGATCGTCGTCCAGGTCAACGTGCGGATGAGCAAGGACGCCACGCTGCTCAAGATGGTGGGCCTCCAGACCATCGGCGCGACCGGTACCGGCCGTGCCCGCCCGTACGAGGAAGAGGGCCTCGGCATCACGTCGAACGGCGAGTGAAGGGGTTCGCCTTCGCCGGCGTAGCGGGCAACGTCACGCGTCGTGACGACGGTCGAGGAGCCCACTGACAAGGCTGAGCACCGGAACAACAACGCATTCGCCAAGGGGAACTGAATCGATTTCCCGTTCACGAATCGCAAACCGATTCGCTTTCCCTCGGCGGAACTGTTGACTACCCACGGTCCGCGTACCGGTCTCCCACCCGCAGACACGACGCAACGAGGGCCCGATGCGTGAAGCATCGGGCCCTCGTCCATGCGTCCTGTGACGCGTGGAGAGAAGATCAGAGGCGATCCGGTTCGCCGGTCGCAGCGGCGATGTTGTTGTGGTTCGTGCGGACGTCGTCACGCGCCTTCGCGAGGGCGTCGCTGAGGACGTCGAGGTTCTTCTGGTAGTCGTCCCAGGCGTTGCGGAACTCATCGGCGTAGGTGCCGGTCCAGACGGAGGCACCGACGCTGTCGTTGACGGCCTTCTTGATGTCGAGTGCGGCCTGCGAGTTGTTGTCGAAGGTCTTGTGGAGTTCCTGGAGTGTATGGAGTTCTGCACCAACGCTCATGGCGTTTCCTTTCGTCGAGGCTCGGGAACCGTACAGGCCCCGCTGGCATCCCGGTTCGGGGGACGTGATCTACTCAATCACACGGGGGACACCTCGCCCGGCGCTCCGCTCTGGGAATCCCGCAACAGCTGTGACAGATCGGGAACATGCACGTTCGCTGTCCACTTTCCGTTCACCTGACCAGCGAGAACGCACGCCGAAGAATGCAGACGGAACCTGCGGAAGGGAACCGTCGCCGGGCCGATTCACCCCTCGACGAGGGGTACCTGGATCCGCTCCCACTGCCCGGACCGGAAGAGCAACGCCCGTCCGGTGTTCCCGGACCCCGAACCGATCGAACGAGGCAGACGCGCCCCGAACATATCGCCGTCGTTGGGCTGCTGCGGGCGGAGGAGAAGACCCGAGCGGGACTTCTTGAGTGCCACCGCGGGTCCGCGGTAGGAGCTTCCCAGATCGTCCGCGGTGCCGGCGGCCATGACGAAGCTCTCCGAGTCACGCACGAGTTTGACCTGCTGTTCGATCCCGTCGACGAGCCACCCGTCGAGTCCGAGCAGTTCGAGGTCGTCGATGAGCACCGCGGTCCGTTTCGTCCGGTCCTTCGTGAGTTCGGCGAACTGCTCGAAGACCTCCTTGCCCTCGTCCCGGTCGGTCTCCGGCGTGAGCGTCCGTACGACGTGCGGGTCGGTGGCGAATTCCGCGAGCGGCGAGCGTCGCGGGATGACGAGCAGGAGCGAGTAGTCGGCGTCGACGAGGTGGCCGGCGACGAGGCGCAGCACGTTCGACCGTCCGCTCTTGCGGGGCCCGAGGATCATGAAGGTCGGACCGTCCTCCGTGATGCTCAGGTGCTTCATCGTGAGGGTGTCGCCGCCCACTCCGAGCGGCACATAGCTCGTGTCGTCCGATCGTGCGCCGCCGAGTGCGAACATCTGCGGGACCGTGATGCGCGTCGGCAGGTCGTCGACCCGGAACGGTTTCTTCGCGGCCGGAAGATCCCCGATGCGCGCGGCCGCGGCCCGTCCGATCTCCTGGAGCGCGCGGACCTGCGCCGTGCCGTCGGGATCGGCGGTGAGCAGTGCGAACTGGGACTCGGCCGTGCTTCCACTGCGGAACGCACGACCGGGCGGCAGGTGGTTCGGCACCTCCTTCACGTTCATCCCGATGTTCGTGAAGTCCGAGGCATCGGCCATGCGCATGAGGAACTTGTCGTCGATGAGCGTCGACATCCGTCCGACGAGGCACGATCGATCGCCCGTCATGAAGATGCGGATGCCGACCGAGGACGATTCCTGGATGATCTGCTGCCAGGCGTCGACGAGCGCGCCCATGTCGACGTTCGAGAACGCCGCATTGAACGCCTCCCACCGGTCGAAGAGCACGACGATGTACGGCAACCGGTCCTCCGTGGCGACGGCACGCCGCTGCTCCGTGATGTCGGCGAATCCGCTCGCGGCGAGCTGCTCCTGCCGCCGGGTGATCTCCTCCCGGAGCTTCGTCGTGAGGCGGCCGAGGCGCTCGGGCTGATCGCGGGTGACGACCGCTCCGACGTGGGGCAGCGCCTGCAACGGCAGGAGTGCGTTGTTTCCGCAGTCGATGCCGTAGATGTGCACATCGGTCACCGGCAGGTTGTCGGCGATGACGCCGGCGACCCCGCGCAGGATCGAGGAGCGGCCCATGCGGGGCATCGAGACGACGAGAACGTTCGTGTCGTGGGCGAGGTCGTACGTGAGTGCGGTGCGCGACTGGTCGTGCGGCAGATCGACGAGTCCGAGAGGGAGAACGAGCTCCGACCGGACCCGTTCGCGCGGCACGTGGGTATAGAGCTCGTCCACCGTGACGACGTCCTCGAGCGGCGGAAGCCACGGTGGGGGCGGCGAGGAGATCCCGGCCGCGGACGCCGCTTCGTTGATGACGCCGACGAGCGAGGCGAGGTCGGTCGGCACCGTGATGTCCTCGTCGCCCTCCTCGCGCACCTCGGCCGGCGCCGCGAGAGTCGACCACGCCAGTCGGGAGACCTCCACCTCGGGCCCGGCCTCCACGTTGCGCGGGCGACCTCCCACGCGGGCGGACTGGAACTGGTGGAGCGCGGAATGCCCGAGGCGGGCGAAGGCACGACCCGGGAGGCTCTTGGGGATCTCGGCGGCGTCGGAGGCCTCGATGACGTCCTGGCTGTCGTTCGCATCCGTGACCCGGAGTGCAATGCGGAGGTTCGTGTTCGACTTGATCTCCGCACTCACGACGCCGGACGGTCGCTGGGTCGCGAGGATGAGGTGGACGCCGAGGGAACGACCGCGGCGGGCGATGTCGACGAGTCCCTTGACGAAGTCGGGGAGCTCGGAGACGAGCGCGGCGAACTCGTCGATGACGATGAGCAGCCGGGGCATCGGCTCGTCCGTCGGATTGGTCCCGGCCTCGCGTTGCGCGGTGAAGTCCTCGATGTCCTTGGCACCGGCACGGGCGAGCATGCGCTCACGGCGGTGGAGCTCGGCCGCGAGCGAGGCGAGGGCCCGAGTCGTGAGATGCCCGTCCAGATCGGACACCATGCCGACCGTGTGGGGCAGGTTGTTGCAGTCCTTGAACGCCGACCCGCCCTTGTAGTCGATGAGAACGAAGTTGAACTCGTCCGGACGGTTGCCGACGGCGAGCGAGGCGATGATGGTCTGGAGCAGCTCCGACTTACCGGAACCGGTGGTGCCCGCGACGAGGCCGTGCGGCCCGTCGCGGGAGATGTCGAGGGTGAACGGTCCGTCGAGGCCCTCACCGATCACCGCCGCCGTCGTGCGGGGCCGACCCGACCACCCCGCGAGAATCCGGTCGGCCACCGGGGGATCGAGGCGGAGGACATCGAGCAGTCGCGAGTGTGCGGGAATCGCCCCCGAGGCGTCCTCGAGACTCACATCGCGCAATGGTGCGAGCGCCCGCGCGACCCGTTCGCACCATGCGCGGGAGACGAGGTCGGGTCGCACGGAATCCGCGGTCTCCTTCCCCGTCTTCTCGACGGTGAGCCAGTACCCGTCCGAGGACACGACCGCCTGGCATTCCTCCGGAAGGAGCCGGACGTCGTCGTCCATGCACACGAAGTACACGTCCACCGCGGGACCTGCCTGCAGGAGGCCGACCGCCCCGGGGAGGAGGCGGAGCCGGGCGGCGTCCTCGAGGAAGACGACGACAGGGGGGAATCCCGTCCGGCCACTGCGCATGAAGCCGCCGGCGGCCTTGAGCTCCTCTCCGCGGGAGTCGATGATCCCGGCGATCGCTGCGAACTGCCGCGCGGTGCTCTGCTCGTCGGTACCGACCCGTGCGATTCCGTCCTCGTCGCGACCGGCGCGCACGTGCGGAAGCCACCGCACCCATCCCCAGGCCTCGTCGTCGGCACGGTCGGAGATGAGCCGGATATCGACCTCGCCGGGGGAATGGAGTACCGACAACTGCGCGAGCATCCACCGGGCGACGGCGCGACGATGGGCGGTCGGTCCGGCGAGACCGAGGACCCGGAACTCGGGGAGTTCGACGACGATCGGGACGTCCGGAGCCGTCCAGATGAGGTCCTCCTCGTGCTTCTCCCGTTCGGGATCGTTGATGGTGATCTCGCTCAGAGTGTCCGCGGTCCCCACCCGGAGGTGGAGCCAGTCCGGGTCCGTGGGACGTCGTTCCCAGAGCCGGGCACGGGGGCCGGTGGCGGTGAGGAGGACGTTCGCGGGGTCCATGTAGTCGCGTCTGCGGGCCGCGCTCTCCTCCGTGAGCGCACGGAACGCATCTCCCTGGATCTTCCTCCGCCGTTCCCGGTACCTGCCCAGGTCACGACGGAACCGTTTCGCGGTCCCGGAGTTCTGCTGGAGCATGTTGCCGATGTACATGAGCGGCGAGAGCAGGACGAACAGCAGCATGTACCACCGGTCGAACACGAGGAACATGACGAGGCCCATGACGATGGGAGCCACGACCATCGGCCAGGGGAATCGGACGCCCTCCGGCTTCTTCGGTTCCCGGGGGTACACGAACTTCGTCGGCCGCTCGGGCGGCAGCATGCGGGGAGGCCGGTTGAAGTCGAGCGTCGATCCGGTCGGTGTGTAGGTGAGCGAGGCATCGGGAGGCGTCACCCACGACACCTCGAGCATCGTGTTGCCGATCGTGAGCGCATGCCCGAGCGGAAGATGCGTCCGCCCGGTGACCGGGATCCGCTCGACGTGGACGAGGGGGATCGGGAGGCTCGGGTCGACCTCGGTGTGGGTCGCATCGAGACCGATGAGAAGGTCCTGCTTCTGTTCCTTCTTGCCCTGCCTGCTGCGCGCGTACTCCTTCGTCGGGGGCACCGGGATGAGCACAGGCCCGTCATGGGGCCGACGGCGGGGCGGGACCGGCCTGGTCGCTCCGACGATCGCGGGTTCGGGAGTCACCCCGACCGTGCCGTCCGGACCGATATCGAGGGTCACCGCGGTCCCGTGGACCAGAGGATCCTCGAGTCGCACGGCGTCGTACGCGCCGGTGCCGACCGACCAGGACCCGGGGGACAGGCGGTAGGTCGTCCCCGCGCCCGTGCCCGAGGTGATCCGGAGTTCGAGCGTCCCCGGCGGTTCGTCCTCGATCCGGGGTACCGGTCGGTCGAGGCCGACCACGACGCCGTGGCGCAGGGGCGAGGCCGCCACCTTCTGCCGGGGGTCGAGGACGTGGGAACCGAGGTACAGGCGGCCACGCGTCGCACCGATGTGTGCGGGTGCCCCCACACGTTCGGCGAGAAAGCTCGTCACCTCGTCGACCGTCGCCGATTCCTCGCACTCGACCGCGAGGTCGTGGGGCACGTTGTCCGGGCCGATGGCGGTGAGCAGCAATTGCATGCAGGGAGTCCTCGTGAATCAGGTGTGGTGGGGAGGACGGGCCTCCCCACCACCGGGGTGTGTTCTCACTGTAGGCGCGTCACGCGCTCAACCGGGTGCGGGCGACCGCGGGAACGATCTGTTGGACGAGCGAGTCCGTCTCCGCCTCCCGACGTTCCACGCCGAACAGGTTGAGCGTGCGGAACATCTGGCGGGCGACCGCTTCGAGTTCGGCGGGGTTGTGGTCACCGGTGATGCGCAGGAGGTCCCGCCACATGCTCTCCGCGGTCGGCACGCACGTGAGTCCGCGCCGCAGGAACCAGATCGCGCCGTTCGCATTTCCCTCGGCCGTCGACTTCTGGGCCGCGTGCGTGGCGATGGTCGTGAGGAGGACCCGGGCGTCACGGCGCGCGGTGTGGAACGCCACCCACGAGTACCCGCCGGTGTCCGGGACACTCAGTACCTCACCCCGGGCGCGGTCGAGGAGAAGCCCGAAGAGGTCGATCTCCTGCGCCGTCCCGAATCCGGTGTGCGCGACGTCGAGAAGCAGCTGCCACTCGTTCTGCACGTCGTGGAGCTCCCACCGTCCGTCCTCGCGCTGCCGCAGGCGGTGGCTGCCGTCGGTCGCCCGGCCCAACCAGGACTGTGCCGCGCGCACCGCCGCGGCGACGACGTCGTCGGACACGCCGCGCGGCCACACGATCGAACGGAGGACCGCGTCGTGCAGTCCCTCGCGGTGGAGGGCGACGGCCGCGATGAGCTCGGTGAGAAGCTCGCGCTGGGTCTCGTCGACCGGGCCGGGGGCCACGACCTCGACCCGTCCGAGGATGCGGACGACGGCGTCCGGGGTGCCGGTGAGTTCGCTCTGGAGCGACGCCGGGTCCTTGTCGGGGAACTGGAACGCCGAGGGCTGGGTGCTCCCGGAGGGGTCCTCCTCGTACGTCGTCACGTGCGAGATCGCCTGGTCCGCGGCCGCCCGGGGGTCGAGTCCGTCGATCTGTGCCTCCGGGGCCGACCGCGCGGTGTCCGCGAGTCGGAACAGGTGCGTGATCTGTTCGAGCTGCTCGAGGGAGATCCGGCGGGCCGAACCCTGGAGCCGGAAGATGTCGAGCGAGAGCGCCCCGTCCTGGCCGACGACGAACTTCCACCGTGACGCCGGGGTGTTTCCGAGGCTCACGACCGCGAGCGGCACCCGCTGGACGCCGATGAGGTCGTGGATCCGCGCCGATTCCTCGGCATCGGGTGCGCCCGAGGTGAAGACGATGCGGGGCCGCACGACCTGCGAGCCGCGTGCGGTACGCCCGGCGAGAACCCCGTCGACGCCCATACGCGCGAGGAGCTCCTCGGACTCCCGACCGCGTTCGGCGACCTCGTCGAGGACCTCGGTGAGGGACGCGGACTGATGGATACGTGTCGGCGCGATCGCGGAGAGATCGGACCCGAACCCGACGAGGTCGACGTCGATGCCGTCCGACCAGCAGTTCGTCGCGAGTTCGACGGCCATCGACATGAGGACCTCACGCGCGTACTCGGGCTGTCCCGCGACGGAGATGAGGCCGGGAGCCGCTTCGAGGTCGACGAGGATCTCGTAGCCGCGGGTGTCCGCGACGTTCACGAGTGCGGGGTAGGGCGCCGGAGCGTCGATCCGGTCCTCCGGGATGTCCTTGTGGTCGACGATCCACGCGGTGCTGCCCTCCGCCTGTCGCCACGGCCACGGCGGAGCGGACCCGGCACCGGAGGAGTGGTGGAGGACGATCGTCTCCGGACCCGCCATCACCATGCTCACCT
The DNA here is from genome assembly GCF_039529845.1 of Brevibacterium samyangense. Lineage (NCBI taxonomy): Bacteria > Bacillati > Actinomycetota > Actinomycetes > Micrococcales > Brevibacteriaceae > Brevibacterium > Brevibacterium samyangense. Next base: position 21,196 of record NZ_BAAANO010000027.1, on the reverse strand, counting down.
CGGGCAGGGGCGTGTTCGTCTCCCGGCAGCCGAGTGCGAGGTACCGCAGGGCACGGTCGAGATCGAGCGCGAGACGTCCGTTCTCCGCGAGGCGCAGCATCCGTTCGTTCTGCACCGCCCCGTAGGGGCCGCGGCGGGCGCTGAGCGCCATGAGGATGCCGGCGACGAGGAGCCCGCCGCCGACCGCGTGGCGGACGTCGTCGGCCACGCCGCCCGGTGCCGCAGCGGTGAGATCGGCGACCGTCTGCGCGCCCTCGCGGTGCTCGGCGAGTTCCGCGGCGGTGAGCAGTCCAGGAGTCCCGGAGTCCCGGGAATCGGCGGTGCCGAAGGTGCCTGCGGCGCGCGGCGCCTCGGCGTTGTCCTGTTCGGCGCCGGCCGCGCCGGAGCCCTCGTCGCCCGAGCCCTGTGCGGAGTCGTCCCGGTCGCCGAGCATGCTGCCGGCGCCGGCTCCGAGGCCGGAGAGGTTCGCGGTCGCGGTCGACCCGGTGGTCGTCCGGGCGACGATGGACTCGGCGTCGGTGCTGTCGCCGGCGGCTTCCTCGACGGAGCCGCCGCCGTTCGCCGAGCTCTCGCCGCCCGTCGCCGTACCGCCGGGCACGGCGGGCGCCGGTGCCGCCTGGTAGATCTGCAGGCCGGGGCCCTTCGCATCGGCCGGGAGTTCGAGCGTCCAGCCGGGGAGGATGAGGTCCGCGTCGCGGAGCCTCGAGCCGTCGGCCTGCTCCTTGTCACGGTTGAGTTCGAAGATCTCCTTGTACCGCATGCCGTCGCCGAGGTACCGCTCGGCGATGTCCCACAGGGTGTCGTAGTGGCGCCCCTGCTGCGGTTGCACGACATAGGAGATGACGGTGCCGTCGGACGTGGTGTGCTTCCCGGTCGAGTCGCCGACCGAGCCCTGCATCGTGAAGGATGCGTTCTGCACCGCCATGTTGTGCTCGACGATCGCGACCTCGTGCATCTCGCGCTGGATCTCCGCCTCCGCAGCGGCCTGCGCGCCCGAGGGCGCGGTGAGGCTCTGGAAGCTCGGGGCGAACGACGAGGCGCTGAACAGCAGCATCATCGAGGCGACGAGGCGCCGCGTGAGGATCCCGGCGCCGCCGGGGCCCAGCCCCGTGCCGTACCGGCGCTTGTTGCGGAACCAGCGGACGAACTCGAGCGCGAGGCTCACGGTGAAGTAGGCCCAGGCGAGCCACAGGACGATGATGAAGACCTGGAGCACGAGCGAGGAATCGAGGCCGCGCGAGAAGAGCGCGAGCCCCTCGGAGGCGAAGTCGGCGAACGGGTTCCCGAGGAACGCCGCGAGTCCGATCGGCAGTCCGACGACGACGAGGAGCGTGCCGATGATCGCGGCGATGCCCTTGAGGATGTCGGAGCGGCGGGCCTGCGGGGTCTCGTGTCCCTGGTGGGGGAGGCGGGTCGTGGGGGTGTACGTCATGCGTGCTGTCCTCCTCAGGGAACCACGATGGTCTGGACTTCACGGACGGCGACACGGGTGATGCCCTGACGGATGCTTTCGCCGAAGCGGCGCCAGGAGTTCCCTCCGTCATCGCTGATCATCACGTCCCAGGTCGCGTAGGAAACGGCGGAGTACACGCCGGCGATCTGGTTGCGGGACGATCGCTCGTAGACATGTGTGCACAGGGGCGAGAACTCGGCGAACGGGCTGTTCTCCCAGCGGTTGATCACGTCCTGCCTCGGATTGATCGAACTGCCGTAGCACGTGTCCTTGGGCTTCCCGGGTCCCTCACCGTCCGGGTAGACCTCGAGGCGGGTGAGGAACGCGGTCATGAGCGCGCCGTTCGGCGTTTCGAGCGGTTCGAGGTACATGACCCCGCCGGGGTTGCGCTGCATTCCTGCTGCATCGAAGTAGAAGATCGTGTTCTGCCCGACGCGCGCGCCGTCCTCCGGCTTGTAGGAGACCGTGGTGGCGGGGAACCGGTTCGAGTCCTCGACGAGCTCGATGAGGGGCTCGTACTCCTCGGGCAGTCGTTCCGCGTTCCGGAACTCTTCCTCGGTGTAGGACGTGTGCGAATAGGTGAATTGCAGTTCGCGCACCTGGGTCTGGGCGAGGTTGATGCCCTCGTACCGGAGGATGCAGGTCTCGAGGTAGAGGTTCTCCCCTTCCGCGAGCTGTTTGTTCGGGACGACCTTGGCCTGGTCCTCGATCCAGCACTCCGGCATCCGGGGATCGCGGAGGTCGCGGAACCAGTCCTTGTCGACGTCGAGGAACTCCTTGATCGTCTCGTGGCGCGGGTTCTTCCAGTTCGAGCACCAGTACCCGAAGTTGTGGTCGTTGATGTAGTACCGGCAGTTGCCGTCCTCGGTGGTTTCCCCCGCGGCGGCCGCCGGCACGGTGGGTGCCAGGACGAGGGTCGTGACCACAACGAATGCCGCCATGACTGCCGCGAGAATCCGCCGTGGTGTTCGGCGCGAGAGAGCGCCCCGGGGACCTGTAGTCGACATCGTCACCATTCCTCCACCTCGAGAGAGACACCGGCGCAATCCGCATCGGGCATCTCCACCACGGCATCCACCTTGAGTTCTCCGTCCTCCGACACGAGGTTCAGGAACCGGCCGACCGCCCGGACGGAGCCGAAGACCTCGCCGGAGTCGTCACGGGTCACCCCGCCCGTCGTCGTGCAGCCGTACACGTTCGCCGTACCACCGAGTTGTTCCGCCTCCGTCGCCACGAACGGCACGGGACCGATGAAGGTTCCCTTCCCGGAGACGCCGAGGACGCCGGAGTTCGAGTCCTGCATGTTCCCCGTCGAGAGGTCCTTGAGCTCTCCCGAGCCCCAGTTCTCGTCGTTCGCGGCACGGGTGAGGGCGGCGTAGTACTCGGCGGCGATGCGGCCGGGTTCGCTCGACGCGGCCTCCGCGCCGGTGAAGGTCGTCATCTCCGTGGCGGCGCCGAGGCCCACGTCACGGTACCCCGCGTCGTCGACCTCACCGGAACCGCCGCCGCTCCCGCGCTCGGGAGCGCTGTCCTCTCCACCCTCGTCGGCCGGGGGAGCGGACTCCTCGGACGCCGGCGCCTCGGTCGGATCGCCGCTGTCGGCCGGTGTGCTCGACTCCACGGGCGCCTCGGTCGCGCTGTCGGGAGCCACCGATCCGCTGTGCCCTCCGGGCACGACCTCGCTGTCGGCACCACCGCATCCGCTCAGGAGCGCGAGTACGCACACCGACGACAGCGCGAGGCCGGTGAGGCGGCGCATGCGTGACGGCTCGTCACGAGTGGTGTCGATCGAACGGGACAGCGGAAGAACCACGGGCACCTACGGGCTGAGTCGGACCACCTACGGGTCTGTATCGGACAGGGACGGCGGCATTCGGACCTGGAATACCAACGACCACTGTACTGTCCGGGCCTGACACGGACCACAGCCCGAGGGCCCGCCGGGTACCGATCCTGCAACAGACCTGTCCGGCGGGTGAACTCTGTGCGTCAGCGTCCGAAGAGACGCTTGAAGAAGCCCTTCTTCTCCGGCTTCTTCTGCTCCTCGGCCTCCGTGCGCTCGTCCGCCGCCGTGCGCTCGACCTCCGCACGTTCGCCTGCCTCCGTGCGTTCGGCTGCCGGCTCCGGCTCCGTCGGCGCCTGCGGGGCCGAGGCGCTCTCCGCGATCGAGTCCGCGTCCGGCGAGGCGATCGGAGCCTCGACGACGGGTTCCGTCGTCTCCTCCTCGTGGACCGTGGGCTGCGTGTCCGTGGGCGCAGCGTCCGCGGCCGAGGTGCTGCTCGCTGCCGCAGGGGCCTCCGGCGCCCGGACACCCTCCTCAGCAGCGGCAGCCGGGGCCGAGGCGGCGGGAGCCGGTGCCTGGGGTGCCACGATCTCCGGTGCCACGACCTCGGGAGCCACCGGAACCGCTCCGCCGGCGGCGGTGCCGGGGGCGATCGGGGTGACGGGTGCCTCGGGAACGGACGGGAGCGCAGCGACGAGCTGCGCGTACTCGGCCTCGAGTGCGGGGGAGAGCGGCTGGTGCATCTCCGCGTTCACCACGCGGTGCAGCTCGTCGAAGGTGATGTCCGCACTGCCGTCGGCGGCGAACAGGCGCATCCGGGTCTTCTTCTCCGCAGCCTCGTCCTCGGTGACGTCGAGCGCGACGAGGGGGAATCCGCGCAGGTGGGCGTAGGAGCGGAGGGCCGCGGCGTGGTCGGAGACGGTCGTCGTCTGCAGGCCGGCGGCGACCGAGCGGACGAGGGTGCGGATCTCCGGCTCGCCGAGTGCGAGGTCCGGGTGGTCGACGAGGAGCCACACCGTGGTACCGCCACCGGCAGGTGCGGGGTAGTGGGTCCACAGTCCGGTGAGGAGCTTCGCGACGAGGGTGTGGCGGAAGGCCGTGTCCTCGTCGGCGCTCACCTCCTCCTCGGTGAGTTCTGCGATGCCGAGGCCCGCGGTGTGGGTGCGGAGCGCCTCGGCGGTGCCGATGACGGCGGGCGGAAAACCGTTGATGTTGTCCCACGCCCAGTGCCACGACCCGAGGCGTTCGGAGAACGACCCCACCATGTGCGGCGTGACGACGAAGGGCGGTTCCTTCGCGAAGGAGAGCGAGGGGGAGTCGGAGAAGTCGACGTTCCACTCGGGAGCGTTCCCGTCCTCGTCCGCGAGCAGCGCACCGAAGTGGCTCTGTGCCTCCGTCGAGAGGAAGACAGCGCGGTTGACCAGGTCCTGGAGGGATTCGCTCATGCCGTCAGAGTAGCAAGGCGCACATGCCGGGATGACGCCGGACGCGACGCGGCCCCCACCTCCGGGAGGAGACGGGGGCCGGTGCAGAGACGCCGGGTGCGTCCGGTGGACGACCCGGGCGTTCCGCGGGTCAGGCGTTCAGCAGGCTCTTGAGGACGGAGACGAACATGTTCTGCCCGTCGACGCCCGTGCGGATGCCCGCGGCGGTGTCCGCACCGAAGCCCGCCTCGACGGCGTGCTCGGGGTGCGGCATGAGGCCGACGACGTTGCCGCGCTCGTTCGTGATGCCGGCGATGTCGCGGCGCGAACCGTTCGGGTTGACGTCCAGGTAGCGGAAGACGACGCGACCGGACTCCTCGAGCTCGTCGAGGACGTGGTCGTCGGCCATGTAGCCGCCCTCGCCGTTCTTGAGCGGGATGACGATCTCCTCGTTCTCCCCGTACATGTTCGTCCACGCGGTGTTCGTGTTCTCCACACGGAGCTTCTGATCACGGCAGATGAACTGCTGGTGATCATTGCGGATGAGGCCGCCGGGCAGCAGGTGTGCCTCGCAGAGGACCTGGAATCCGTTGCAGATGCCGAGAACGGGCATGCCGCCGTTCGCGGCGTCGATGACGGAGTCCATGATCGGGGCGAAGCGGGCGATCGCACCGCACCGCAGGTAATCGCCGTAGGAGAACCCGCCGGGAAGGATGACGGCGTCGACGTCGGAGAGTCCGGAGTCGGCGTGCCAGAGGTTGACGGCGGTGGCACCGGAGAGCTTCACGGCGCGCATGGCGTCACGGTCGTCGAGCGTTCCCGGGAAGGTGACGACACCGACCCTGATGTTCTCCGCGCCGGGGGTGGCCTCGGTGGAGGCGGGGGCGCCGATGAGCGGCGCGGTCACTTCGCGGCCTCGGCCGGGTCCTCGACGCGTACGGCGACGACGTCCTCGATGACGGGGTTGGAGAGGAGCTTGGTGGCGGCCTCCTCGACCTGCGCGAGCACGGCGTCGGTGATGTCACCGTCGACCTCGAGCTCGAAGCGCTTGCCCTGGCGCACGCTCGTGAATCCCTCGAAGCCCAGACGTGCCAGACCGGTTCCGATGGCCTTGCCCTGCGGATCGAGAATCTCCGGCTTCGGCATGACCTCGACGACGACACGTCCCATGTGCATGTTCCCTTCAGATGATGAACGCTCCGGCGGCAAGTCTACCAACGTGCCCGGGGCCGCTGTGCGGCCCACGGCGTGCTCCGGACCACACCCGCCGAATGCCGCCGAGGCGCCCCGACAGCGGGTGCTGAGGGACGCCTCGGCGGGTGGGGGAGTGCGCTCAGGCGAGCGGGAAGGCGGTGCCGGTGATGCGTTCGAAGGCCTCGATGTAGCGGGCACGGGTCTTCTCGACGATCTCCTGCGGCAGGGCCGGGGGAGCGACGTCGGAGTTCTTGTCCCAACCGCTGTCCGGGCCGGTGAGCCAGTCGCGGACGAACTGCTTGTCGAAGCTCGCCTGGGCCTTGCCCGGGGCGTACTCGGCGGCGTCCCAGAACCGCGAGGAGTCCGGGGTGAGGACCTCGTCGGCGAGGACGATCGCACCGGAGGCGTCCCGGCCGAACTCGAACTTCGTGTCCGCGAGGACGATGCCGCGCTCGCGGGCGATCTCCTCGGCACGGGTGTAGATGCGCAGCGTGAGGTCACGCAGGGCCTCGGCGTCCTCGGCCCCGAGGATCTCGCTCGCCCGGGCGAAGTCGATGTTCTCGTCGTGGTCGCCGATCTCCGCCTTCGTCGCGGGGGTGAAGATCGCCGGTTCGATGCGGTCGGACTCGCCCATGCCCTCGGGGAGGACATTGCCGCACACCGCGCCGGTGCGGCGGTAGTCGGCGAGGCCCGATCCGGTGAGGTACCCGCGGGCGACGCACTCGACGGGGAACATCGTGAGGGGTGTGCACACCATGGCCCGATGAGCTACCTCGGCGGGGACCTCGGCGTCCGGCAGGATGTGGTTGCCGATGACGTCCGAGAGCTGGTCGAACCACCACATGCTCAGCCCGGTGAGGACCGCGCCCTTGTCCGGGATCTCCGAGGTAAGGACGTGGTCGTAGGCGGAGATGCGGTCCGAGGCGACCATGAGGATGCGGTCGGCGTCGGCGAATCCGGTGGCGCCCTTCGGGACGTAGATGTCACGGACCTTGCCGGAGTAGACGTGCGTCCACTCGGGCAGGTCGTAGGTGGGGGCGGGAATCGTGGTCATGCGAAGTCCTGTTCGTTGCGGGGCCGGCTTCTCTGCGGGGCCGGCGGGGCGCCTCGGGAGGCCGGAACCGGTGGGCCCGGGGCCGGCAGCGGCGGTTCAGCCCCGGGTGGGGACGGAGATGCGTCCCTCGGCGGCGGCGAGGGCGATGTCGGAGCGGTGCTGTTCGCCGTCCCAGTCGATGAGGTCGACAGCGGCGTACGCGCGCTCCCGGGCGGCGTCGAGGGTGGCGCCCTTCGCGACGACGGAGAGGACGCGGCCGCCGGAGGTGACGATCTCCCCGTCGGGTGCGGTCGCGGTGCCCGCGTGGAGGACCATGACGTCCTCGAGGTCGGCGGCCTCCTCGAGCCCACCGATCGCGTCGCCGGAGCGGGGGGAGTCGGGGTAGTTCTCGGCCGCCAAGACGACGGTGACGGCGTAGTCGTCCGACCACTGCAGGGGCTCGATCTCCGCGAGGCGCCCCTCGGCGGCCGCGAGCATCACCTGGGCGAGCGGCGATTCGAGGCGGGCGAGCACCGACTGCGTCTCCGGGTCACCGAAGCGCACGTTGAACTCGATGACCTGGATGCCGCGCGAGGTGAGGGCGAGGCCGCAGTAGAGGAGTCCGACGAAGGGGTGGCCGCGGCGGGCCATCTCGTCGACGACGGGCTGCGCGACGGTGCGGACGATCTCCTCGACCATGCCCTCGGGAGCCCAGGGGAGGGGCGAGTAGGCGCCCATGCCGCCGGTGTTCGGGCCCTCGTCGTTGTCGCGGATGCGCTTGAAGTCCTGCGCGGGTTCGAGCGGAACGGCGGTCTTCCCGTCGCAGAGGACGAAGAGGGAGACCTCGGGGCCGTCGAGATACGACTCGATGACGACGCGGTCGGAGACGCTCAGGCAGCTCGTGGCGTGGGCGAGGGCGGCGGCGCGGTCCTCGGTGACGACGACGCCCTTGCCGGCGGCGAGGCCGTCCGCCTTGACGACGTACGGGGCGCCGAAACGGTCGAGTGCCTCGGCGGCCTCCTGTTCGGAGGTCGCGGCGACGGCCGAGGCGGTCGGTACCCCGGCGGACTCCATGATCTCCTTCGCGAAGGCCTTCGAGCCCTCGAGGGTCGCGGCCTCCTGGCCGGGACCGAAGACGGCGAAGGACGCCTCGCGGAGGGCGTCGGCGACGCCGGCGACGAGGGGTGCCTCGGGGCCGACGATGACGAGGTCGACGTCGAGTTCCTCGGCGAGAGCGGTGACCGCGGCCGGGTCCGTGGCGTCGACCGGGCGGGTCTCGCACAGGAGCCCGATACCGGGGTTCCCGGGGGCGGCGATCACCGCCTCGACCTGCGGATCACGGGAGAGGGCGGCAACCAGGGCGTGTTCGCGGGCTCCGGGCCCGATGACGAGTACCTTCACGGGGACAAGGATAGTGGGCGGGGCGGACACGGCCCGCCCCGCCCACCGAGTACCCCGGCGGACCCCTCAGGCGTGGGGATCCACGAGGATCTTCACGTGCGATTCGTTGTTCTCGATGAGCTGCTGGAATCCGCCGGTGACGAGGTCGTCGAGGGGAATGCGCGCCGTGATGAACGGGGCGAGGTCGAGCTTCCCGGATTCGACGAGTTCGATCGTCGCCCGATGGTCGTTCGCGTAGCCGATGGTGCCGCGCAGGTCGATCTCCTTGAGGACGAGCTTCGGCATGTCGACCTCGGGTTTGTGGCCCCAGATGGAGACGTTGACGACGGTACCGCCGGGCCGCACCGCATCGATGAGGGTGTCGAGGACGGCAGGGACGGAACTGCACTCGAAAGCGACATCGGTGCCCTCGTCGTCCGTCCGTGCGCGCACGGCCTCCGCCACGTCGCCGTCGCGGGGGTCGAACACCTCGTCCGCGACGCCCGCGTCGCGCGCCATCTGCTTGCGCTTCTCGGAGAGTTCGGAGATGTACACCGTGAGGCCCTCGGCCTTGAGGATCGCGGCGGTGAGCAGCCCGATCGGGCCCGCACCGCCGACGAGTGCGGTCTGCCCGGAGGCGGCTCCGGACCGGACGAACGCGTGGTGCGCCACGGACAGCGGTTCGATGAGCGCGGCCTCGTCGAGTGCGACGTCATCGGCGATCGGATGGACCCATCGGCGTTCGACGACGATCTTCTCCGCGAGGCCGCCTCCGCGACCACCGAGCCCGATGAAGTTCATGTCCTTCGACAACTGGTATTCCTTGCCGGGGCCGACCTCGACGTCGTCGCGGATGATGTACGGCTCGACCACGACCTTCTGGCCGACGTGGAGGTCGGTGACGCCGTCCCCGAGGGCGTTCACGGTGCCGGAGAACTCGTGGCCGAGGGTGACCGGCGCCTCTTCGCCGGAGATGGGATGCGGATGGCCCTTCGGCGGGACGAAGATCGGGCCTTCGAGATACTCGTGGAGGTCGGTGCCGCAGATCCCGCACCAGGCGACGTCGATGCCGACGGTGCCCGGGAGCAGTTCGGGTTCCGGGATGTCCTCGATGCGGATGTCCTGGCGGTCGTAGAAACGTGCTGCCTTCATGGTGACTCGACTCCTTCACATAAGACGCGTGTGGAAACGTGATCCGCGTGGTGCGGATCACGTGTCCCATATTCGTGGGTACGCATGAACGTTCGCTGGACGGCACCGGCCTCCCGGACGTTCCGGGGATCCGCGGCTACCATTCCCTCCATGGCTGTACGACGGAGGATCGACCCGGAGACCGGCAGGAACGCGCTCGACCGCTGGAAGGACGCGCGAGCCGTGGGAGCTGCTCCCGTCGACCGCACGACGCTCGCGACCGCGGTCCGGTTCACGCTCGAGGAACTTGCGGCCCGTCACGAGGGCAACTCCGTCGAGGTGCGGGTCCCGCCGTTCGGCGTCACCCAGTGCATCCCGGGGCCCCGGCACACCCGCGGAACCCCACCGAACGTCATCGAGACCGATCCGGAGACCTGGCTCTCGCTCGTCACCGGCTCCCTCTCCTTCGCCGAGGCGACGGCCTCCGCCGCCGTCACCGCCTCCGGTACCCGCGCCGACCTGACCGAGGAGCTTCCGCTCTTCGGGTGAGGGGCCGCCCCGCTCGATCACGGCGTAAGCGACGCCACCCCGACGCCTGAGCCGGGTGTGGAGGGCTCCCCACTAGACTGGACGGGCGCCTCGTGCGCTCCGTACGTCATCGAACGCCGTCACCGCTGGGGGAACGTCCATGCCCGAGAAGATCGCCGAACCCGTCGAGGTCGTCGTCCGTCGCAGCCCCCGCTACTCCGTCTTCATCGGGCTCGGCGCTGCGCTCGGAGGCCTCGTCGGTCTCTTCTTCGCGCTCCGTCCGCCGGCGGAACCCGTCGCCGGCACCGAGTACGCCCGTGGTTCCGCCGTCTGGCTCATCGTCGTGCTCCTCGCCGTCGGATTCGGGTTCCTGGGCGCGATCGTCGCGCTCGTCCTCGACCGGGTCGCGACGAAGCGGGCCCGCAGCTACACCGTCTCCGGCGAGTACACCGGCTACGACGTCGTGAACCCGGAAGCGCTGGGCGGGGAGGCGGCCACTGCCGAGGCGCCCGCCGAGGACGAGATGTCGTCCCTCGAGGAGCCGCCGAGCGCCTCGGGCCCGGCAACGGATCCCGGCGACGGGGAGCGCGCAGCGGGGCCGGAGGGCCCGGAGAAGGACTCCTGACCGCGGAAGATATTCCGGAACCCGAACGATGGCCGATGTGATCCGGCCTACACCCCCGTGAACGGCGCGTTCGTGCCCGGTTCCTTGTGGGAGAATGTTCCCCGTGGCACGCGCTGATGGTCTTCTCACACACGAAATCGACCCCACCGATCGCAAACCGCAGGACCAGTGCGGTGTGTTCGGCATCTGGGCTCCCGGCGAGGACGTGGCGAAACTCGTCTACTTCGGCCTCTACGCCCTCCAGCACCGCGGTCAGGAGTCCGCCGGGATCGCGACGAGCAACGGCGAGCAGATCCTCGTCTACCGCGACATGGGACTCGTGTCCCAGGTGTTCGACGAGCGCGATCTCGAAACGCTTCCGGGCCACCTCGCGATCGGTCACACCCGGTACTCGACGACGGGTTCGCCCATGTGGGAGAACGCGCAGCCGACCCTCGGCCCGACCCCGTGGGGCACCGTGGCACTCGCCCACAACGGCAACCTCACGAACTTCGAGGAACTCGAGGCGATGGCGGACGCCCGCCGCCCCGCGCACGACCACGTGGTCCGTACCCACACGAAGAAGACCGGCCGGACCCGCCCGTACCGCGATTCGACGAACGACACCTCGCTCGTCACCGAACTCTTCGCCTCCGCCGAGGGCAAGGACCTCACCGAGGCCGCCCTCGAGATGTTCCCCAAGCTCGTCGGTGCCTTCAGCTTCGTCTTCATGGACGAGACCACCCTCTACGCCGCGCGCGACCCCCACGGGGTGCGTCCGCTCGCGCTCGGTCGCCTCGAGCACGGCTGGGTCGTCGCCTCCGAGACCGCGGCCCTCGACATCGTCGGCGCGTCCTTCGTCCGTGAGGTCGAACCCGGTGAGCTCATCGCCATCGACGAGGACGGCCTGCGTTCGTACCGGTTCGCGGAGCCGAAGCCGGCCCGCTGCGTGTTCGAGTACGTGTACCTCGCGCGTCCGGACTCCGTCATCAACGGCAAGCTCGTCCACGCCTCCCGCGCGGAGATGGGCCGTGTCCTCGCCCGTGAACACCCGGTCGAGGCCGACATGGTGATGGCGACCCCGGAATCCGGCACCCCCGCCGCCGTCGGGTACGCGGAGGAGTCCGGGATCCCGTTCGGCCAGGGCCTCATGAAGAACGCCTACGTCGGTCGGACCTTCATCCAGCCCTCGCAGACCCTCCGCCAGCAGGGCATCCGCCTCAAGCTCAACCCGCTCAAGGAGAACATCGCCGGCAAGCGCATCGTCGTCGTCGACGACTCGATCGTGCGCGGCAACACCCAGCGCGCCCTCGTGCGGATGCTCCGGGAGGCCGGGGCGAAGGAGATCCACATCCGGATCTCCTCCCCGCCGGTGAAGTGGCCGTGCTTCTACGGCATCGACTTCGCGACCCGCGCCGAACTCATCGCGAACGGTCTCACCACCGACGAGATCTGCCAGTCCCTCGGCGCGGACTCCCTCGGGTACATCTCCGTCGACGGCATGATCGCCGCGACGACGCAGGAACCGAAGGAACTGTGCACGGCCTGCTTCACGGGTACCTACCCGATCACCGTGCCGAGCGACGCCGCGACCGCTCTCGAGAGGAGCTGCTGACCGTGACCGAGACCCAGGGCATCGAGAATCCGGGAACCACCTACGCCTCTGCCGGCGTCGACGTGGAGGCCGGTGACAAGGCCGTCGAACTCATGAAGGCAGCCGTCTCCGCGACCCACACGAAGAACGTCTTCGGCGGGGTCGGCGGCTTCGCCGGGCTGTTCGACGTCTCCTTCCTCAAGGACTACCGGCAGCCGCTCCTCGCGACCTCCACCGACGGTGTCGGGACGAAGGTCGCGATCGCGCAGGCTCTCGACATCCACGACACCATCGGATACGACCTCGTCGGCATGGTCGTCGACGACATCGTCGTCGCCGGGGCGAAGCCGCTCTTCATGACCGACTACATCGCCTGCGGTCGGGTCGTCCCCGAGCGCATCGCGGACATCGTCCGCGGCATCGCCGAGGCGTGCGCCTCCGCCGGTGTCGCCCTCGTCGGTGGCGAGACCGCCGAGCACCCGGGCCTCCTCGGGCTCGACGAGTACGACGTCGCGGGTGCCGCCACGGGCGTCGTCGACGCCGACATGCTCCTCGGTGCCGACAAGGTCCGCGCCGGTGACGTGCTCGTCGCCCTCCCGTCCTCGGGTCTCCACTCGAACGGCTACTCCCTCGTGCGCCGCATCATCGCGGACGCCGGCTGGAGCCTCGACCGCGAGGTGCCCGAGTTCGGCCGGACCCTCGGCGAGGAGATCCTCACCCCGACCACCGTCTACACCGGTCCGCTCCTCGACCTCCTCGAGAAGCGCCCGGGCGCGGTCCACTCGATGTCCCACGTGACCGGCGGTGGCCTCTCGGCGAACATCGCCCGCGTCCTCCCGCAGGGCACGATCGCGACGATGCGCCGCTCCACCTGGGAGATCCCCGCGGTCTTCTCCGTGCTCGGCGACCTCGGTGGTGTGCCGCGGGCGGATCGTGAACGCACGTGGAACCTCGGTGTCGGCATGGTGCTCGTCGTCGACGGCGCCTCGGTCGATGCCGTGGTGAACGCCGTCGAGGGCGCCTGGGTCCTCGGTGAGGTCTCCGCGAACGACGGTGCCCACGCCTCGGACGAGTACTACGTCCAGGGCGCGAAAGGCGTCGACGGCGGCGCCGCCATCCTGCTCGACTGAGCACCCACCTCGACCGAGCCCCTGTGCGCGGCAGAAGGCCCCGACTCCTCGTGGGAGTCGGGGCCTTCTGCATGAGGCTCGAGTTGTCCGAGCGGGAAGTGCTCGGTGCACTCGGTCGGATCAGGAGCGGTCGTCGTCCTCGTCGTCGTCGAAGTCCGCGTACTTGTCGGCGTATTCCGAGTAGTCGGGTTCGTCGTCGAAGGGATCCGAAGAGGAACCGTGGTGGGAGTCCCCACCGCCGAGCTCCTTCTGGAGTGCACCCAAGTCGGTGTCCGGGCTGTAGTACTTGAGCTTCCGGGCTACCTTGATCTGCTTTGCCTTAGCGCGGCCGCGACCCACAGGCGTGACCCCCTCCATTGTCGTCCCGGGGCGGGGGCGGATAATGCCGGTTCCGTTCCCCTATTCAGGGCCCCGGGTGCTGTCTCAACTAATCGTACGAGAATCCTACCGTGCCCACGGGGACCGCGCCATTCCGCGGACGCTGATGTGGACACGCTCCCGAGACGCTGTCGGCCGCAGGAACCGGGAGCTGCGCGGGGCCTGTTCCGGGTCCTGTTCCCACCCGCATCCCGCTTAACCACCCGGGCCCGGGGAAGGCGCCGTGTCCGGCCCGCCGAGTAGGCTGGAGGGCATGTCCTACACGCGGAGTTACGAGATCCGACTGCGAGTCTTCGAACCGCTCGTCGTGCACCCGGAGTACACGGGTTTCCCCGTCGGTGACAACCGTGAGCGGATCGAGGAACTCGTCGCCGCGGACGCGGATGCGCGCCTCATCAGTCTGCCTCCGGACCCGGTCGCGGACTCCTACCGCGGTACCCCGATCTTCCTCACGTCCGACGAGGGAGGCGACGGATTCACGCGGGTGAGCCCCGTCCAGGACGACATCCGGTCGTGGCATGCGCTCGACGCCCTCGAGGAGGTGTCCTCGAAGAGCGAACTCGACATGATCGTGCCGAAGGCGGCGCGTCGGCGTGCCGCAGCACTCCGTGTCGAGTGGATGCAGGACGATCCCGACACCCGGGTGTTCACCCGGACGAGCTCCTGGGACGTGTCACCCGTGTGGTGGCTCGCGATCGACCCGGACGAGGATGAGGTCATCGAGGCGGAGGACGAGCACGGCAACCCCCGCGTCTTCATCCGCACCCCGATCCTCACCGCCTCGGCCCGGATGGAGTGGGCCTTCGACGTGGCGAAGGAGAAGTCGCGCCTCGTGAGTGTCGTCGAGAGTGCCGAGAGCTTCACGACCTGGCTCGACTCCTTCGACATGAACTCGGTCCTCGAACTCGACCTCGGCGGGATGTCCGAGGTGTTGTGGCCGGACACCGGGTCCGAACTCGTGCACGAATGGATCGACGCGCTCGACCAGGACGACACCGAGGCCGCGATCCGCGCGTTCAACATGTACACCCGCAAGTGGGAACAGCTCATGCTGTACTCCCGCGCGAGCTGACACCGGTCCGTCCGGCTCATGGGGTACCGCACGCCCCGCGGTGAACGCACCGCGGAGATCGAGATCAAACGTTCCCGGTTCATCGCCCGGATCGCACACGTGGAGACGGAGGCCGAGGCGCGCGCCGTCATCGAGGAGGAACGTTCCCTCCACCCGAAGGCCCGGCACCACTGCAGTGCCTTCGTGCTCGATCCGGACTCCCGCACCCAAAGGTTCAGCGACGACGGGGAGCCGTCCGGCACGGCCGGCGCCCCGATCCTCGAAGTGCTCACGGGGCACGGACTCACCTACGTCGTCGCGGTCGTGACCCGGTACTTCGGGGGCACGCTCCTCGGTGCCGGTGGGCTCGTGAGGGCGTACGGGGGAGCGGTGTCCGAGGCGCTCGACGGGCTGCCGGTGGAGGAACGCGAACTGCGCACCCCGATCGTCGTCGACCTCGACTACGCGAAGGCGTCCGCCGTGACGCTCGCGGCCGAGCAGCAGGGGTGGCGGATCACGGACAGCGAGTACGGGGCTTCGGTGCGGCACACACTCGCCGTGCCACCGGAGGAGGTCGAGCGGGCGCTCGCGGTACTCGCGGATCTCTCCGCGGGGGCGGCCGAACCCGAGGTGGGGGCGGCCGGGTACTTCTGAGGCACCTCGGCGGCGGATGGGTCGGGGGGTGCCGCGGTACCGAGGCGGGGCCGGGATTCCCGCCCGCCCGGCCCGGCCCGGGTCAGTCCAGGGTGGCGATCTTCGCGAACTGCGCGTTCGTCGTCATCGCGAGGTCGCGGGGGTGGATCTCGATCTCGAGACCGCGGCGGCCGGCGGAGACGAAGATCGTGTCGTGGTCCTGCGCGGACTGGTCGATGACGACGGGTGCCGAGCGACGCTGCCCCAAGGGGCTCACGCCACCGGTGACGTAGCCGGTGCGACGTTCGGCCTCCGCGACGCCGGCGAGCTGGGCCTTCTTCGCACTGCGGGCTCCGGCGAGGGCCTTGAGGTCGAGCTGTCCGGTGACGGGAACGAGCGCGTTCACCGGTTCACCGTCGACGAGGATGTAGAGGGTCTTGAAAACGCGATGCGAATCGACCCCGAGTTTCTCCGCGGCTTCGGTTCCGTAGCGGCGGGTCGTCTGGTCGTGATCGAACTCGTGCACCGAGTACTCGACTCCGGCCAGGTTGAGGACGCGGAGCGCCGGCGTGGCGGCCGCGTGGGAGCGAACTGCTATCGACACTGTGCCTCCTGCCCTGAGGGGGCCGGGACCCGAGCTCGTCCTTCGGGAGCGTCGGAACCGGCGATCCAGGGCGGATTCTCGATTTCCGTTTGGGTTATCGGTCACCCTAGAGGATGCCCGTTGACCGGGCCAAACCCCGTGGAGCGCCTGCGGGAACGTGGCTCGGAGCAGCCCCGGTCCCGATGCGGCGCCCCGAGGCGGCCCTCGGGTGACCATCCGGCAAACGGTTCCGATCCACGAACTATTCCCGCGCCCGAGGTGCGGTGGAGCCGGGTGCCGCGTGGCGCCTCGGCGGGACGGTGCTCATGGTGAGGGCAGGTCGTGGGGACGGTCGGGCGGCTCAGCCCCAGCCGAGTTCGTGGAGGCGGGCGTCGTCGATGCCGTAGTGATGGGCGATCTCGTGGACGATCGTCACGAGGATCTCCTCCCGCAGGTGGTCCTCGTCCTCGGAGAACGCCACGAGGTTGTTCTTGAAGAGGAAGATGGTGTCCGGCGGGACGAACCCCCAGGAGCCGTCGCGCTCGGTGAGCGGAATGCCGTCGTACACGCCGAGGAGGTCGGGCTCCTCCGGCGGTGGGTCGTCGGCGACGAAGAGGACGACGTTGTTCATGTGGTCGACGACGCCCTCGGGGAGATCCTCCATCGCCTCGTCGACGAGCTGGTCGAAGCGGGCGTCGTCGATGTACTCCATATGCGGATTCTACGAGGGCGGTGGCCCGCGTTGACCGGGTGCTCACCGGCTGCTCACCTGCGGCTGACCGGCTGCTCACCTGCGGTGACGCACATCACCAGGGGGAACGATCCTTTCGCTTTGCAATGCCCGAAAGTGGTGCGCTAAGCTATTCGAGGTTCGCACGCCGGTGACGGCGGGAAGAACTGGGCCCCCATCGTCTAGTGGCCTAGGACACCGCCCTTTCACGGCGGCGACACGGGTTCGAATCCCGTTGGGGGTACGAACCCGGCCGGAACGGTTCACCGGATCAGTTGGGGGATCCGCAGAAGTGGGAGAACCACGGAAGCGGAAGAACTGAATATTGGCCTCGTGGCGCAGTTGGTTAGCGCGCCGCCCTGTCACGGCGGAGGTCGCGGGTTCGAGTCCCGTCGAGGTCGCGGAAACACTCCTGGCGAGTGATTCCCATCAGGCTCTGTAGCTCAGTTGGTAGAGCGTTCGACTGAAAATCGAAAGGTCACCGGATCGACGCCGGTCGGAGCCACGTAGCGGCTATTACACCGTTACTGAACCCTCATGAGGCTTCTACTCATGGGGGTTCTTTTATTTTTCCTGGTCAGACGCCGGTTCTGCGTCGCTCTAGCGTCGTCTTGCGCCGCCCCGCCGTCATCCTGCTCGAAGTCGCAGGATCTATCGTGGTCCTTACAAGCCGAGCCCGCCGCGACCTTGGGCCATTTCCGCGGCCCGTGCTGTAGTCAGCGCTTTCGAACGGGTTGCTGAACGAGTCGGCAAGGTTCGGGCTCGCAGACGAGCGCCGCGACTTCTTTGCGCCGTTCGTCGTGCTGCTCTTCTTGGTGTTCTTCTTCGACTTCGGCTTGTCGGGCTCGAAGAGCTCGTCGAGCACCGACCCGGCCCGCCGAGCGGCACCCTCGCGTGCGCGTGAATATCGTTCGGTGACTTGCAGGCTGGAATGCCCGAGTACGGCTTGCACGTCAGGTGCAGAGGCTCCTGCGTCGAAGAGGATCGTGGCGAAGGTGTGCCGGAGATCGTGCACCCGCAGGTCGGGGCGGCGAAGTTCTTGCTTGATTTTCTCCCAATAGACAGCGCGGCGGAAGTTACGTGCGGTGAGTCCGCCACCGTTCTGTCCAGCCCACAACAGGTCATCTGGTTCCTTACCCTCGACCGCCTCGATGACAAAGGGAAGGAGTTGATTCGTAATCGGGGCTTCCCTCTCCTTATGGCTCTTGGGGCTTTGTTCGACCAGTTCGCCGTTCTTGCCGGGGGAGAAGCTGCGGCTGATGCGGAGAATGTTCTGGTCCAGGTCGGCATCGCGCACCCGCTGCGCGGTTGCCTCACCCGCACGCATCCCTGTGAACACGAGCGCTGCCGCGTAACGCCGGTACACTCCCGCGGGGATGAGTTCGAGCAGTCTCCTGATCTGCTGCACAGTAAGTGCCCGCGAGGTCGGGGAAGTGGAGGTGTCCTGGCTCGGGCGCTTCACTTCTCGTGCCGGGTTGTAGTCGATGATCCTCGCCCGGCGTGCACCGTCGAACAGGCGGCTGAGCACCGCGAGCGAATCGACCTTGATCGACGGAGATCCCGCCCATGACACCATCGCAGACTCGATGAGTGGCGAGGTGATCTCTTCGAGTTTCTTATCGCCGAGGGTCGGCTGCACCCGCTTGCGCCACGACACGTCGTACCCGTGCGCGGTTCCGACGCGTACCGACGCGGCGACGGCAGGCCAATAGCGCTCGTGCCACTGGGTGAGCGTCATGCCGGCGTTCGGATTGCGGCCAGCAATCTCTTTCGCCAGTTCCCGTTTCGCCTCGGCGAGCGTGAGGAACATGCGCGAGCGGTGCTGCTTGTTCCCCGTCAGATCGGTGACCGTGACGCGAATCTGATAGCGGTTGCGATCTGCCCGCCAACGTATCCCCTCGGGCAGCGGCCGACCTGTCTTCGGGTCGATGCGCCACGGGGAGGTATTCGATGGTCGGCCAGCCATCAGCGTCTTGTTCCGCCGACCTCAAGGAACTCATCGATCGTGTCTGCCCTCCAGAGCTTGTGTTTGCCGACCTGGGCATCAGGTTCGGGGATCAACCCCTCGCGGCGCAGCTTGTCGAACGTCGGCAGCGGTACCCGGCATCGGGCGGCGGCCTCGGCGCGCGTGAGGTAGTCCGTCTGGGTCGTCGCCTCGGTCATGCCCTTTCCTCTCATCGGGGGGGGGGAACCGCAGCCCCGCAGTATCGAGTTCGCGCATATTCGCCGCCGACAGCATGCCCGCGTCAGCGACGACGACCATTTCCGCAATGCGATGGCGTTCCTGGAACTGTTTCACGATCGGCAGGAAGGTGTGGGTCTCGGCTTTGTTCCCTTCGAAGCACCCGATCTCCAGGGGGAACCCGTTCCGGTCGACGAGGAGACCGATGACGATCTGCGGGTCGACGCGGCGTTCTTTGGAGTATCCGACCTTCCGCAGCCCGTCTTCTTTCTCTGCTTCGAAGTACAGGGTTGTCACGTCGTACAGGACCAGGGAGATATCACCGTGCGTCGTCGAGTACTCGAAGCACTTCGTGGCGATGTCGTCCCGGTATCCCTGGTTCCCGCACCGGCGCAGGGCAGCGTGGAATGTGTTCCGGTGTACCGGGGAGATGCCGATCTCTTCGAGTACCCGTCTGGAGTCACTCATCGAGGTCGGTTCGATCAGGCGGGCAGCGACGAGTTGGAAGAACGTTTCGTCCCCGGCCGTGTCGAAACCCAGGGATACCCACGCGGAGCGAAGAACATCCAGTAACAGCCGGGATCGTTTGGACTGGATGAGAGCCTGGCGGGGATCGTCGGGAAGTCCGAGGTCGAGTACGCCCTGGCCGGCGTGGAGCTTCTCCTGGCCCCGTTTCCACAGTGCAGCGAGCTCGGCATCCGTGTGGGCGGATCCGAGGTGCTCGAGGACGACGTCGCGTCTGTTCTCGCGTTTGGCGATCTGCACAGCGGTCGCACCGGACGCTGTCTTCACCTTTCGCAGGAACACCTTGGATTTAGTGTGTCACTTCAGCGCACCACGGCCCGCTGACCTGGAACGATGCTCGGCGAATCAGCTCAACCCCGAAAACCTGTGCAAGTCAGGTTGGAGGATGAGAGGCTCTTCGCAGTTGAGGGTGTAGTCGGGGGTGGGCGGCTGGTTCGTGGATAGACGTCGAGGTCTTCCAAGATGGAAGTTCCTACACTGCCCATCCGCCGGAAGACCTCGACTTGCACCACGCTACCTTCGCCGCGCCCGACCTGACCACGTTCTGCCGTCTCGACGAGCTCGGCCTCGAGGCCGTTGGGCAGCGTCTCGAGCCAGATCGGGCGGTGATCGAGTGCCGCGTCGTCGAGGACGACCCGTGGTGTCGGAGGTGCGGCGCCGAGGGCGCGCCACGGGACACGGTGACGCGCCCGCTGGCGCATGAACCGTTCGGGCACCGGCCGACGACGCTGCTAATCCGGGTGCGCCGCTACCGGTGCGTGTCCTGCCGCCGCACCTGGCGGCAGGACACGTCGAAGGCGGCCGCGCCCCGGGCGAAGATCTCCCGCGGCGGGATCGGGTGGGCACTCACTGCGATCGTGGTCGACCACCTCACCGTCTCGCGCGCCGCCGCCGGTCTCGGGGTGTCGTGGCACACCGCGAACACCGCGATCCTCGTCGAAGGCAAGCGGCGCCTCATCGACAACCCGGCCCGGTTCGACGGGGTCACCACGATCGGCGTCGACGAGCACGTCTGGCGACACACCCGATTCGGCGACAAGTACGTCACCGTGATCATCGACCTCACGCCCGCCCGCGAGAAGACCGGCCCCGCGCGCTTGCTGGACATGATCGAAGGCCGCTCCAAGTCCGTCTTCAAGCAATGGCTCGCGGGCCGCCCGAAGCAGTGGCGCGACGGGATCGAGGTGGTCGCGATGGACGGGTTCAGCGGGTTCAAGACCGCCGCCGCGGAAGAGCTCCCCGACGCGGTTGCGGTGATGGACCCATTCCATGTCGTCCGTCTCGCTGGCGACGCACTGGATGCCTGCCGGCGCCGGGTCCAGCAGGACACCACCGGGCACCGCGGGATGAAGGGCGACCCGCTCTACAAGGCCCGCCGCACCCTCCACACCGGCGCGAGCCTGCTCACCGACAAGCAGCGGGCACGCCTGGACGCGGTGTTCGCGAGCGAGGAGCATGTCGAGGTCGAGGCGACCTGGGGCATCTACCAGCGCATCGTCGCCGCCTACCGGGAACCCGACAAGAAGAAGGCCAGGCAGGCCATGCAGGCGGTGATCGCCACGATCACCACCGGGGTTCCCGCGGCGCTCGTGGAGATCCGCAAGCTCGGCCGCACCATGAAGCAACGCGCCGCCGACATCCTCGCGTTCTTCGACCGGCCCGGCACCAGCAACGGCCCGACCGAGGCGATCAACGGACGCCTCGAACACCTCCGCGGCTCCGCGCTCGGCTTCCGCAACCTCACCCACTACATCGCCAGGTCGCTGCTCGAAGCCGGAGGGTTCAGACCTCACCTACACCCTTGATTCCGAAGAGCCGAGAATCTCTTCGTCTTGATCCCCGTTCCTGCCGATGTGACCA
>NZ_BAAANO010000026.1:0-15274 GCF_039529845.1 Brevibacterium samyangense | reverse complement strand
ATGGCGTGGATTCTCCTTCGTGTTTTGGAGTCCACTCAAATGATCACACCCCACCCAGCGTGGTGGCGCGGATCGCTGCGGCGAACGCCGCGCCACCCGACCCGATCACGGCCAGATCAATCTTCGACTGCATCCCGAACCCTCCCCGGACTGTTGAGAAATCCTCCTGATGCGGCGATACTAAAGCTTCCAGTACAGGGGAAGGTCAAGGGTGAGACCTGTGACACACGAGGGGTGAGGATGCGGATCGGGGAGCTCGCTGAAGCGGCCGGCACGACCACGAAGACTCTGCGGTTCTATGAAGACCAGGGGCTCTTGCCCCTGGCCGAGCGCACGCCCGGCGGCTACCGCGACTACACGACCGAGAGCCTCACCCGGATCGACTTCATCCACCGCGGCCAAGCCGCCGGACTCTCCCTCGCCCAGATCCGGCAGGTCCTCGACATCCGCGACCACGGCCAAGCTCCCTGCGATCACGTACGCGACCTGCTCGACGCACGCCTGACCGACATTGACCTGAAACTCAGACAGCTCCACGACCTGCGCGACACCCTCGCCGGGCTACGCGACCAGGCCGAGCACGTTGAGCCCGACACGTGCAGCTCCGACCAGGTCTGCCGGTACCTGTAGCCAAGCCCGACGCCGCACGGACACGCCATCGAGGGGTGGTGGTCGACCGAGCCCCAGCCGCACAGCTGGAACGGGCCTTGACCCTCGATCGTGGACACGGTGTCGGTTCGGTTATGCCGCTTCCGCGAGGGTAGCGGATGCGGCGGCTTCGTAGGTGTTCGGGCTGATGTTGCCGATCGCGGAGTGGCGTCGGCGGGTGTTGTAGCGGTTCACCCAGCGGAACACGGCCCGGTAGGCGGTGGCCTGGTCCGGGAACGCCGCGCGTCCGGCGAGGAGCTCACGTTTGAGGGCGGCGTTGAAGCTCTCCGCGAGTGAGTTGTCGGCACTCGTCCCGATCGCTCCCATGGACTGGATGACCTTCAGGTCCTTGCAGAGCTTGACGTAGGCCTTCGAGGTGTAGACCGAGCCGTGGTCGCTGTGGAAGATCGCGCCGGCCAGTGAGCCACGCTCGCGGGCCGCGGCGCGGAGGGCGTCCTCGACGAGCTCGGTGCGCATGTGGTCGGCGACCTGCCAGCCGGCAAGCTTGCGGGAGCCGAGGTCGATCACCGAGGCGAGGTAGAGGTTCGAGCCGTCCGCGATGGGCAGGTAGGTGATGTCTCCCACGTACCTGCGGTTCGGCTCGCCGACCGTGAAGTCGCGTTCGATCAGGTCCGGGAAGCGCCTGCCCGACTGGTCCGGGATCGTCGTCTTCACTCGGCGTCGCAGCCGGATTCCGGCGAGCTGGTGCTCGCGCATCACCCGGGCGACCCGCTTGCGATTGACCCGTTCGATCGGCGCGACGCCGTCGTTGAGGTCAGCGGTGATCCGCGGTGCACCATACGCGCGGTCGCCGCCCTGGTCGGGATCCTGCAGCACCCGGATCCGCGCCGCCAACGCCGCGTCCGCAGCGTGACGCTTGGCTCGTCCTGGCGCGGCTGCGAGCCACGCGTAGAACGAGGATCGGGCGATCTGAATGACCTCACACAACCGCTTCACGCCGTAGGCGTCCTTGTGGTCCTCGACGAACTGGAAGCGGTTCACCAGTTCGTCTCCCCGGCGAAATACTTCGCCGCCTGACGGAGTATGTCCCGCTCCGTCTCGAGCTTGCGGGCCTCGGCCTTCAGCGCTGTGTTCTCCGCTTCGAGCCGGGCCACCCGCGCCGCCTGCGACTCCGGCCGCGGCCCATCAGGCACCGCCATGCCACCGCCGACAGTCGTCCCGGAGCCGAGCTTGTCGATCCACTCCTTCAACGCGCCCCGCGAGACCCCAAGATCGCCCGCGATGCCCTTGAGCGTCGCGCCAGGCGTCGACTCGTACAGGTCCACCGCCCGCCGCCGGAACTCGTCGGTGTAGTTCTTCCTTGCCATCCTTGGATTCTCGCTTCCCCAGCATCGTGCTGGAATCAGCGTGTCCAAGATCAGGGGTCAAGCACCAACGTTCCGCCTCGACCTACTGACACGAAAGTGTCAGCGGCGCAGTGGGCATCGGAACTGCGCCCGAGGGACTCACAGCACGTATCGATCCGGGTGGGTCGACAGGGGTGAGGGTCGCCAACCCCGGTAGTCGTATGGGGATGGCCTTACGGACACGCAGGGCATCGCTACCACCCCCTCGCGTGCGAGGGAGTGGAGGCCGCCACTGAGCGTCTGAAAAACCCCGCCAATTAGCGGACAAAGTCACAGCGTCAAAGGGGTATACCCGGTTTGACATGCCCTATGCCTTCCACCGGGAGAGTTTGAAGCGTCAGCTCTCTGACACCCCACCCGGTCACACGACTGCGCCCCCCGCCATTCGACCATTGACCGCGGCAGGGACGTGGGTGACGATGGGGCCGAGGGAAGCCGGGAATCGGTGCCTGGCCGAAAGTGGCGACCATGGACCGCTCTGCGATCACGGACGGATACCGTCGAGCTTGCGACGAGCTAGAAGACGCCTTGTCCCAGGCTGGGGATGCTGACCTACGTCGGCGCAGTGCCGGCACCCGCTGGAGCAACAAGGTCCTGTTGTTCCATATGGTGTTCGGCTACATGATGGTCCGAAACCTGCTGCCCTTAGTCAAGATCTTCGGCCACCTCCCGCCCTCACTCAACACAGCATTCGCGCGCCTCCTCAACGCAGGAACCCGCCCATTCGACCAGGTCAACTACTGGGGGTCCCGAACCGCAGCCCGCGTCTACAACCGTCACCGCATGGCGCGCAAACTACGCCGGGTCACCGCCACCCTCGGCACAAATCTGGAGAACGAATCCCAGCGATCGCTGGCCCTGCACATGGCATTTCCAACCCGCTGGGACCCCTTCTTCACCCCCGTGATGACCGTCGCGGATGTCTACGCCTTCCCCACCATGCACTTTGACTTCCATGCAAAGCAGCTGAGCCTGCCCCTCGACCAGGACAGCCCGCCCGCATAGTGACAGCCTCCGCCCCGACGGCTCCACAAGGAATCGGGAAAGCTCTGCTCGTTTACCGGCCAGACGTCACAGCGCGGATTTGGGTGGTCTCGCGAATTTGACGCTACTCGTCTCGGGAAGCGCTGTTGTCCCCGGTGAGCGGCAAGTCCCGGCAGCAGCAATCGGGATATTGGTCGCACGCGCGCACGACTGCGCCTCGATTGACCACACATCCGCAATCCGCACATGCCATATCCATCTGCCCGATCCTACCTAGGGGATTCGTCACCATTCATCGGATCTTCAGATCCGGCGGAAAACTGACCGCTGTCGATCCGAGCACCTTCTCGTGCTCCGCAGCCGGGGTGCCCCGTGTCTGCTATACGGTGTCCTGCGGGCTGTGGAGCGGTGGACGTAGGTCGTATCAAGGGTGGGGCCCACGAAGAAGTCCGTCCTGTTCCTCCCAGGGAGAGGCAATAGCCTGAACCGGTAGCATCTGAGGGTGACGATAAAGAGTGATGGGACAGGTTTGGGCCTGCGTTGGCCGTTGTGGCAGCCTCGCCGCTGCAAGGCGCGGGCGCCCAGGCGTCGGCCGGCCACGGATTGGTGGCCCCACCATCTGGTGTCGACACGCGTGGTCAGCTGGTGAGCGCTACGTCTGTACAGCGGCCCCGGCCTCGCGAGGTGGTCGGACTGTTGGGCGGGGCTGGGGTCCTGACACTGGTGGATCTTGGTCTCAAGGCCCTGGCTCAGACCGCGTTACCCGCTGGCCAGGTAGTCGATCTGGGCTGGATCAGCTTGCGCGTCTTTTACAATCCGGGGGTGGCGTTCAGCCTCGGGGCGTCCTTGCCCGCCTGGATGGTAATCGCCGGGACCGGGCTGGTCCTCGCCGGATTGGTGTGGTATCTGCTGGCGAACGTCCGTGCTATGGGCACAGTGGCCCGAGGCGGAGCCGTTCTGCTGCTGGGCGGGGCCTTGGGGAACTTTGTAGATCGACTGGGCGGGGCCGGCGTGGTGGATTACCTACACACCGGCTGGTTTCCCACCTTCAACGCAGCCGACGTCTTCGTCACCGTCGGGGTGGCGGGACTGGTCCTCGGGATGCTGCGGGAGCCTCCGTCCGGTATGAGGGACGGGGACACGTCCTGAACTAGATCGACCGCCACCAGCTCAGCGATTTGCATGGGTTCACCTGGCGATCGTCGACGGGGTGCACGGATTCACCAGCACAATGACGAAGCAGTTGCGAGGGATCGCTGGGAGGTGATTGAGCCGACAGATTCTAAGGCGCATCCTGCTGGTCTGTGGTAGCAACAGACGCACAGCGCGCTGAGCGGTTCCGCTTTCCGGGACACCGGTAATAGCCCTCATGACGGCTGACCCCTTCGGCGATCATGGTGTCCGGGGCCGCGCCCGCCCGGCACAGGGGCCGAGCCTTGCTGATGGACCGTATTTCGTGCCCACCCAAGACCCCTCGGAGCCGTCTCCTCGCAGTCACGGTGTTACCCATGGCTTTTCTACGCGGGCGCGTGCTTGTCGTTGCCAGGATCGTCCTGAACTGTGTCCGGCTTCTGAGCGATAAAGCGCAGGACCCGACCGCCGAAGGAGACCCGGACACGGAGCGGGCCGAGGCCGGCTTGCGCCAGGACCGGTTCGAAGGTTGCGGGTTCGATGAGTCGGTGCGCAGAGCGGTCGGCCACGTGCACCAGGGAGGCCATCCGTGAGGCCAGCAGGTCGTATCCCACGAAGGACCCGCCGGGTCGTAGGACCCGCGCCGCCTCGGTCACCGCGCGTTCCCACTCGATCACGTGATGGAGCATGAGGAAGCTCAGCACCATGTCGAACGACTGGTCATTGAAAGGTAGCCGGGTGGCATCGGCTTGGCGCGCTTGAGCAGTGGGGAGTCGGGTGAGGAGCCGCTGCGCAGCCTTGACCATCACGGGATCGGCGTCGGTCGTGGTGAGGTGCACCTGGGGGTGGGCCCGAGCGATCGCTTCGGCCATCGCTCCGCTACCCCCACCGATCTCGAGCACGTTGCCGGCGAGAGGCAAGCCCTGAATCGCCCAGGGAACCACTCGCCGCGCCAGAAGGCGCCACGGCCGGCTGCGACAGAATGAGGCTTCCAGGGCGGACATCCTCGGCATGACCCTCCTCTTGGCGCACCCGCGTGGTCGAAGCCGAGATTAGTCCTCCGAGCGCGAATGACTATCTGCTGGTTGGCATCAAGCGTAAACCTGCACCCGAGTACCGGGTATAAAACCTCGGCTGGCAGCAGTTCTCCACTGAGCGGGCAAGTTGCCCCTTATTCAGCGAACAATGTA
Source organism: Brevibacterium samyangense (assembly GCF_039529845.1). NCBI lineage: Bacteria > Bacillati > Actinomycetota > Actinomycetes > Micrococcales > Brevibacteriaceae > Brevibacterium > Brevibacterium samyangense. Next base: position 9,954 of record NZ_BAAANO010000026.1, on the reverse strand, counting down.
CAGTTCATCGAGTGCTGACCATTACCAATCACCTTGACGTGATGAACCGCCTAGGCCGCGCCATGGCTGACCCGACGCGCTCCCGCATCCTGCTGATGCTGCTTGAGGGGCCGAACCATCCGGCGGTGATAAGCCGGGAGCTGGGCCTGTCGCGGTCGAATGTCTCCAACCATCTGGCGTGCCTGCGGGACTGCGGCATCGTGGTGGCAGAACCGGAAGGCAGGAAAACCCGGTACGAGATCGCTGATCCGCACCTGACCCGCGCGCTGACTGCGTTGCTGGAGACGACCTTGGCGGTTGACCAGGGGGCCAGCTGCATTGACCCTGCATGTTCCGTGCCAACGTGCTGCAAGATGGAGGCGGGCGCATGATCCTGTCATCCGTACTGCAGGCGATCGGCCTGTTCATAGTCACCAACATCGACGACATCATCGTGCTCTCGCTGTTCTTCGCCCGCGGTGCGGGCCAGCGGGGCACAACGACCCGGATCTTAGCCGGTCAGTATCTCGGGTTCGGCGGCATTCTGGCCGCCGCCGTGCTCGTCACGTTGGGGGCGGATGCATTCCTGCCCCCAGAAGCCATTCCCTACTTCGGGCTCATCCCGTTGTTCCTCGGCATATGGGCGGCGTGGCAAGCGTGGCGCGGAGACGACGACGATGATGATGAGGCGAAGATCGAAGGCAAGAACGTCGGCGTGCTGACCGTCGCCGCTGTCACCTTCGCCAACGGCGGGGACAACATCGGCGTGTATGTTCCAGTCTTCCTCAGCGTGGGGCCAGCCGCCGTCATCGCCTATTGCGTCGTGTTCCTCGCGCTCGTCGCGGTCCTCGTCATGATGGCCAAGTTCGTCGCGACTCGCCGGCCGATCGCCGAGCTGCTCGAACGCTGGGAGCACGTACTGTTCCCGATCGTCTTGATCGGTCTTGGGGTATTCATCCTCGTCGAGGGTGGCGCGTTCGGCCTGTAAGTGCTCACAAAGGGCCTCGCCGGCGCAACGGCTGCCACCGAAGACCCGGGCGGCGCGACCGGTACCGGCGCACAGGGCACCTGTCCCGGTTGGTTTCTTGCCGCCCCACGACTGCATGCCCTCATGGATTGGATCGACCGTGACCCCCTCCTCTCGCACCGGCCCACTTTCCGAGACAGGATCAGCATGACCGACAGCACCGCCGCCGCGCTTGCTCTTGGCCTCTATCTGTTCGGGCTGATCACCGCTTTCGGTGTGCGTACCTGGCTGCATCGCCGGCGCAGCGGATCCTCCGGGTTCCGGGGACTGACCGGGGCTCCCGGCTCGGCGGAGTGGTGGGGCGGGATCCTCTTCGCCGCAGCTCTGGTGCTCGGCACCGCCGGGCCGCTTCTCGCCTTGACCGGCATCACACCGCCGTGGCCCCTGCCCGCCGGTACGCACTGGGCCGGCCTGGTCGTCACCGTCGCCGGTCTGCTCGGCGTGCTGGCCGCCCAGGCCGGGATGGGCGCGTCCTGGCGGATCGGGGTCGACGCCACTGAGCGCACCGCCCTCGTCACTACCGGAGCCTTCGCGCTTGTCCGCAACCCGGTCTTCACCGCAATGCTGGCCGCCCTCGCTGGAATGGTGCTTCTGGTCCCCACCCCGGTGTCCGCGGCCGCCCCGGTGGTCCTGCTCGCTGCCGTCGAGCTTCAGGTCCGGTGCGTCGAAGAGCCGTATCTGCTCCGCACCCACGGAGACACCTACGCCCGCTACGCGGCACGCGTGGGCCGCTTTCTGCCTGGAATCGGCCGCCTGAGAGGCTGTTGCGAAATCAGTATTCGTCGCCCAGCTGCCACCACATGTTGCGGAAGACGACTCAGGATTTCCCACATTTGGTGGTTGCCATTGGATGGCGCCCAATTACGCAACAGCCTCCTGAAAAGCCCAAACTGATACGAATCAGACTTCTAGGGAAGAGCCCGCGTCAGGCTTGGACTTACTATCGCCCCTCGGTGCTATCATCGCGGTATGGCGATTAATGGGGTTGCTGAGACCGTTGGGTCCGAAGAGCGCAGTGCTTATGCGGCGCTGTTTCATGCGCTGGCCGAGCCGACGCGCCTGGCGCTGCTGGAGCACTTGGCCACTGGCGAGCACCGCGTGCGGGATCTGGTCCACCACATGCATCTGGCGCAGTCGACAGTCAGCAAGCATTTGGCCTGTCTGCGTGACTGCGGACTGGTCACCGTGCGCGCTGAGGGGCGGTCCTCGTGGTTCTCGCTGGCCGATCCGGCCCGACTGGAGGATCTGGTCGAGAGCGCGGATGAGCTGCTGAGGGCGTCCGGGGTGTCGCTTTCGTTGCGTGACCACGACCATCACGAGCCGATCGTTGAGGAGGATGAGGGGCATGGCGGAAACTGACAGGGGTGGGCACGTGCACAGTCATGTCCCGGAGCGGGCTGATCGGGGGACGCGCCGTCGGCTGCTGATCGCGTTCTGCATCATCGCCGTCATTGTCGTGGCGCAGGCGGTGGGCAGCGTGATCACCGGCAGCCTGGCTCTGCTGACGGATACCGCTCATGCGCTGGCTGATGCGTCTGGGCTGTTGGTGGCGGTCATCGCGGCGACGATGATGCTGCGTCCGCCGAGCAGTGAGCGGACGTGGGGTTTCGCCCGGATCGAGGTCATCGCCGCGCTCGGGCAGGCTGTGCTGCTGCTCGTGGTCGGCACCTATGCCGCCGTCGAGGGTATCCGCCGACTGTTCGAGCCCACGGAGGTGCCCGGCACCGAGCTGCTGGTGTTCGGTGTGATCGGCCTGGTCGCCAACATCGCCGCGATCGCTGTGCTGGCATCCAACCGCGACGCGAACTTCAATATGCGCGCGGCGTTCCTCGAAGTGCTCAACGATGCCCTGGGATCGCTGGGCGTGATCATCGCGGCGATCGTGATCGCGACCACCGGGTTCCAGCGCGCCGACACCATCGCCGGACTGTTCATTGCGGCTTTGATCGTTCCCCGCGCGTTCCGGCTTCTGCGCGAGACGGTGCGGGTGCTGATGGAGTTCACTCCCAAGGGAGTCGACCTCGAAGAGGTCCGCGCCCACATCTTGGAGCTCGATCACGTCCGCGATGTGCACGATCTGCACGCCTCCATGATCGGCACTGGCCTGCCGGTCATCTCCGCGCACGTCGTCGTCGACGATGACTGCTTCGAATCCGGTCACGCCCCGCAGATCCTGGAGGCGATCCTCGCCTGCGTCAAGGAACACTTCCCCGTCGCCTTCGACCACGCCACGATCCAAGTGGAGACGGCTGCCCTGCGAGACCGGGAACTGCCCGCAGTCCAACACGCCTGACGAGCCGGGTGTTCGGCGTCGCCTTGGCGTCCTGTTGCCACGTGTCGTCAGGATCGCCCGGGGGATGGGACCGGCCGCTACTCCCATGGGGGATGGGGGCAGCGGCCGGTCAGCCTGTTCAGTTGAAGGAGATGTGGACGTGGTCCATGTGGTTGGCGGTGGCCGAGCCGCGGTCCTCCATGGCCCGTCCCTCCCAACCGGTGTAAGGGGCGTAGAGCTTCTGCTCGTAGATCACGTACTTCACTCCGAGCTCGGATGCATGCTTGATCCCGAAGTCCGTGATCCGGTCTCCCGTCGAGCCCGAGATCATGATGTCGAGGGCCTGCCCGGTGTGGTGGTCAGATCCCGGATCATTGCGCGGTCCGCCGAACGTCTTCACCTCGGGGAACTCGGCGCAGACCGCCCGGTAGCCCTTCTTGGCGTTCGCCGTTAGCTGGGGTTCAATTCCGCTGGACACCGAGCAGGGCTCATCGGAGAGGCCCGAGGATTCGCGGCTGTCGGAGCGCGAGGACTTCGAACCTCGGTCCGAGGCCTCCCCGCCGGAAGTCTCCGACGAGCCCTCCTTCGAAGACTCAGGCGCCGGCAGTGCGGCCTTCACCTCAGACTTCTGGTTGTACTTCGGGTCGTCCTCAAGGGACTTCCGGTACTCCTCGGCGGCCGCATGCCGCTCCTTCTCAAGTTCCTCGGCATCCTGCGTGGGAACGTCTTGGGCGCCGGGCTCCGCGCTGGCGGTGGCTGCCTGGTCCTCGGCCTTGACGACGCCGGCGGTGTCCGCGGGGGCGAAGGCGAACGAGGAGGCCACGATCGCGGTCGTGGCAGCTGCCGGCAGTGCGATGGCGGCGACCATCGGGCGGCGCCTAACCGATTTGAGCACCCCGGTGGCGGTACTCGGCTCCTGACCATGGCGCCCGGCGCGATTGCGGCCGCCCGCAGCGACGTCCCGGAGCAGGGAGCGCGCATGCGCGCTCCAGGACGGCTTCGGATCCGAGTGCTTACCCATTACGACTAACCCTTAATGCAGACGTGACCATTTCGTTATCTCCGAGTGTACTGACGCACGAAGAGATGACGAAACGATAACGAACGGGATAAGGGTGAGAAGTGTTACACGGAGTTGCGCAGGCGACAGCTACCACGCGGGTTGTCTCAGAGGGGGGAGGTGAGAGCGGGGAAGAAGCGGATGAAGACGGAGGCCGCAACCGCGAGGTAGGTGAGGGCGACGAGCGTCCCCGCCCAGTCTGCGGTGAAGCGGACCAGCCCGGCGGGTGCGGGGATGATTCCGTGGACGAGATTGCGGATCGTCAGGAGGAGGAAGAGGGGAATCATTGCGGCCCACACGATCATGCAGTACAGGCACAGGAGGTAGAGGTCGAACAGGGCTTGGGACCACAGCCAGATGACGAAGACGGTGCCCAGGCTCACTCCGACCTGCAGGCCGATCCAGTACCAGCGCGCCAGCTGCGCGCCGGCTAGGATGGCCATTCCGGTGGTGATCACGACGGCGAAGGCGACGATCCCGATGAGCGGGTTGGGGAAGCCGAACAGTTCGGATTGCCAGCTGCCCATGACCTTGCCGCAGGAGACCCACGGATTGATGTCGCAGCTGGTGACGTGTTCCGGGTTCTCATACAGGGCCAGCCGTTCGGACACGAGGATCGCCGAGGCGCCCCAGCCGCTCACCCCGGTGACCAGCAGCACGACGGCGAACGGGACCTGTCGGGCGAACACGGGCACAGCGAGCTGAGTCGGGGAGCGGAGGGCGGCGGGTGATTCTGCCATGTGATCAGTCGGCTGCCGCATCAGCTACCGCGGCTTCGAACTCTTCGAGGCTGTCGAGAGTGAGGAGTTGCCCGTCGAGGAAGAAGGTCGGGGTGCCGCTGACGTTCAGGGCGATGCCGTCGGCGAGATCGAGCTCGACTCGGTCCTGGGTGGCCGGGTCTGCGACTGCCTGGTCGTAGGCGGCCATGTCCAGGCCGAGGTCTTCGGCGAAGGAGCGGAAGACTGGGCTCTTGTCGTCGGCGGATTCGCCCCATTCGGGCTGGGTCTCGAACATCTGCTGGTACATCGGCTCGTAGGCGCCTTGCTGGGCGGCGGCCTCCACGGCCAGGGCCGCGTTCATCGCGTTGCGGTGTCCGGGCAGCGGGAAGTAGCGGTGGACGAAGGTCACGGAGTCTGCGTACTCCGTGCGCAGCTCCTCGACGAGGGGATAGGCGGCCCGGCAGGACTCGCATTCGAAGTCCAGGAACTCTACCAGTACCGCCTTCTCGTTCGGCGCCTGCGACAGGACGCGGCTGTTCTCGCGGACGAGCTGCCCGGTCTCCGCCGTCTCTGCTGACGTCGCGGACTCAGTGGTCGTGTCAGGAGCGTTGCCGCGCACGATGACGACCACGACGATGGCTGCGATCACGGCGGCTGCCATCAGGATCCAGACAAGGGACTTGCTCTTCACGAGAACGCTTCGGTTGGCGGGGTTCATGGATGATCCGTTCTGTCCGGTCGGCGGGAGGCAGTGGAGGAGGGTTGGAAGGCACCCGCAGTGCCGGCGGGCGTCGGGCGTGGTCGGTGCAGGAGGAGCGTGGTGAGCAGAATCACGAGCGGGGTCACTCCGGCCAGCAGCACCGAGGTGCCCGCATGTTGCTGGTCGGCGGCGATGGATGGCCCCCAGGTGCGGGCGAGGTTGCCGAACCAGTCCACCTCAAGGACGGGGGTGACACCGAACGCGAGCACGGTCGCCCAGAGCAGGAGCACCCCGGCCAGCCCGGCCACGGCAACGGTCCGCCGGGACAGTGTTCGTGCCGCGGTTCGGGGGCGGGTCACCGTGGTCATGAACCAGAACCCGATGAGCAGGAAGTACAGGTTGGCCATCTGGTCGGCGATCCAGAAATCCAGGGCCAGGCGCAGCAGCGGGGTGTAGTAGAGCAGACCGAGCGAGACGGCCACCACCGCACCGCTGAGCAGCGGGCTCCTCACGGCTGGGCCAGCAGCCGCGGCGTGGAGCCATTCGTGGGGTCCCCGGCTGCCGTCGGTGCGCCGCTGCACGGTCAGGGCCAGCAGGTCCAGGGGAGCACCGAGGGCCAGGAGCAGCGGGATGATCACCGTGATGGCCAACAGCATGACGGTGTGCACGCTGATGAGCACCATGCCGTAGATCGTCGGGGCCGCGCAGGTCACATAGACGAGGACGAGCAGTCCGGCCAGCCAGCTTGCGGTGGACTGCCACGCCCACCGGTGGCCGGCAGCGCGAGCCTTGCGCACCCCGCGGAAATAGACGACGGCAGCGGTGACGGCGAACGCCACCCAGAGCCAGTCCCACCGCCACTCGGTGAACCACCGGAACCAGGTCAGGTCCGGCGGCAAAAGATAGCCGGTGAGGATCTCGGCCGGGGTGATCGCCGGTTCCGGTTCCCGCGGGACCGGCGGAGCGGTCCGGCCGAGGGCTCCGGTGACCCCGATGATTCCGGCCATGATGAGCACTTCGGCGATGACTAGGCGCCATGCTGTCTGCCCGCCGGGCTTGCGCCCGACCTGGGCGATGGCCCAGCTGCGATGGGCCAGGCCGATGGCGCCGAGCAGCAGGGTTGCGGCGAGCTTGATGAGGATCAGCTGACCGTACCGGCTCAGCAGCCCCTCCCACCCGCCGAGGCGGAGCACGGAGTTGAGCACGCCGGAGGTCAGGACGAGGAAGAACGCCACACCGGCCAGCGCCGAGAAGCGGGAGAGCACCGTTTTCGCCTGATGGGCACCACGCTTGGAGGCGAAGATCGGTGCCACGACGGCCAGGGCTGCCACGCCGCCGACCCATACCAGCACCCCGATCCAGTGCACGGCCAGGGCGCCGACGCCGGCGAAGTGGTCGTCGCTGCCGGCGGCGTGCCCGATCAGCGAGATCGGGATGATGGTGGCCAGGGCGAGCAGGGCCGTGGCAGCTAGGCCGGTGGTGGAGCGGACGAGGAAGGTCAGGTTGCACACGAGGAAGGCGATGAGGGTGATCGCACCCCAGGCCTGGCCGACGAGCAGATCGGTGAGGAAGTAGGCCAGCTGGCTGGCGAACTCGGCATTGTCCGACACTGGTTGGCCGGCGAGATTGGCATACGTCAGCACCAGCACGACCACCGCTGATCCCACCCAGACGAGGGACACGCCGGCGGCGACTGCCCGCACGCGGGCGAATGCCGGGTGGGGGCTCGAAGGCCCGGGTGCCGACTCGTTGTCTCCGGGGGGCAGGATCGTTGCCGCGAAGATCAGGCAGCCCACGACCACGGCCAGCGCCAGGTGGTGCACGGTCAGCGCGATCGGCAGTGCCCAGCGCACGAACGCGCCGGGATCCAACGCTACGCGTTCTGCCGCCGCCCCGGAGAACGCCGCGCTTACCACGACAGCGGCGACCGCGACCGCAAAGGCAGCCACGAGCCAGACCGCGGAGCGCCAGCGCCCGGTCCCGGCCGGAGTCTCGGTCGGGGCACTACCCATCGGAGCACATTCGGAGTCCGGGGGCACCGGTCATGTCTCGTCGCTTTCCAGCCGCCGGCGGCGGACCACCACGGCGACGACGACACTCAGTGCAATGACGAGGAGGGCCAGGACAATCATGAAACTGAGTGGAACCCCCGCGTCTCCTTCACCAGTCGCTGCCTGCGCAGCGTCCGTCTGCGGCTGCTCCGGCGTGGCAGACTCGGGCGCTGCCTGCTCCGGCTGGGAGGACTCGGCCCCTGCCGGTTCCGGGTTGGGGGAGGAGGAAGCACCTGCGCCTTCGGTCGCGGTGAAGGAGAACGAGCCGTCGATCGGATGGGAGTCCGAGGACACGACCCGCCAGGTCACCGTGTACTCGCCGGCGGGTGCGGCGGGATTGACCGGCTGGACGGCCATGTTGCCGTCGATCTCGACGCCTCCCTCGGCCCAGTTCATCCCGGCCGCGTCCTTGATCTGGATCTCCGACCCCATCGCCAGAGGAGTGGCGGTGAACGAAACCTCGATGGCCTCGGGGACGGCATCCAGGCTCTGCCCGTCCTCGGGATTCGTCCCGGTCACGGCGTCATGTGCCGCCGCCGGGACGACCGGAAACAAGAAAACCGCCACCAGGACTGCCAGCACACCTACGATGCGGTTGACAGGCGACACAGCATTGTTTCGAAACACTTTCTACCCCCTGTAGAGAACGTGGTTAGGGTACCAGCCGTGCGGCTGAGGGCGGCATGGACTCAACGATGGGAAAACTTGGGGTGGCAGGGCAGGGGGGCATCATATGATGGTCTCGAAACCGCCGATCATGCCCTGCAGGCTGTTGACCCAGTGGGTCCAGGCACCGGTGACCAGCAACAGCCCGATGAGGATCAGCATGCCCCCGCCGATCCGGCTGATCAGGATCTGATGGTCCCGGACCCATTGCAGCCGGCCGGTGCCCTTGACGATGAGCACGGCCACGACGATGAACGGCACCCCCAGCCCGAGGCAGTACATCAGCGTCAGCGCGGCACCACGCCAGATGCCGTCGGCGCCGGTAGCACCGAAACTGGTCGACAGTGCCAGAACCGCTGCCAGTGTCGGCCCCATGCATGGGGCCCAGCTGAGCGCGAAGGTGGCACCGAGCGCGGGTGCGCCCCAGAGGCCGGCCGGTGGGCGCTTGTTGATCTGGGCGCTGCGCTGGAACATGCCAATCCCGCCCATGAACACGACGCCGGCGATGATGACGACGATCCCCATCACCCGGTTGAGGGTGTCGGCCCACTGGCTGAGCAGCACACCGGCCACGCTGAACGCCAGGCCCATGGCGACGAAAACGACGGCGAAGCCGGACATGAACAGCGAGACCCCGATGACGACCCGGCTGGTCTTCCGGTCGGTCAGCGCGGTGGCACCCAGCCCGGTGACGTAGCCGACGTAACCGGGAACCAGCGGCAGAACGCAGGGGGACAGGAAGGACACCGCCCCGGCCAGGACGGCCACCGGGATCGCCAGCAGCATCGGTCCGGTCAGCACGGTCTGCGAGAACACCTCGCCGATGGGAGCCGCTAGTGTCATGCCGACTCGTTCAGCACGTCAGCGATCAACGCTTTGAGAGTGGACTCATCGACCGCCCCGACCACCCGGGCCGCCGGCCGCCCCTGGGCATCGAGGACGACCGTGGAGGGTACCGCCTGCGGCGGCAGCACGGTGCTCAGTGCTGCCACACCGATGCCGTCCTGATCCAGCATGGACGGAAACGTCAGGCCGAAGGTGTTCGCGAACGCCTCGGCGGCCGGGGCCTGATCGCGGACGTTGATGCCCAGGAACCGCACGCCGTCGTCCTGGTACCGCTCGTAGTTGGCCTGCAGGGCGGGAGCCTCCTTGCGGCACGGGGAACAGGCTGCGTAGCAGAGGTTGAGCGCCACTGGGGCACCGCGCCAGTCGGCGATGTCGAAGGGCGTGCCGTCGGTGTATTCGGCGGCCAGCTCGATCGGTTCGCCCCGCTCGCCCACGGCAAGCTGGGTGATGACATCAGATCCGGCAACATAGCCCTGCTCGCTGCCGGCCTGCTCGGCCAGCTCATCATCGGCGCCACCGCACCCGGTCAGCCCGAGAGCGATGATGGCCGTGAGAGCACCGTGAATCGTCCCGTGTTTCATAGAGAGTGATCCAACCTTCCAGAAAGGCAGCACCACCACTCTCATGGCACCCC
>NZ_BAAANO010000025.1:67103-84569 GCF_039529845.1 Brevibacterium samyangense | reverse complement strand
TCGTGTTGCACGGGGTCGTGTCGTGGCTGAAGGAATTAACAGACACGCCCTAGCAGGCAACGCCGCCATGATCATCGGCCCCCGGGAAATGACCGCCAGTGCGAACCTGCACCGCCGCGTGTTCCTGCATTCCTACCGCACCGAAATGGACCCTGACGGGACAGGGCTGGAAACCATCCTGACCGCCCCGATGATCGTGGCTCAGTGGATCAACCACCAGTACTACTTCTCCACCCTCAACCCCGACGTGCTCTCCGCCGGCACCAAAACCATCCACAACGCCATCGGCGGCATCGGCGTCCTCGCCGGCCACAGCGGCGACCTCCGCCGCGGCCTTCCCTGGCAATCCGTTGCTGTCGGTGACACTCTCCTGCACGAACCGGTTCGCCTGAGCGTGATCGTCCAAGCCCCGCTCGAGAGGATCGGCGACATCATCTCCGGCAACCAAGTCCTGCGCGACCTGTTCGACAACGACTGGATCACCCTCACTGCCCGCCCCGCCCCCACAACTCCCTGGCACCGGTACACCCGCTACGGCTGGGCGAGCCAACCCACCCGCACACACAAGAAGGAGAACCGGTGATGCACGGACTGACCGAAATGACGAAGGTGGAATTCGTCGTCCCCGGCCGCGACGCCCCCTCGATCCGCGCCCTGATCACCGCCGCCGGCGCCACCGGCTACACCGCCGTCTCCGGCGTCTCGGGTATCGGCCACCACGGCCAACACTCCGGTGCGCTGCTGTTCAACGACTACGACACCCTCACCATGCTGATCACCGTCCTCCCCCCCGAGCGCGCCGAAGAGCTCATCACCGCAGCCCGGGAACTGTTCACCACCTGCAGCGGCGTGATGTTCGTCACCGACACCTACGTCAGCCGACCTGACTACTTCCAATGACACCCACCCCGAACCCCTACCGCGGTGCTGTCATCGCGTTTGCCACCATGCACGGCAAAGAACAACTCGCCCGCGGACCGTTCCGCACAATCCTTGGCGCCGCGGTTCTCGCCCCGGCAGGAATCGACACCGACCAGTTCGGATCCTTCGCCGGCGACATCCCTCGTACCCTCACCCCACAACAGGCCGCACGCAGCAAAGCACTCCTCGGACTCCGCGCCGCCAGCTTCCCCGTGCCCCCGGGCCGGCACATCCTCACCAGCGCACAAGCCCTCTCCAGCGCCACCCGCCTCGGCTTCCCCACCAAGGCGTCATCGTGCAAGCCCACCACGACCTGTTCAGGAAACACGGCGAGGACATGCATACTTGGAAGTCCAGGGGGAGTACTCCGCCACAGTCGGCTCGTCATTACGGATGCACGCCGCATCCCGGGCCACCGGTCCTCGATCACGAGGATGGAGAAGACCTTGGCACTGATCCGCTCACTCCACGGTTAGGACCCCGCTGTGAACATCCCCCCGCTCGTCTGGATCATCACGATCGCAGTCACGATCGCGTTCTTCGTCTACGAGTTCTACGCGCACGTGCGCAAGCCCCACGAGCCGACCATAGGCGAATCCGCCCGCTGGTCGGCCTTCTACATCGGTCTCGCGCTGCTGTTCGGCGTCGGCATCGGAATGGTGTCAGGCTGGACGTACGGCGGTGAGTACTTCGCCGGGTATCTGACCGAGAAGGCGCTGTCGATCGACAACCTCTTCGTCTTCCTCATCGTGATGACAAGCTTTGCCGTGCCGAAGATCTATCAGCAAAAGGTGCTGATGATCGGCATCGTGATCGCACTGATCCTCCGCGGCATCTTCATCGCCGTCGGCGCGACGCTCATCGAGAGCTTTTCGTGGGTGTTCTACGGATTCGGTGCACTGCTGCTCTTCCTCGCCTACCGGCAGGCTTTCACACACGGCGACTCCAACCCCGCCGACGGCAGGTTCATGCGCTTCGTGCGCCGCCATATGCGCGTGACCGACGAGTACCACGGCGACCGCCTCACGATCGTGCAGCAGGGGCGCCGCTGGGCCACGCCGATGCTGCTCACCATCATCGCGATCGGCTTCGTCGACCTCATCTTCGCGGTCGACTCGATCCCGGCGATCTACGGGCTGACCGAAGAGGCGTACATCGTCTTCACCGCCAACGCGTTCGCGCTCATGGGCTTACGCCAGCTGTTCTTCTTGATCGGCGGCCTGCTGGAGCGGCTGGTCTACCTCGCGCAGGGGCTCGCTGTCATCCTGGCCTTCATCGGCGTGAAGCTGCTCATCCACGCCCTGCACAAGAACGAGTTGCCGTTCATCAACGGCGGCGAGCCGATCACGGTGATCCCCGAGATCCCGATCTGGCTCTCGCTACTCTTCATCGCCGGGACGATCGCGGTGGCGACCATCGCCAGCCTCATCAAGACCCGCGGCGACCGCCGCCCAGCCGAGCAGGTCTCAGCCGATGACACATAGAAGGAACTCTCGTGAGCATCCTGCACCGCGCTGATCCCTCCCCCGACCCCGACTACACCGTCAACTGCGAAGAGCCCGTGAACTCCTGCGCCGGATGCGCGACGTCACCGACCACATCACGGCGGCGATCGAGCGGAGCGTCCGGCTGCGCGCCCTCGTCCGCGAGATCTTCACAGTGAACGCGACCGTCGTCGCGGAACGGCAGAACGACCAGATGAAGAAGATCTCCGCGTGGGCGGGCATCCTCTTCTTCCCCTCACTCGTGGCGGGCGTGTACGGCATGAACTTCACGCACATGCCCGAACTCCACTGGCTCCTCGGCTACCCGATGGCCCTCGCGCTCATGCTCACCGGTTGCGTCGTCATGTACACGATCTTCCGGAAGGTCGACTGGATCTAGGCGGCGCCGTTATCACGGCGGAGCCCCTGTCCTGTCGTGCCACCCGGGGTCCATCGAGCCTGTGACACTTCTGTCGCGCGTGCGAAATACCTGTTCCAGGACCGATGCGCCGCTCCGCCTGTGGGGCGTCATCAGGTGAAACGGTCGATACGGGTGCTCGAGCGGCACCTCGGCGATCGGATCTCGCGCATCGCGGTCCGGAAGCCGCCATCCCTGCACCGCCAGGAGCGAAACATGACCGCACGCACATCGAAATCGAACGTCGTCATCCGCACCGGGGCCGTCGCCGCCGTCCTCGTGTCCGGTGCCCTGCTGCTTTCGTCACCCGCTGCAGCATCCCCGATGCACGGACGCGGCGGGAACGACGTCCTGCGCGGAGACAAGGGCGGCGATCACATCGAGGGCGACACCGGGAACGACCAGATCTACTGCGGACCCGGATACGACACACTCAAGGGCGGATACCGTTCGGACATCATCGTCGACGGCGGAGGGAAGGACACGGTGAACGGCGGCCCCGGCAGGGACACGTTCGACCTCACTGCCGATCGGGCCGATGACGACATCAATTGCACGTCCGAGGACCGCGTCTTCTACACGAGCGGATCCGGGAAGCTTCCCAGTGGCTGCACGGATCGGCACTACCTCGCCCCCGACGTGATGCCGAAGTAACGACGGAACCCGACGACTGCGCTTTCCGACGCGCTGTTCCGGAAGCACCGCGCGTCATTTCCGTATCGACCGAGCGCCTCGAGTCGCCTTGGGGTCGAGAACGCGTCTCACCACGAAGAGATCCCATGTCGGCGGTTCCTGCGAACCGCCGACATGGGATCTCTCGTACTCGGATGCGCCGGGGGGGTGAATCCGGCGCGGCCCCGGCCTCAGGCCTTGCGCGTGCCCGGGATCCAGGCGCCTTCCTCGACGTCGTAGTCGGCGAAGATCGCAGGCGCCTCCTGCTTCATGATCTCGGCGACCTTACCGAACACGAGGCGGATCTCCTCCTCGGCGCCGGGCGCGGTGCGCATCTCGATGACGTGGCGGAGCGACCGGAGGTTCGCGGTGTACACGATGCCGGTACCCAGACCCTCGGGGGCGAACCGACGCATGAAGGAGGTCATGTGCTTCTTGTGCGCGAACTTCGTCCCCTCCTTGTCGAGTTCGAAGTGCTCGGCCATCCACTTCTGGTGTTCCTCGAGGGTGTCGAGCACCTTGAGGGACCGCTCCATGAGCTCCTCGTCCTCCCGTGCCCACTCGGGGAACCAGAAGGGGATCTCCTCGAGGCGCACGTACCGGAGCGACTCCTGCGAGTACGCGCAGCCGGCGCGATGCCGGATGAGTTCATGAGTGAGGACGCGGGAGACGTTGTGGAGCACGAACGTGAAGTTCGCGTGCTCGAGCACCGAACCGTGCTGGGAACCGATGACGTTGCCGAGGTACTGGCCCGAGTCCGTCCGTACCCGCCCGACGTTCGGGTTGAGCCCGGGCTCCCACGAGCGGTAGCACATGCGGCCGGCGAACTCGACGAGGTCCTCGGCATCCGGGGAGTCCTGCGGTTCCACGCGCTCGGCCCACGACAGGCCGCCGACCTCGCCGAGGTACTTCTTCAGCGCGTCCCAGTCGATCTGCGGGCGGGCGATGAGTTCGACGGAAGGTTCGACGTGGCGCACGAAAGGTCTCCTTGCTGGATGTCGGGGTGCCGGACGGCACCGCTCAAGCGTAGTCGAAGCTCACGGCACCCGGTGCGTCCACTCGTAGGTGCCGAACTTCGTCCGCACGAGCTCCTCGGCGCGGGCCATCTCCTCGTCGGTGTACGTGTCCGGAGTCGCGCCGTAACGCTCGGTGAACACCTTCACCATCGTGTCGATGATCTCCTCACGGGTGGAGCCGGTCTGTCGGCGCAGCGGGTCGACGCGCTTCTTCGCCGAGGAGATGCCCTTGTCGCTGATCTTCGCCTGACCGATCCGGAGGACCTCGACCATCTTGTCGGCGTCGATGTCGTAGGACATCGTCGCGTGGTGGAGCACGGTGCCCGAGGTGAGGCGCTTCTGGGCGGCCCCGCCGATCTTGCCTCCGGTGGAGGTGATGTCGTTGATCGGCTGGTACCAGGCGTCCACGCCCTGTTCGGCGAGCGCGGCGATCACCCATTTGTCGAGGTACGCATAGGACTCCGCGTAGTCGAGGCCGGCGACGAGGGACTCGGGGACGAACATCGAGTACGTGATGCAGTTGCCGCCCTCCATGAACATCGCGCCACCACCGGAGATGCGGCGGACGACGTCGATGCCGTACTTCTCGACGCCCTCGGGGCGGATCTCGTTCATGTACGACTGGAAGGACCCGATGACGGTCGCCTTGTCGTTCCACTCCCAGAACCGGAGGGTCGGGGTACGGGTACCGTCCTGCACGGACTGCAGGAGCACCTCGTCGAGAGCGACGTTCACCTTCGTGGGAAGGACCGGTCCGCGGATGATCCTCCAGTCGTAGTCGGTGAAGTTCGTCGCGCGGGTGAGGGCGCGGCGGACGACCGTCGCGACGTCGGCGGTGGAGAAGCCGTGCATCTCGAGATCGGGGTACGCCCCGAGCGCGTGGTCGAGGCGCCTCGTGAGTTCCTGCCCCGAGTCCCGGACCGAGGCCCCGACGAGTGCCGGTGCGAGGTCGAAGAAGGCCTCCTCGGGTTCGAGGAAGAAGTCACCGGAGATCTTCACCCCGGTGATCGTGCGACCGTCGGTCTCGATGTCCGCGACCACGAGTTTGCCGCCATTGACCTTGTGCTCGCCGTGGAACACCTCACGCGTGTCGTCCGTCATGCCTCCCAGATTACGCGCACCTCACGCAGGCTCTCGGCACTTCACACAGGTGCTCAGCACCTCACTCGAGTTCCGTGCCTGTCGTCTCCTTCGTCGCCACCGTCATCACGAGCGCGGCAACGACCACGAGCCCGCCGATGAGGACGAAGGTCCACACGAGGCCGAAGTACGGCCACATGAACGAGCCGAACACGACGGGGGCGATCCCGGTCGCGACACGCGAGGCCGAGGACGCCCACCCGAATCCGGAACCGCGCAGGCGCGTCGGGTACAGCTCGGAGACGTAGGTGTAGAGCGCCGGGATCGACATCTGGATGAGGAACCCGAATCCGAGGATCCCGACCTTCGCCGCGAGCGTGAGCTCGGCACCCGAGTGCTCGAGGGCGAGCGCGAAACCGACGAGCGCGGCGGCAGCGAGGACCGCGGAGCCACCGAGCATCCACTTGCGTCCGGTGAACTCGACGAGGAGTGCACAGGCGACGACTCCGGCGATCCCGACCGCCGTCATCTGGCCGGTGACGAGGAACGCGGCCTGATCCCCGAGTCCCTGTTCGCGGAGGATCTTCGGCAGCCAGGTGAGAGCCGCGTAGTAGAGGAGGAGGACGGACACGAAGAGCAACCACGCGGTCGCCGTGACCTTCGAGGAGAACCGCCACAGCTCCACGAGCTGGCCCGTCGCCGCCTGGAACCGTTCCGCGAACCCTGCGCGCACCTCGATCGTCCGGACTCCCTCGTGGGTCCACGTGTCGATGTCCGCCCCGGTGCGTTCGACGAGCCGGCGGATGACCGCATCGGCCTCCGCGTGTCGTCCCCGCGCCGCGAGCCACATCGGCGACTCCGGGATGCCCAGGCGCACCGCGAACACGAGGAGGGCGGGGATCACCATGACGAGCATCGTGTGGCGCCACGACCCGCCGAGACCGACGATCCACGCGGAGACGAACGCGCACGCGGTCGCCCCGATCGGCCACCAGCCGTCCATGGCGGTGAGGACGCGACCCCGGTGCTTGGCGGGCGTGAACTCACCGACGAGCGCGTAGTCGACGGGAATGCAACCACCCAGGCCGAACCCGGCGACGAATCGGAAGACGACGAAGAGCGCGAGGTTCGGGCTGAAGGCGCCGAGCACCGTGAAGAGGGAGAAGACGAGGATCGTGAGGGTGAAGGCCTTCTTGCGTCCGATCCGGTCCGCGATCCCACCCCACACGAAGGCACCGAGGGCCATCCCGATGAGGTTCGCGGTCGCGATCCACGCGGCCTGCCCGACGCTCAACCCCCACTCGTCGCTGAGCAGGGGGATGAGGAATCCGTTGAGCGCGACATCCCAGGCGTCGAACATGAAACCGAGTCCGCCGATGAGGAAGATCGTGCCCTGGGTGCGCCATCGCCAGGGCAGGGCGGCGACGACCTCGTCGGCGCGCAGGACGGCCCGCGGGGAGCGGGCGGAGGCATGCAGTGTGGACATGCCCGCCAGCGTACTCCTCTTTTGCGCACGTGCGCGCATTCATGCGCACCTCACACGCCGAGGCGTCGCGCAGCGCTGCCGACCCGCACCGCGGGTGCCCCGACACGAACGCCGAGGCGCCCGGTCCCTCGGGAAGGGACCGGACGCCTCGGCGGAGGGGCCGGATCCGGTGCGGACAGCCGGGATCAGGCCAGGCGGACCAGCCAGTTGTTCGTGTCCTCGGCGCGGCCGTACTGGATGTCGAGGAGGGCGGTGCGGAGCTTCGTCGTGTACTCGCCGGTGTCGCCCATGTCGACCTCGACCTCGTTGCCGAGGAGGCGGCCGATCGGGGTGATGACGGCGGCGGTACCGCAGGCGAAGGCCTCGGTGATGTAGCCGGACTCGACGCCCTTGACCCATTCGGAGACCTCGATCTTCCGCTCGATCGGGGTGAGTCCGAGGGAGGGTGCGAGTTCGAGGAGCGAGCGACGGGTGACACCGTTGAGGATCGAGTCACCGAGCTCGGGGGTGATGAGCTCGCCGTCCTGCGTGACGAGCATGAGGTTCATGCCGCCGAGTTCCTCGAGGTAGCGGGACTCCGCGGCGTCGGTGAACATCACCTGCTTGCACCCGTGGGCCGCGGCCTCCGCCTGGGCGGTCATCGAGGCAGCGTAGTTACCGCCGCACTTCGCGAAGCCGGTGCCGCCCATCGAGGCGCGCTTGAGCTTGTCGGAGAGCCAGATGTCGACGCCCTTCGCACCGCCCTCGAAGTAGGCGCCGGCCGGGGAGGCGATGACGTAGTAGTCGACCGTCTGGCTGGGGCGCACACCGAGGAAGCTCTCGGAGGCGATCATGAAGGGTCGCAGGTAGAGGGAGACCTCGTCGGAGGCGTCCTTCGGGGTCGGGACCCAGGCGGCGTCCTGCTCGACGGTGGCACGGAGGGACTCGACGAAGTCCTCGACGGGCAGCTGCGGCAGGGCGAGGCGCTCGGCGGACAGGTTGAAGCGCTCGGCGTTCCTCTCGGGACGGAACGTCCACACGGAACCGTCGGCATGACGGTACGCCTTGAGCCCCTCGAAGATCTCCTGCGCGTAGTGGAGGACCGCGGCGGCCGGATCGAGGAGGAGCGGGCCGTAGGGCTTGACCTCGTGGCCGTGCCACCCCTGTTCCGTCGTGTATCGGATGTGCGCCATGTGATCCGTGAAGTGGTTACCGAACCCGGGGTCGGCCATGATCGCGTCACGGACCGCGGCGGACTTCGGTTCGACGTTCTTCAGGAGCTGGAATTCAGACATCGATTTCTCTACGCAATTCTCACGAGGGGATGGGTGATGGGGATCAGCGTACCGCGCGTTCCGTGACGCGGAACACCGCGGGCCGGCGCCGCGAGTGGACCGCAGCAGCTGCGGTCACCCGAGGCGGGCCGCGATCGCATCGCCGATCTGTGCGGTCGACCGCGCTCCGAGGCCATCGCGCTCGGCGAGGTCGGCCTCCACCGCACCCTGGATCGCCTTGGCGACGACCGGCAGCCCGAGGGACTCGGCCATGAGCGAGGCGGAGAGGATCGCGGCGGTGGGGTCGGCCTTCTGCTGACCGGCGATGTCCGGGGCGGAGCCGTGGATGGGCTCGAAGAGGCTCGGACCGGTCCCGCTCACATTGAGGTTGCCGGAGGCCGCGAGCCCGATGCCACCGGTGACCGCGGCGGCGAGGTCGGTGAGGATGTCGCCGAAGAGATTGTCGGTGACGATGACGTCGTACCGGGACGGGTCGTTGACCAGGTACATCGTGCAGGCGTCCGCATGCTCGTAGTTCACGGCGACATCGGGGTACTCGGGAGCGACGGACTCGACGACACGGCGCCACAGGTGCCCGGCGTGGACCATGACGTTGTTCTTGTGGACCCACGTGAGTTTCCGGCGGCGGGTCATCGCCTTCTCGAACGCGAAGCGCACGGTACGCTCGATGCCGAACCACGTGTTGACGGAGACCTCGGTCGCGACCTCGGCCGGGGTGTCGACGCGCATATTGCCGCCCTGCCCGGTGTACGAACCCTCGGTGCCCTCGCGGACGACGACGAAGTCGATCTCGCCCGGGTTCGCGAGCGGGGACGGGTTCCCGGCGAACAGCTTCGAGGGGCGGAGGTTGACCGCATGGTCGAGCCCGAACCGCATCTTGAGGATGATGCCGCGTTCGAGCACTCCGGACGGAACACTCGGGTCGCCGCACGCACCGAAGTAGATCGCGTCGTAGCTGCGGAGGTCCTCGAGCTCGGCGTCGGTGATCGTCTCACCCGTCTCGTGCCAGCGGCGGGCGGAGGCCTCGAACTGTCCGAACTCGAACTCGACCGGCTCACCGCTGAGCTCGACGGCGCGGGTGAGGACCTTGAGTCCCTCGGGGACGACTTCGGTTCCGATGCCGTCGCCCGGCATCACGGCGATCCTGTACGTGGTCATACGGCGAGTCTAGGGATGGCGTCTCGGATCCCGGAAAGCGTGTTCACGATCCGGACACCCGCCGGCCGCCATCGACGGCACCTTCCGCCCCCCCTCACGACGCCCACGCGCCTCTCGATTACTGCCAACAGGTCCCCGTCCACCAATCCCCTGTCTCATGGTGAGCACTTCGACACAAGAATCCGGTCCGGGATTCATACAATCGGAGTCATGCCGACCGCTTCCATTCGCAATGCCCGCGCTGCCGCCCTCCCCGCGAAGCTCTCCCGTTCCTGGCTCCTCGTGAACGCCGGGTTCCCGGATGTCTTCGGGAACTGCCAGGCCTCCGAGGCGGACTCCGTCATCTTCGACCTCGAGGCGTCCGTTCCCGACGCGGGCAAGGACGCCGCCCGCAACAACGTCGTGAAGGCGCTCGAGGCGGGCATGGCCGGTTGGGTCCGCGTGAACTCGATGGGCACTCCCGAGTGGGAGGCCGATCTCGCGGCGCTGCGGTCCCTCCCGGGCCTGCGTGGCGTCGTCCTGCCGAACACCGAGAAGCCCGAGCAGGTGACGTGGACCGCGATGCGCGCCGGCGCCGGAGTGCCCGTCATCGCTCTCATCGAGACCGCACTCGGCATCGAGAACGCCACCCGGATCGCCGAGGCGCCCGGCACCTTCCGCCTCGCGCTCGGCACCAATGACTTCCGGAAGGACACCGGGGTCGCCGACGATCCGATCGCCCTCGCGTACGCGCGCTCGCGCCTCGTCATCGCGACCCGCGTGGGCGGCCTGCCCGGTGCGATCGACGGCCCGCCGGCCGCGGACGCCGGCCGCGACCGCGTCCTCGACGACTGCGCCTGGACGATGAAGATGGGCATGGCCGGCAAGCTCGTCCTCAATGTCGACCAGGTGAGCACCGTGAACGAGGCACTCGCACCGAGCGAGGACGACCGCGCCTGGGCCCGCGAGATGCTCCAGCAGGCCGAGGGCAACACGACCGTCCCCGACGGCTCCTACCTGCCGCGCCTGGCCCGCGCGAAGAAGATCGCGCAGCTCGCCGACAGCTACGGACTCTGGAACGCGTGAACAGCGGGGAGGTCCCCCGAGGCGCGGAGGGCCTCATCGGCGACCCGCGCCTCGGCGACGTCCGGCTCCCCACTGATCGCACGGCACCGGCGAGCCGCTCGATGCCGTGGTGCGCTGCGACCATGCCGAGGAAAGCCGGGGCGAGGAACGGCAGGAGCGGGAGCTCGTAGAGCACCGGGATGCCGATGAGGTCCCAGAGGAGCACGAGGATGCCCGCACCCTCGGGATCGAAGAGGTACATGTAGTTCGCGAGCGGATCGACGAAGGCGCGTGCGAGGACCGTGACGGCGAGGACGCCCATCGCCACGCACGTGAACCACACGAGCGACAGGAGCGCGTCGACGTACCGCGGGCGGTAGTGGAAGGGCCAGTTCCGGTCGAACACGAAGTCCGGGTAGGCCGGGTCGGCGATCCGGTCGAAGGTGAACCACGTCGACAGACCCCAGTTGAGCACCGCGAGCGCCGTGAGCGTCGTCCGGCGCGCGAGGTCACCGCGGTGCCGCAGGAGCGCCCACAGCACGAGTGCGAACGCGAGCACTCCGAGGAGGAACATCACCCACAGGGCGGTGAACGGGGTGATGGTCATGTTCGGAGATTACGACTGCCGGACCCTGTGCGGGCGGAAGGCCGGGAGCCGGGAGCTCGTGTCTCATGCGGGAATACGCGCAGCATTCCCGGAGTGCCGTCGTCGGTGCGTGCTCACTCCCCCGCGTCGAAGAACTCCCCTGCTCCGAAGAACTCCCACGCCCCCGTCGCCCGGCCCTCGAACCGCGTGTGCGGCCGGTCGCTGCCGGGTACCAGTCGGTCGGTTCCCGCGGAGCACAGTGCCTCGTACATCGCACGCGCGGCTCCCGGGCCACACCGGTAGGACCCGGAGGCCTTCACCCACACGTGCGGCAGCACGGCGAGCGCGAGGAGCGGGTGACCGGGGACCGCGTCGACGGATTCCGGCAGGCCCAGATGGTCGATGACGACCCGACACGGGACGTCCGCGAGGATCGGCACCCAGGTGGCCCATGCCTCGGGCGGGATCTGGAGTTCGAGATGCCAGCCGTGCGCGGCCATGTCGTCGAGGAAGGTCTGCCACGCCGGACGGCTGAGGTCCGGACCTGTCGACCCGAGGAGGTTGAGACGCACACCGCGGACCCCGCGGGCGTGCCAGTCGGCGATGTCCGGGCACGTGCGCCTCGGATCCTCGCCGTCGAGGACGGCCACCCCGCGCAGCCGGTCCGGGTGGTCCGCGAGCGCGGCGAGAAGCATCGAGTTGTCGGTGCCGAGGAAACTCGGCTGCACGAGCGTCCCCCAGGACAGACCGTGCATGTCGAGCTGGGCGAAGTACTCCGCGACCGTCGCGTCGTAGTCCGGGACGTACCGCGGGTGCGGCGTGCCCGCGACGTTCGCGGCGAACACGTGTGCGTGGTGGTCCCCCGGCCCGTCCGTCGGGGCGTCGAAGAGGGAACCGGTTCCCGGGGAGAGGTGAGCTGCCATGGCACCACCCTAGCGGCATTGCGCAGTATTGCTATAGACCTATATAGCAATCTGTGTCAGGATGTCCCGCATGACAAGGACGTTGAGATCGGACGGCCGCCTGCCGCTCCACGTACGTGTCGGTGATGACCTCGTCGACAGGATCGCCGCAGGCGAATGGTCGCCCCGCACCCCCCTCCCACCCGAACGTTCCCTCGCCGAGGAGTACGGCATCTCCGTCGGCACCATGCGCAAGGTCCTCTCCGACCTCGTGGCTGCCGGTAGGCTCGTGCGCGAACAGGGCCGTGGCACGTACGTGCGCCGCGCCGACTTCTCCACCTCGTTCCTCCGATTCCTCCGCCATGGCGACCCCTCGGGCCCCCTCCCCACCGGACATGTCCTCGAGCGCACCGTGACCACCGCCGAGGCGCCCGTCGCCGAGGCACTCGACCTCCCCTCCGGTGCCCCGATCGTCCGGCTCCACCGGGAACGTCGCCTCGGTGATCGCGTGCTCGCGCTCGAGGACATCGCGTTGCCCGCGGACCGTTTCGCCCCACTCGCGGACCTCCCGGTCGAGGACTTCGCCGACCTGCTCTACCCGCAGTACGAGGAGTTGTGCGCGCAGACGGTGACGACCGCCTCGGAGGTCATGACCATCACCACCGCGACGGCGGACGAGGCCCGTGCCCTCGGCGTCGACCGTGATGCCCCACTCGTCCGCATCGAGCGCCTCGCCCGCGACGTCCGTGGCGACGCCCTCGAACACCGCATCAGCCGGACCCCCGCGGCCGACTTCACCTACCGGATGGAGATCCAGTGATTCCCGAGATCGTCGGCATCGCCGGCCTCGTCCTCGTCTTCGCCCTGTCCATGTGGCGCGGAGTGAGCATGGGGGCGATCGCACTCGTCGCCGCCTTCGCCCTCGGTACTCTCTACTTCGGGGTGGACGCGGCGGATGTCGCGGCCGGATTCCCGGGCAACCTCCTCGTCACCCTCGTGGGCGTCACCTTCTTCTTCGGACTCGCCCGGGCCAACGGCACGGTACAGCACGTCGTCGATTCCGCGGTGCGCCTCGTCCGCGGTCGTCGCGCCCTCATCCCCTGGGTCTTCTTCCTGCTCGCTGCGCTCATCACCGGTTCCGGCGCGCTCTCGGCCGCAACCAACTCGATCCTCATTCCCGTCGGACTCGCGTTCGCTGCGCGCTAACGGATCAACCCACTGCTGCGCGCTACCGGATCAGCCCACTGCTCGTCGGACTGTCGATCCTCAACGGCACGAACGCCGGAGGGTTCTCCCCGATCGCGGTCTACTTCACGATCATCGACGGTGTCCTCGCCCAGTCGGGGATCACGGTGGACCCGATCCCGGTCTTCCTCCTCACCTTCGCGTGCGGACTCGTGCTCAACATCGTCGCCTTCTTCCTCCTCGGCGGACGAGCGCTCCTGGCCGAGGGGCGCGGCGATGACGCGGAGACCGAGGCGGTCGGAACGCCCGAACTGTGGACAGCCCGGCAGATCCTCACGATCGTCCTCTTCGCCGGGATCCTCGGACTCGGCCTGCTCGCCGGGATCGATGTCGGCTTCCTCGCCCTCTCCGCCGCCGGCGTCCTCGCACTCGTGTTCCCGTCCGACCTCAAGGAGGGCATGGAGCGGATCGGCCGGGCCGTCGTGCTCCTCATCGGCGGCATCGTCGCGTACATCACCGTCCTCCAGAACGCGGGTGTCGTCGACTCCCTCGCCGGTTCGGTCTCCGGGATCGGCGTCCCCCTCGCCGCCGGGCTGCTCATGCTGTACGTCGCCGGTGCAGTGAGCGCCTTCGCCTCGACGAATGCGATGTTCGGCGCGCTCGTCCCGCTCGCGGCGCCCCTGCTCACCGGGGGAGATCTCCCGGTGCTCGGATTCGTCGTCGCCCTGTCGGTCGCCGCCTCGTCCTCCGATGCCTCCCCGTTCTCCACCGGCGGAGCGCTCGTCGTGACGAACACCGAGGAGGCGAAGCGCACCCGCACCTTCAAGGGCCTCATGGCATGGGGCATGTCGATGGTCGCCGTCACGCCCGTCCTCGTGTAGCTCGGCTTCCTCGTGCTGTAACCCCGGCATCAGCTGTGCGATCCGGCACGATCCAGCCGCCTGAAATCGTGCCGAAGTGCGCAGCTGACTCCGAAATCGTGCCGAAGTGCGCAGCTGACTCCGCCGCCCCGACACCCGCACATGCAGCAGCCCCGGTTTTCCTTGTGAGAACCGGGGCTGCTGCGCGGAAGGGACCTGCTCAGTCCTCCGTGAGGTTCACGGCGGTGAACTGGGAGGCGTCGACGGCGCCGGCGAGCGCGGTGACGACCTCCTGGGTCACCTCGGAGTCGACAGCCATGACGGAGAGCGCCTCACCGGTGCCCTCGCCGCGGGAGACCTGCATGCCCGCGATGTTGATGCCACCGCGGCCGAGTGCCTGACCGAACTGGCCGATGATGCCGGGGCGGTCCTCGTACTTGAAGACGAGGAGGTGCTCGGCGAGCTCGATCTCGAGTTCGTAGCCGTCGACCTCGGTGAGCTTCTGCACGAGCTTCGGCCCGGTGACGGTGCCGGAGACGCGCACCTGGCGGCCCGAGGTCGTCGTGACGACGACGGTGGTCTGGTTGCGGAAGGACTCGAGCACCGGAGAGGTGAAGAGTTCGGTCGTGACGCCGCGTTCCTCCGCGAGGATCGGAGCGTTCACGTACGACACCGGCGTGGAGACGACGTCCTTGAACAGACCCTTGAGGCCCGAGAGCTGGAGGACGGAGACGTCCTTGTCGGCGATCTCGCCGCGCACCTCGAAACGGAAGTGGGTGACGGGTTCGCCGGCGAGCGCGTTCGCGACCCGGCCGAGGCGCTCGGCGAGCGGGATGCCCGGCCGGACGTCCTCGTGGATCGCGCCCCCGGAGACGTTGACGGCGTCCGGCACGAGGTCACCGGCGAGCGCGAGGCGCACCGACTTCGCGACGGAGACACCCGCCTTCTCCTGGGCCTCGACGGTCGAAGCACCGAGGTGCGGGGTGACGTTCACGGTCGGCAGTTCCATGAGCGGGCCGTGCTCCGGCGGCTCCTGGCTCCACACGTCGATACCGGCGCCATCGACGATCCCGGCGGAGACCGCCTCGGCGAGGGCGGCCTCGTCGACGATGCCACCACGGGCGACGTTGATGATCCGGACGCCCTTCTTCGCCTTCGCGAAGGCCTCCTTGCCGAGCATGCCGAGGGTCTCCGGCGTCTTCGGCATGTGGACGGTGATGAAGTCCGACTGCGCGAGGAGGTCGTCGAGGGACATGACCTCGACACCCATCTGGGCGGCCCGGGCCTGCGTGATGTACGGGTCGTACCCGACGAGGCGCATGCCGAACGCCTTCGCGCGCTCGGCGACGAGGCCGCCGATGCGACCGAGGCCGATGATGCCGAGGGTCTTCTCGTAGAGTTCGACGCCATTGAGCTTCGAACGCTTCCACTCGCCGTTCCGGAGGGTCACGTGGCCCTCGCCGAAGTTGCGCGCGGAGGCGAGGATGTGGGTCATCGTGAGCTCGGCGGCCGAGATGACGTTCGAGGTCGGGGCGTTGACGACCATGACGCCGGCCTTCGTCGCCGCGGCGACGTCGACGTTGTCGAGGCCCACACCCGCGCGGGCGACGACCTTGAGCTTCTTCGCGGCGGCGATCGCCTCGGCGTCGACCTGGGTGGCCGAGCGGACGAGGATCGCGTCGACGTCCGTGATCGCGGACAGCAGCTCGGCACGGTCGGCCCCATTGCAGGAACGCGTCTCGAAATCGGGGCCCAGGGCCTCGATCGTCGCGGGTGACAGATTCTCCGCAATGAGAACCACAGGCTTGCTCACGGATATTCCTCCTCGTTGGTTGCAGCGGGGCCCATCATATGCGGCCCCTTGTGAATGGTTTCACAAGGGGCCACATGATGAAACACGGGGGTACCGACCGAGGCGGGACATCGGATACCGGCATGTACCCCGGGTCGCCCCCGGCGTGCTCCGCGGCGCTCAGAACCCGTTCGGGGAGTGCGGCAGGCGTTCGAGCCCGAACATCGCGCGGGCCTTCTTCGCGGTGCCCGAGGTGAGTTCGGTGATGCGTCCGGCGCGGGCGAGGACGACGGGGTCCACTCCCCCGAGGTACATCGACCCGAGCTGCGACACCCCGAGGACGAGGTCCGCGCCCGCGGAGTCGGTCAGCGGTTCCACCCGCCCCGAACCGGAACCGTCCGCCCGCAGGCGGTACGTGCCGGTCGTGTGCTCGAGCGGGTCCTCGACGCGGAGGACGAGATCGCCGGGGATGTACCACGGCCGGGCCTCGAGCGCGGCGACGACATCGAGGATCCGGATCCACAGCCCGTCCTTCTCCTCGACCGTCCGCACCCGGCGCCGGTCGTCGAGGAGCCACGGCAGCGGCGATTCCGCGGCGGCATGACCGAAGGTCACCTTCGAGGTGAGGTCGATCGAGGCGAGGAACGCCCACAGCGCGGAGTACGCGGCGTCCGAGAGCGCGACGAGGTCGACGACCTCGACGACGCCCGGCAGGTCCTCCCCCCGCGGAGTCCGATACGCAACGAAACCGTCGACGGCTCCGTCCTCGTCGTAGTGGAGAGCGGCACGGACCTTCCGGTCCTCCTTGCCGGTCGCGAAGTCGAGGTTGCCGGACGCGATCTGGGTGTAGACCTCCTGGCGCTCGATCGCGCCGGGCACCTGGAGGAGGAACTTCGAGAAGATCTCCGGTTCGAGAGTCTCGAGCTGCGAGGCGCTGCAGAGCTCCACCCGGCGATCCGGTTCGACCGCCATGCGGAAGCCGGGGCTCGTGTCGACCTCGATCGACTTGTAGAATTCCCCGGCACCGAAGCCGAACCGGGTGTAGATGCCACCCTCGGTCGCGGTGAGCGCGGCGAGCGGGAACCCCTCGTCCTTCGCGTGCTGGAGGTTCGCGGTCATCATCGACCGCAGCAACCCGCGCCGGCGGTGGGTGGGTCGCACCGTCACCCACGTGATGAGGTGCGCCGGCAGGAGGCGTCCGCCGCCCACGTGCATCCTCTTCGTGAAGTGGGTGAAGGTCGCGACGGGGATGTCGGTGTCGAGGGCGTGGGCGGGAGCGTCGTCGACGTACACGGCGGTCGCGATGCGCCCGTCCTTGCGTGCCCGGGCGACCCGGTTCCGCAGGTCCTCGTCCGTGGGTCGGCCGGCGTTGAAGCCGAGTTGCACGGCCTGGAGGTAGTTCGCGGTGTGGGTGTCCGGGGACCCGTCCTCGAGGACACCGAGGTCGAACGTTTCGAAACGGTATTCAGTCACCCGCAGAGCCTACCGCTACCGGAACCGTCCCTGTGACCGGGCCCACGGGAGGCCTGCCCGCCGTCCGGTCCCCGGACCGCACGGTCGGGTCCGTACCGCCCACACACGCCGAGGA
>NZ_BAAANO010000025.1:55701-67083 GCF_039529845.1 Brevibacterium samyangense | reverse complement strand
CCTCCGGCTCCGCCGGGAGGAACCGGCTCAGCGGGCCGCGGTGCCCTCGGTGTAGTCGTCGTCGGTGTCCTTGAGCCACGCGAACATCTTGCGGAGCTCGCGACCGGTGGTCTCGATCGGGTGCTGTTCCTCCTTCGCGCGGAGCTCCTTGAACTCCGGGGCACCGTTCTTCTGGTCGTCCATGAAGCGCTGTGCGAACGCACCGTTCTGGATGTCCGCGAGGACGGCCTTCATGTTCTCCTTGACGTCCGGCGTGATGACGCGCGGACCGGAGACGTAGTCGCCGTACTCGGCGGTGTCGGAGATCGACCAGCGCTGCTTCGCGATGCCGCCCTCGACCATGAGGTCGACGATGAGCTTGAGCTCGTGGAGCACCTCGAAGTACGCGATCTCCGGCTGGTAGCCGGCCTCGGTGAGGACCTCGAAGCCGTACTGGACGAGGTGGGAGACGCCACCGCAGAGGACGGTCTGCTCGCCGAAGAGGTCGGTCTCCGTCTCCTCGGTGAACGTCGTCCTGATACCACCTGCACGGAGACCGCCGATGGCCTTCGCGTAGGAGAGCGCGAGGTCGAAGGCGGAACCGGAGGCGTCGACCTCGACGGCGACGAGGACCGGCACACCGCGGCCGTCGACGTACTCACGACGGACGACGTGACCGGGGCCCTTGGGAGCGATCATGAAGACGTCGACACCCTCGGGAGCGGTGATGTACCCGAAGCGGATGTTGAAGCCGTGCGCGAAGGCGAGCGCATTGCCCGGTTCGAGGTTCGGCTTGATCTCGGACTCGTAGATCTCGGCCTGCACCTGGTCGGGGGCGAGGATCATGACGACGTCGGCCCACGCGGAGACCTCGGCCGGGGTGCCGACCTCGAGGCCCTGCGCGGTGGCCTTGTCACGGGACTTCGATCCCTCGGCGAGGCCGATGCGGACGTCCACGCCGGAATCGCGGAGGGACAGCGAGTGGGCGTGACCCTGGGAACCGAAGCCGATGACGGCGACCTTCTTGCCCTGGATGAGGGTGAGGTCGGCGGCGTCGTCGTAGTAGCGCTCTGCCATGGCAGTTACTCCTTGGAGGGGGTGGGGGTGATGCTTGCTGATGGGTGGTCGGTGGTGTGCTGGGTGCGCCCGGCAGGGGCGTCAGCGGAACGCCTTGTCCGTCATGGACTTCGCTCCGCGTCCGATCGCGAGGGTGCCGGACTGCACGATCTCCTTGATTCCGAAGGGTTCGAGGACGAGGCGCAACGCGTCGAGCTTCGACTGCTCGCCGGTGGCCTCGATGGAGACCGCATCCGCCGCCACGTCCACGATGTGCGCGCGGAACATGTCGACGGTCGCATTGAGTTGTGCTCGGTTCTGGGCGTCGACCCTGACCTTGAAGATCATGTGCGCCCGGCGGACGGACGCCTCGGGTTCGAGTTCCACGATCTTGATGACGTTGACGAGCTTGTTGAGCTGTTTCGTCACCTGCTCCAACGGTACGTCCTCGACGTCGACGACGACGGTGATCCGTGAGAGCCCTTCGCACTCCGTGGTTCCCACGGCGAGCGAGTGGATGTTGAAGCCGCGCCTGGCGATGAGGCCGGCGAAGCGGGCGAGGACGCCCGGCTTGTCCTCGACGAGGACGGACAGGGTGTGCAGGTTGCTGACGGTCATCGATCCAGTCCTTCCTCGTCCTCTTCCCCGGCGAAGTCGGGCCGGAGGTCCCGTGCGTACTGGATCTCGTCGTTGCTCACGCCGGCGGAGACCATCGGCCACACCATGGTGTCCGCGGGCACCGTGAAGTCGATGACGACCGGGCGGTCGTTCGTCTCCAGAGCGGTCCGGATCGCCTCGTCGACGTCGGCGTTCGACTCGACGCGCAGACCGAGCGCGCCGTACGCCTCGGCGAGCTTGACGAAGTCGGGCACACGGACGGTCTCGTGTCCGGTGTTGAGGTCGGAGTTCGAGTAGCGACCGGCGTAGAAGAGGGTCTGCCACTGCCGCACCATGCCGAGCGAGGAGTTGTTGATGATCGCGACCTTGATCGGGATGTGGTTGATGACGCAGGTCGCGAGTTCCTGGTTCGTCATCTGGAAGCATCCGTCGCCGTCGATCGCCCACACGACACGGTCCGGTTCTCCGACCTTCGCGCCCATGGCGGCCGGCACCGAGTAGCCCATCGTGCCGGCGCCGCCGGAGTTGAGCCAGGAGCGGGGACGTTCGAAGGAGATGAACTGGCTCGCCCACATCTGGTGCTGGCCGACACCCGCGGCGTACACGGCCTCCGGCCCGGTGAGTTCGGAGATCCGCTTGATGACGTACTGCGGGTCGCACAGACCGGTGTCCGTGTGCTCGTACCCGAGCGGGTACGTCTCGCGCCACTGCTCGACCTGGGTCCACCACTTCGGGCGGGACTGCTCGAAGGCCTCCGGCAGGTTCGAGCGGAACTCCTGGAAGAGGTCCTCGAGCACCTCGGCGGCGTCACCGACGATCGGCACGTCGACCTCACGGTTCTTCCCGATCTCCGCCGGGTCGATGTCCGCGTGGATGACCTTCGCATGCGGGGCGAAGGACGGCAGGTGCCCGGTCACACGGTCGTCGAAGCGGGCCCCGACGGCGATGAGCAGATCGGACTTCTGCATCGCCCCGACGGCGGACACGGAACCGTGCATACCCGGCATCCCGAGGTGCATGGGGTGGGAGTCGGGGAAGCTGCCGAGGCCCATGAGGGTCGTGACGACGGGGATCCGCAGAGCCTCCACGAGGCGGAGGAGTTCGGCCTCCGCGCGGGAGCGCACGACACCGCCGCCGATGTAGAACACCGGCCGCTTCGCCTGCGCGATGAGCCGTGTCGCCTCCCGGATCTGCTTGGCGTGCGGCTTGAGCACGGGGCGGTAGCCGGGCAGCTGCGGATCCGTCGGCCACACGAACGGTGCACTCGCCTGCTGGGCGTCCTTCGTCACGTCGACGAGCACGGGCCCGGGGCGTCCGGTCGAGGCGATGTGGTACGCGCTCATGATGGCCTGCGGAATCTCCTCCGCGGTCTTCACGAGGAAGCTGTGCTTCGTGATCGGCATCGTCATCCCGACGATGTCCGCCTCCTGGAAGGCGTCGGTCCCGAGGAGCTTCGAGCTCTGCTGGCCGGTGATCGCCAGGAGCGGCACGGAGTCCATGTGGGCGTCCGCGATGGGCGTGAGGAGGTTCGTCGCACCGGGCCCGGAGGTCGCCATGCACACGCCGACCCTCCCGGTCGCCGCCGCGTACCCCTCGGCCGCGTGGCCGGCACCCTGCTCGTGCCGGACGAGGATGTGCCGGATCCTCGTCGAGTCCATGAGCGGGTCGTAGGTCGGGAGGATGGTGCCACCGGGAAGCCCGAAGACCGTGTCGACGCCGAGGATCTCGAGGCTCCTCACGATCGCCTCGGCACCGGTGAGGACCTCCGGGCCCGTCGGCTGCGCTGCGGCGACGGTTCCGGGATGCGGTTGTGTGGTCTGCCCGACGGTCCCACCGGGGGTGGGCCGGACGGACGGGGCATTCGCTGCCACGACGACTCCTTCACTCTGCGCCGGTCGCACCCGCGAGTGCGCCAGCGCTCCTGCTCGAAATCCCGCTCCGTGGTCCGGATCCGGCCGGGTGCGGCCGGTTCCGGTCATGAAAAACGCCCCTCCGGTTCCGGTAGGGGCGCGCGGGACGTCGTCGTGCGACAGCTACGGGGTCTCCGCGCGCTGGGTAATGACGACGACAAGAAGCTTGTGCATGCCATCACTATACGCCCGCGCGTTTCCAACGTGTCAATTCGCGGGATGATCGTCCCGAATAGCGGGATTTGTGTCTCATGTCTCACATGATTCCGGCGGAGCATTGACGTCGCCCGATGCCGGACCGGGACGCGATCACGCCCTGCGTGCCGCGCGCAGCCGCGAGACCCGCTCGTCCTTCGACGCCTGGAAGTGCTCCCGGGTGAACTCGCGCGCCGAATCGACGTCCTGCGCGGAGACCGCGGCGAGGATGCGGGCGTGTTCCTCGAGCGCCTCGGCCCAGCGCGCGTCGTCCGTGAGGACCGAGGTGTCGGGTGCGTGCACGTGGTGGAGGAGGGTCCGCTCGAGGAGGTCCTCGAGCACCGGATGGTGCGCGGCCGCCCACAACGCCCGGTGGAACTCGAGATTCGCGAGGATCCGCTCCCGTGGATCCGGCAGACCGGAGTCCCGGTCCCGGGAGAGCAGATGCTCGAGGGCGATGAGGTCGTCGAGGCGACGGTTCCGGGCCGCATGGGCCACCGCCTCGACCTCGAGGAGGGCCCAGACGTCGAAGACGTCGAGGTGTGTGGCCGGATCGACGGAACGCACGAAGAGGCTGCGCCCCCGTCGGACCGCGAGGCCGTTCTGCTCGAGAGCCGTGAGGGCCTCGCGGACGGGGGTACGGGAGACGCCGAAGCGCTCGGCGAGCACGACCTCGCGCAGCGGGGATCCGGGCTCGAGGACCCCCGTGAAGATCTCCTGCCCGAGGATCTCCCGGATCGATTCGCGGTCGTGTTTCATCACGCCACCGAATCTACAGTGCCCGGTGGACGACCGGGACCCGGTGCCGGTCGCCGGGCGTTCACACGGGCGACATGTCGTGTCCGTGACGCCCAGTACTCTCGTTCTGTGCGTCCCCTCCTCCGTTTCTGGCCCGATATCCGGGCGAAGCTCCACATCTACGTGACGATCGTGATCCTCACGTTCCTCGCGAATGCGATCGCCCTGTTCGTCCCCTCGTTCATCGGTCGGATCGTCGACGGGCCCATCGCCGATCGCGACCTCGGCGCCCTGTGGTGGCCGCTCGCCGCCGTCCTCGTGATCGGTGTCGTCGAGGCCGTCGCCCTGTGGGGTCGCCGGATGATCGCCGCGCGCGTCGTCTCCCAGTGGGAGATCACGTGGCGGGCCCGGATCTACGACCGCCTCCAGTACCTCTCGATCGGCGTGCACGACTCCTGGGAGTCCGGGCAGCTCCTGTCCCGTGCCGTCCAGGACCTCTCGCAACTCCGCCGGTTCTTCGCGTTCGGCGCGCCCTTCATCATCTCGACGCCCTTCGTCATCCTCACCGGCATCGTCATGCTCACGGTGATGGAGCCGCTGTTCGGACTCGTCCTCGTGCTCATGGCCGTTCCCACATCGATCGGCATCGCGGTCTTCAACACGAAGTACCTGCTCCTCTCCCGCGACTCCCAGGACACGCAGGGGGTCATCTCGACCCAGGTCGAGGAGTCCGTCCAGGGGATCCGCATCATCAAGGCTTTCGGCCGGGCGCCCTGGGTCTCCGCCCGCTTCGACGCGATCTCCCGTGGACTCCGCCGGCTCGAGCTGAGGAAGGCGTACCTCGACTCCTGGCTGTGGTCGGGCACGATGACGCTGCCGCGCCTCGCGATGCTCGCGATCGTCGCGCTCGGGGCGTGGGGCATCATCGACGGGTGGACGACGCTGGGCACCGTCGTCGCGGCGGTCTCCCTCACGATGGTCGTGCGGATCCCCGTGGAGATGCTCGGATTCCTCCTGTCCGACGCCCTCATGTCCGCCACGGCGGCCGCGCGCTACTGGGAGGTCATGGACACCGAGAACGACATCACGGACGAAGGCGGCGACATCGACGACTCCCCCACTCCTCGGAGGTTCCGCGGCGAGCTCGAGTTCCGCGACGTGTCGTTCCGGTTCGCGGATGCGACCACCGACGCCCTCCACGGCGTGGACCTCCGGATCGGACCGGGACGGACCCTCGCCCTCGTGGGCACGACCGGGACCGGGAAGACCACACTCGCCTCCCTCGTCCCCCGGCTCCACGACGTCACCGGCGGTGCCATCACGATCGACGGCACCGATATCCGGGACCTTCCGGTGAACGAGGTCCGGCGCCTCGTGTCCGTGAGCTTCGAGGACCCCATCCTGTTCTCCGCCACGGTGCGGGAGAACGTCGTCATGGGAGCCCCCGGCTCCTCGGACGAGGAGGTGTGGCGGGCACTCGAGGTCGCGCAGGCCGCCGACTTCGTCCGGGCACTTCCCGCCGGGCTCGACACCGCGGTGGGCGAGCAGGGACTCTCCCTGTCCGGCGGACAGCGGCAACGACTCGCCCTCGGCCGAGCCGTCATCGGCCGGCCCCGCATCCTCGTCCTCGACGACCCGCTCTCCGCGGTCGACGTCGCCACCGAGGAACGCGTCCAGCGTGCACTGCGCGAGGTCCTCGCGGACTCGACGACGCTCGTCATCGCCCACCGTTCCTCGACGACGGCGCTCGCGGACGAGGTCGCCGTGCTCGACGGCGGCCGGATCGTCGCCCGCGGCACGCACGACGACCTCCTCGCCTCCTCACCTCTCTACCGGGAGCTCATGGGCGCCGAGGCGCTGCCCGCAGGGGTCGACGCCTCACCGCGGACCGACTCCCCCGCTTCCGATCCCCTTCCTTCTCCCGAGGTACCCCGATGACCGTTCCCGCCCTCGCGGACTCCCGGCACGACACCGACGAACTCCCATCGGACATCGCCCGGAAGGCCCGGCGGCTCCTCGGGTCCCTCGTGCGCCCGCGCCTCGGTCGCGTCGTGCTGTGCGCCGTCGTCTCGTTCATCGCGATCCTCGCCGCGGTCCTCGACCCGGTGTTCGTCGCCCGTGCCCTCGACCTCGGCCTGCCCCGGGCGATGGACGGGGACCCGACGGCCCTGTGGTGGGCGCTCACCGGGTTCCTCGCGGTGACGCTCATCGGCGGAGCAGGGACCTGGCTCAACATCCGACTCGTCGGGGGCCTCGCACAGGACATCATGTTCGAACTGCGCACCCGTCTGTTCCGCCACACCCAACGACTCGACCTCGGGTATCACGAGAGGTCGACCTCGGGGCGTCTCGTGTCCCGACAGACGTCCGACATGGAGTCGGTCCAGCAGTTCCTGTCGAACTCGATTCTCGACGCCATCGTGTCCGGCGGGCAGATGTTCTTCATCGCGATCACGCTGCTCGTCATGGACTGGAAGCTCGCGCTCGTCGTGTTCGCCGGATTCGTCCCACTCGTCTTCACCTCCCGCGCCGCTCAGCGCCGGCAGCGGGCGGCACACCGCCGCACCCGCACGTCGATCGCCCGGGTGATCGTCCACTTCGTCGAGACCATGGGCGGTATCCGCGCGGTCCAGGCGTTCCGGCGGCAGCCTGCGGGCCGGGAGACCCTGCGCAAGGAGGACGAACAGTATCGGGACGCGAACACGGATGCCCTGCGTGGGATCGCGTGGTTCTCGGGGTCGACCCGGCTCATCGGCAATGTCACGCAGACGCTCGTCATCGGCATCGGCGCGTGGTTCGTCATCGAGGACTGGACGCAGGTCGGCGTCCTCGCGGCGTTCGTCCTCTATCTCCGCCGGTTCTACGGGCCGCTCGACGAACTCGTCCAGACCTTCAACCTCTACCAGTCCGCGTCCGCGGCCCTCGAGAAGATCGCCGCCGTCCTCGACACCGACCCCGCGATCGACGATCCGCGCACGCCGGCCCGGTTGCCGGACAGGACGGCGTCCGAGGCATCCGGGGCAGCGGGCGCCGGTGCGCCGGGTCGTGCCCTCGACTTCGATCGCGTGCGGTTCTCCTACGGCGGGGACCGTGAGGTCCTCCCGGAGTTCTCCCTGCACATCCCGGCGGGGCAGACCGTCGCCCTCGTCGGCACGACCGGTGCCGGCAAGTCGACCCTCGTCAAACTCGTCACACGGTTCTACGACCCGAGCGCCGGCACCGTCTCCCTCGACGGCGTCGACCTCCGGGAGCTCACCGATGCCCGGCTGCGGGAATCCGTCGTCATGGTGACGCAGGAGTCGTTCCTCATGAGCGGCACGATCGCGGACAACATCCGCATCGGTCGCCCCGATGCGAGCGACGAGGAGGTGCAGGCCGCGGGGCGAGCGGTCGGCCTCGACCCCTATGTGTCCGCACTGCCCGAGGGCTACGACACGGACGTGAGGAAACGTGGTGGGCGCCTGAGCTCCGGTCAGCGGCAGCTCGTGTCCTTCGCTCGCGTGTTCCTCGCGGATCCGGACGTCGTCGTCCTCGACGAGGCGACCGCCCACCTCGACATCCCGAGCGAACGCCTCGTGCAGTCGGCGCTCGAGACCGTGCTCGCCGGGCGCACCGCGATCATCATCGCGCACCGTCTCTCCACGGTGGAGATCGCCGACCGCGTCCTCGTCATGGACGCCGGTCGCGTCGTCGAGGACGGCACCCCGAAGGATCTCATCGCCGGGACGGGTCGGTTCGCACGGCTCCACCGCGCCTGGCGCGACTCGCTCGTCTGAGCCTCCGCCGGAACCCGAGGAGCAGGCACACCGCGGATGCGCCCGCCGTGAGGGCTGCCGCGTGGACGAGACCCACCCACGCGGTGGGCGTCTCGCGCACCATTCCCCCGGTGGCCCGCCCGGTCGTCGGATCGATCCCGTCCCAGAGGACCATGGCGTCCCGGGTACGCAACACCTCGGCGACCCCGAGGAGTGCGGCACCCACGAGGAGGCAGAGAACCACGAGGAGGATCGGCGGCCGGACTGCGGTGCTCGCCCGCGCATCGGCCCGTGCCCAAGCACCCGTCCACACGGCGACTCCGAGCGCGGCAACCCCGGTCCCGAGGAGCGCGAGGGAACGCGGATCCGCCGGATCACGACGCACGGCGAACGGCGCGAGGCCGAAGGATCCTGCTGATCCCGCCCCGTCGACGGTGATGAGCACGGGCACACAGGCACCCGCGACGAGCAGCACCGTGAGCACGGCGAGGACCTGAGCGGTTACCCGCACCGGGCCGCGCGGGTTCTGTCTGTGGCCGTCCATGCACCCGAGTGTGGCACCGAGGGGACGATCGGGCGAGAGCACTCGGGGTTCCGCCCGTCGCCGCCTCGCCGTCACCACCTCGAATGTCAAAGATCCTTGACCACAGACGTCAAGGATGCTTAACATTGTGGATGTCAAAGAAAGTTGACACGGCACAGGCACGACGCCGTGTCCCGTCACCACCGACCCGCAGGAGCCCCGATGCCCGAACTCGACGTCGGACCCGTGGGGGTCAAGGACGCACGGAAGGCCGCCGGCCTCACCCAGGCGAATCTCGCCGAGGCGGTCGGCGTTTCCCGGCAGACGGTCATCTCGATCGAACGCGGCGACTACGCCCCGAGCGTGTACCTCGCACTCCGGATCGCCCACCGCCTCGGCACCACCGTCGAGCGCCTGTTCCCGCTCGACCGACCGTGCTCCCACCCCACCTCCGGCCCGCAGCACTGTTCCCCGGCGACGTCCCGCCCGAACTCCCAGGAGCCCTCATGAACACGCACCGCCACACCACCGACCACGCCGCCACCGGCCGCACCACCGCCGGCCGCACCGACCCCAACCGCCTCGCGAACCGCTTCGCCGGGATGAATGACCCCTCGATGGGCGACGAACGCGAACGCGAGGTCATCTACCGCGCCTACGTCTTCAGCAATGTCCTCGCCGCCGTCCTCTCCGGGATCGCCGCACTCGTCCTCGTCGCCACCGGCGCCGGGATCCTCTCCCTCGCACCCGTGATCGTCGTCGGCATTCCCGGGTGGGCCGCGATCGCCTACGCGGCCCGGGAGAACGTCGACCTGCCGACCCTCGCCTCGACGACGAGCCGGTCCCGGCGCATCGTCACGATCCTCGTGACGATCGCCTTCCTCGCCCTCTGGCTCGCGGGCTTGTTCTTCCATATGCAGCACGGCCACCCCTTCGTCCGGATCGACGTGACGGCCGACAGCGACGTCAGCACCTACCTCGGGATGGCGTGCGGCCTCGTCGTCGGGATCGGCGGCGTCGTCATCGCCTTCCGGATGCTCCGAGGCCGCCATCGCCGCCGTCTCGAGGAACTCGACGAGGACTGACGCGGGTTCCCGTCCACACAGCCACCCGTGGCAGTCTTGGGAGCATGACTCCTCCCCGCCCTCTCGTCCAGACCGTCCGCGCCGTCGCGAGCGTCGGTTCCGGTGTCCTCGCGTACACGCGCCCGTCCGACGTCCCCGATCGTTTCCGCGGTGCGCATCGACTCGTGTACTCGCTCGCGAGCGGCGGCGTGACCACCACTGTCGGAACGCCTGCGTTCACGGGGCGCGACGACAGTGACGACCTCCGCACGAACATCGGGTTCGGCCTCGCCTCCGCGGCCCTCACGTACGTGACCTACGGCCTGAGCTTCCGCCTCACCGAGGCGACCGACTCCTGGCTCGCCCGGCACGGCATGCCGAATCCGCGCCTCGGCAGCGCCCTCTTCACGACCGCGGTCATGTACGGGACGACCCTCCTCCTCGACACGGTCCCCGAGGATGCGGATGACGACGGCGAGGCGGCGGCGCCCGGGTACGTCCCGGCCCGCCCGGTCCGGGACTCCTGAACCGCGGTCCTGTTCCGGCGCCCCACCGCGCACCGCGTCTTCCCGGCAGCCCCGCCTCCACGACCGGTTCCGCCGAGAGCGCACCCGTGCGCAGAAACCCTTCGAGCGTCGTAGGGTTTCCCCTGGTCCAGCACCCCCGTACACGAAAGGTGGACACATGACCGTCCCCACTCTCACCCTCAACGACGGAAAGTCGATCCCCCAGCTCGGCTTCGGCGTCTTCAAGGTCGACCCGGCCGAGACCGAGCGCATCGTCCTCGACGCCCTCGAGGCCGGTTACCGCCACATCGACACCGCCGCGATCTACGGCAACGAGGAGGGTGTCGGCGCCGCCTTCGCGAAGTCCGGCGTCTCCCGCGACGAGCTCTTCATCACCACCAAGCTGTGGAACGACCGCCGCGGTGCGGAGGACACGAGGAAGGCGCTCGGCGAGAGCCTCGAGAAGCTCGGCCTCGACCACGTCGACCTCTACCTCATCCACTGGCCGACCCCGGCCAGTGACAAGGTGATCGAGACCTGGGAGACCTTCGGCGAGTTCCGCGAGCAGGGCCTCGCGACCTCGATCGGAGTGTCGAACTTCGACCACCGCTACCTCCCGGCGATCCTCGAGACCGGCATCGTCCCGGCCGTCGACCAGATCGAGCTGCACCCGCAGTTCCAGCAGGTCGAGTCCCTCGATCTCCTCGCGCAGAACGACATCAAGATCGAGGCCTGGGGCCCGCTCGGCCAGGGCAAGGTCGACTACGCGAACACCGTCATCGGTGAGATCGCGCAGTCCGTCGAGAAGTCCTGGGCACAGGTCGTCATCCGCTGGCACCTCCAGAAGGGCCACATCCTGTTCCCCAAGACGAACCGCAAGGAGCGCATGGTCGAGAACAAGAACGTCTTCGACTTCGAGCTCTCCGCCGAGCAGATGGCCGCGATCGACGCGCTCGAGGCCGGCGCCCGCGTGTCCGCCGACCCGGCCGAGGTCAACTGAACCGATCTCCCGTCCGCCCGGCTCCTGCCGGAGCCCGG
>NZ_BAAANO010000025.1:6413-55621 GCF_039529845.1 Brevibacterium samyangense | reverse complement strand
AGTTCGCTGGACGGTGGGAAACGAACCGAGGCGCCCTTTCCCTGTGCGGGGAACGGGCGCCTCGACTTTTGTGCGGAGTGCCTCCGGGGGTGACGGGACTCAGTCCGTCGTCACGGCACCCTTCGAGGCGGAGCCGACGAGCTTCGCGTACTTCCCGAGGACACCGGTGAGGCGGTGGTTCTCCGGGGGCGTCCACCCCTTCTTCCGCTCCTCGAGGATCTCCGGGTCGACGAGGAGGTCGATGCTGCGGCCGGCGATGTCGACCTTGATCGGATCGCCGTCCCGAACGAACGCGATCGGACCGCCGTCGACGGCCTCGGGGGCGACGTGGCCGATGCACAGGCCGGTCGAGCCGCCGGAGAAGCGGCCGTCGGTGATGAGGAGGACGTCCTTGCCGATGCCTGCGCCCTTGATGGCGCCGGTGATCGCGAGCATCTCCCGCATACCCGGGCCGCCCTTGGGGCCCTCGTAGCGGATGATGACAACGTCACCCTTCTTGAGCTCACCGTTCAGCACCGCGTCCATCGCCGGCTGCTCCTGGTCGAAGACGCGGGCGGTGCCCTCGAAGACGTCGGCGTCGAAGCCCGCGGACTTCACGACGGCACCCTCGGGAGCGAGGGAACCGTGGAGGACCGTGAGGCCACCGGTCGCGTGGATCGGGTTGTTGAGGGCCCGGAGGATCTTGCCGTCGGGGTCCGGCGGGTTGATCGCCTCGAGGTTCTCCGCGACGGTCTTCCCGGTGACGGTGAGGCAGTCACCGTTGATGAGGCCCGCATCGAGGAGCGCACGCATGACGACCGGCACGCCACCGATCTTGAAGACGTCGTTCATGACGAACTGCCCGAAGGGCTTCACGTTGCCGAGGTGCGGGACCTTGTCACCGACCTTGTTGAAGTCCTCGAGGGTGAGGTCGACGTCGGCCTCGTGAGCGATCGCGAGGAGGTGGAGGACCGCGTTCGTCGAGCCACCGAAGGCCATGACGACGGCGACCGCGTTGAGGAGCGACTCCCGCGTGATGATGTCGCGTGCGGTGATGCCCTGGCGGAGGAGGTTCACGACCGCCTCGCCGGACTTGCGGGCGAAGACGGTGCGGGAGCGGTGGATCGCCGGCGGGGCGGCGGACCCGGGCAGGGACATGCCCATCGCCTCGGCGGCGGAGGCCATGGTGTTCGCGGTGTACATGCCGCCACACGCGCCCTCACCGGGGCAGACGGCGCGTTCGATCGCGTCGAGGTCGCCCTTCGTGATCTTTCCGGCGCGGCACGCACCGACCGCCTCGAAGGCGTCGATGAGCGTCACTTCCATCTCCGTGCCGTCCGAGAGCTTCGCGGTGCCCGGCATGATCGATCCGTTGTAGAGGAACACCGAGGACAGGCCGAGGCGGGCGGCGGCCATGAGCATGCCCGGGATGGACTTGTCGCAGCCGGCGAGGAGCACGGAACCGTCGAGGCGTTCGCCGCCGAACACGGTCTCCACCGAGTCGGTGATGACCTCGCGGGACACGAGCGAGTAGTGCATACCCTCGTGGCCCATCGAGATGCCGTCGGACACGGAGATCGTGCCGAACTCGAGCGGGTACCCGCCCGCGGCGTGGACGCCCTCCTTCGCGAAGCCCGCGAGCTTCTGGAGGGTGAGGTTGCAGGGGGTGATCTCGTTCCACGAGGAGGCGACACCGATCTGGGGCTTCTCCCAGTCGTCGTCGCCCATGCCGACGGCGCGGAGCATGCCGCGGGCGGCGGCCCGTTCGATGCCGTCGGTGACGTCGCGCGAACGCGGTTTGATGTCGACGCCGGGCTTCACTGCCGCGGCGTCGCTCGAGGCGGCGGAGTCCGCCGCAGTGGGGATCTGTGCTTCAGTGCTCATGGACGCAGCCTATTCCTCGTGTCCGCATAGTGGCGACACATCTCGCCTCCCGGACGTGTCGTGTGGTCCGGTCCTCTCACTCCGTCACGAGGTTGAGGAGCTCCTCTCCCGCCTGGATGCGGCGAATCTGCTCGGCGAGGAGTTTCACGATGCGCGGTTCGAACGCCTCGGTGTTGCCGCCGACGTGCGGGGTGATGAGCGTGTTGGGCGCCGACCACAGGGGGTGGTCGGCCGGCAGCGGCTCCGGATCGACGACGTCGAGGGCGGCGCGGAGGCGGCCGGACTCGAGTTCGGCGACGAGCGCGTCGGTGTCGACGACCTTGCCGCGAGCGACGTTCACGAGGAGCGCGCCGTCCGGGAGGGCCGCGAGGAACTCGGCGTCGACGAGCTTCTCGGTCTGCGGAGTGAGCGGGGTGATGAGGATGACGACCTCCGCCCCGGGCAGGAGCTGCGGGAGTTCGTCGATCCCGTGGACCGTGCCGTGGTCGTCCTCGCGGGCGCGGGTGCCCACCCGGGTGAGCTCGACCTCGAAGGGCAGGATCCGCTTGGTGATCTCGCGGCCGATCCCGCCGACGCCGATGAGGAGGACCTTCCGATCGGCGAGGCCCGGGAGCCGGGTGTGGTTCCACGTGTGGGCGACCATGTCCCGGGAGGCGCCGTCGATCCCGCGGAGGGAGGCGAGCGCGAGGCCGATCGCGAGTTCGGCGGTCGCCGCCGCGTGCACGCCCGAGGCGTTCGCCACCGCGATCTGCCCCACCTTGTGGGCGACGATGTCGTAGCCGGTCGACTGGGTCTGCACCGCCCTGAGGTTCGGGAGGTCCTCGAGCATCGGCACGGTCTTCTGCCCACCGAGGTACGGCAGGATCACCATGTCGATGTCCTCGCGGCTCACGGAGTCGTCCTGGTGACGGTGCGACCACACGGGGAACTCGAACTGTTCCTCGAGGAGATCGGGCACGAGCGCGAGGACCTTCTCGCGGAGTTCGGCGTCGGGGAAGGCG
Organism: Brevibacterium samyangense; assembly: GCF_039529845.1. Lineage (NCBI taxonomy): Bacteria > Bacillati > Actinomycetota > Actinomycetes > Micrococcales > Brevibacteriaceae > Brevibacterium > Brevibacterium samyangense. The sequence goes on along the minus strand of NZ_BAAANO010000025.1, from coordinate 52,757 downwards.
ATGGTGGTGATGTCGAGGGTCGTCATGGCACCAGTGTGCCATCGGCCACAGACACGACGTTCCTCCTCCGGGCCCGGGTCCCGCCTGCGGCCCCGGTCACTCGCCCGGCCCCGCTACTCCTCGTCCAGGCCCGAGGCGAGGGCCGTGCTGATCCGGTGGAGCGCCTCGGCGTCCCCGGGCCCGAGTGCCTGCTCGAAGAAGCGGGCGATGAGCCCGCGCTGCACGGACCCGGCGCGCAGGTACACCCGCAGGCCGTCGTCGGTGAGTTCCACGTGGTGCGCGCGTCCGTCGTCCGGGCACGGCCGCTTCACCACCCAGCCGCGGTCCTCGAGGACCTGGACCCGGTACGTGAGGCGCGGTGCGGAGAACACGAGGCGCTGGGCGAGGACGTTCATCCGCAGCCGGCGCTCGGGCGCCTCGACGAGGAGGAGCAGGAGGTTGAAGTCCGACAGGGTGAGCCCCGCCTGCTTCTTGAGTTCCTCCTCGATGCGGGTGGTGAGCCGCTGCCCGGTCTCGAAGTAGGCCCGCCAGGCATCGAGGACCGCGGTCTCCGCGAGGAGGCCGGGGTGCCCGGACCTGCCGGGGGCGTCGGGCGGGCCCGGCGCCCCGAGGGACAACCCGCCGAGGCGCCGCGCACCGGCTCCCGGCTCCGTCGCCTCAGAGCCCGCCGAGGAGCTGGTCAAAGGGAGTCACCCCTTCGGGGTCGAGGTCGTCGAAGACGTTCCGGGTCTCGTCCGGGACGCTCGTGACGAACCGGGCGAGTTCGGTGGCCGCCCGGTGGACACGCGCGTTCAGGCCGGTGACCGACTCGGGCGCACCCCAGTCGTCGGTCGCGGCGAAGACCGTCGTCGGGAGCGCGAGGCCCTTGAGGTAGGACACGAGCGGGCGGATGTGCGATTCGACGACGAGCGAGTGACGGGCGGTACCGCCGGTCGCCCCGAGGGTCACCGGGATCCCGTCGAGCCCTCCGTCGGGGAACAGCTGGAGGAACAACTGGAACAATCCGAACGGCGAGGCGTTGTACACGCTCGAGACCACGACGACGCCGTGGGCGGTCCGGATCGAATCGAACGCCGCCTGGAGCGCGTCCGAGGCGATCCCGGTGAGTGCCATGTCGACGAGGTCGTGCGCGAGCGGGCGCAGCGCGATGACCTCGGTCTCCACCTGAGCGCCGAGCCCCCCGAGCTCGGTGCTCGTCGCCACGAGGATGCGCTCGGCGAGCTTCGTCGAGTTCGACGGTTCCCCGGTCCCCCCGGAGATCGCGACGATGCGGTACATCAGTCCTCCTCGCCCTTCGTCGCCTTCTCCGCAGCGGCCTTCTCCTCCGCCGCCTTCTTCGCCGCCTCGCGCTCGGCGCGGTCCTGCCGGTCGCGGAATGCCCGGGAGGTCGGGGCACCGCCGGGAACGGGCGCCTCGCCGTTCTCCCTGCGCTCCTTCAGCCATTCATGGGTAGGCGCATCCGGCACGTCGGTGGGGCGGGCGGCGTCCATCTCCTTGCGGAGGACCGGGACGACCTCCTCACCGAGAATGTCCATCTGCTCGAGGACCGTCTTGAGGGGAAGACCCGCGTGGTCGATGAGGAAGAGGAGGCGCTGGTAGTCACCGGCCCACTCGCGCATTCCGAGGTAGCGCTCGATGACCTGCTGCGGGGAACCCACGGTGAGCGGGGTCTGCGCGGTGAAGTCCTCGAGGCTCGGTCCGTGACCGTACACCGGTGCATTGTCGAAGTACGGACGGAAGGTGTTGACCGCGTCCTGCGAGTTCTTCGCCATGAACACCTGACCACCGAGGCCGACGAACGCCTGGTCCGCGCGGCCGTGACCGTAGTATTCGTACCGCTGGCGGTAGAGCTTCACCATGCGCGCGGTGTGGGAGGCGGGCCAGAAGATGTTGTTGTGGAAGAAGCCGTCACCGTAGTACGCGGCCTGTTCGGCGATCTCGGGGCTGCGGATCGACCCGTGCCACACGAAGGGGGCGACGTCGTCGAGCGGGAACGGTGCGACCGTGAACCCGTTGAGCGGCGTGCGGTAGTTACCCTCCCAGTCGAGGTCCTTCTCGCGCCACAGGCGGTACAGGAGGTTGTAGTTCTCGATCGCGAGGGCGATGCCGGCACGGATGTCCTTGCCGAACCACGGGTAGACGGGGCCGGTGTTGCCGCGCCCCATCATGAGGTCCGTGCGGCCGTCGGAGAGGTGCTGGAGGTACGCGTAGTCCTGTGCGAGTCGCACCGGATCGTTCGTCGTGATGAGCGTCGTCGCGGTCGAGAGCTTGATCCGCTCGGTCTGCGCCGCGATGTACGCAAGGAGCACCGGCGGGTCCGCCGGGGCTGCGAAGGGCGGGTTGTGGTGCTCGCCGGTCGCGAACACGTCGAGGCCGATCTCCTCGGCCTTCTTCGCGATCGCGAGGGTGTTCTTGACCTTCTCGTGCTCGCTCGGGGTGGTGCCGGTCGTGGGGTCGGTCGTGACGTCGCCGATGGTGAAGACACCGAGTTCCATGGGGTTCTCCTCGCTTGTCGACCGAAGTGACGTCCATCCGGAGGGCGGCGTCGGTCGAACTCTCACAGTCGGTCGAAAGTAAGTTGAACTCTCAACCATTTGCTTAAAACTTTAACACCGGATCGAACAGAAGGAAAGGCCCGGGTATTCCCCGGGCCTTTCTCGTGTCCTCATGCGGCTCCACGGTCCGTGCGACCACGGTCCGTTCTCCCACGGTTCTGCCCAGGGCAACCGAATCGGTTGCCGTTCACCCGAAGGGCAACCCATTGAGTTGCCGTGGGCGAAACCGTTGTCGTTCCGTGCCGGGACCTCAGATCCAGATGGCCGGATCCGTGAGTTCCCACTGGCCCCCGTGCGGTCTCTCCACCGGATGCTTCACCGTCGCCGGGACTCCGACCGCGATCGAATCCGCGGGCACGTCCTTCACCACGACGGCGTTCGCCCCGATCGAGGAGCCGTCCCCCACGTGCACGGGACCGATGACCTTCGCTCCCGCACCGATGAGGACGTCGTTGCCGATCGTCGGATGCCGTTTGCCGGGCTCCTGGCTCGTCCCACCGAGGGTGACCTGGTGGTAGAGCATGACGTCGTCACCGATCTCCGTCGTCTCCCCGATCACGACGCCGTGCGCATGGTCGATGAAGAACCGTCGGCCGATCCGCGCACCCGGATGGATCTCCACCCCCGTGAGCGTCCGGACCGCCTGCGAGAGCAACCGGGCCGGCACCCTCCCACCGGGCCGCTGCCACAAGCGGTGCAGCCCCCGATGCGCCCACACCGCGTGCAGGCCGGGGGCGCCGAGGACCGTGACGAGGTCGTTCGTCGCCGCCGGATCACGTCGCCGGACCGTCTCCAGGTCCTCCCGGAACGCGGTCCGCACCTCCGGACGCGAGGCGAGGTACCCGCTGCCCGCGACGACGGCACCGGCCACACCGGCCGCCGCCGCAGCGAGCGCACTCGTGAGGCGCATCAGTCCATGTACTCGGAGAACAGCGGTGTGCTGAGGTAGCGCTCACCGAAGTCCGGGAGGACGATGACCACACGCTTGCCGGCGAACTCCGGGCGGGCGGCGACCCGTTCGGCCGCGACGAGAGCCGCGCCCGAGGAGATGCCGACGAGGAGGCCCTCCTCACGGGCGACCTGACGGGCGGCCGCGAGCGCATCCTCGTTCGAGACGGCGGCGATCTCGTCGTACACGGCGGTGTCGAGCACCTCGGGGACGAAGTTCGCACCGATGCCCTGGATCATGTGACCGGCCGCGGTGCCCTCGGACAGGAGCGGGGAGGCCGCCGGCTCGACGCCGACGATGTGGACGGAGGCGTCCTTCTCCTTGAGGACCTGACCGACACCCGTGATGGTGCCGCCGGTACCGATGCCCGCGACGAACGCCGCGAGTTCACCGTCGGTGTCCTCGAGGATCTCCCGCGCGGTCGTCTCCCGATGGATCTGCGGGTTCGCGGGGTTCGCGAACTGCCGGACGAGGACAGCGCCCTCGGCGGCGAGTTCCTCCGACTTCGCGACCGCACCCCGCATGCCCTCCTCCTTCGGGGTGAGGACGAGTTCGGCGCCGAAGGCCCGCAGGAGCGCCCGGCGTTCCTTCGACATCGACTCCGGCATCGTGAGGACGACCTTGTAGCCGAGCGCGGTGCCGACCATCGCAAGGGCGATCCCGGTGTTGCCCGAGGTCGCCTCGACGACGGTGCCGCCCGGCCGGAGGGCACCGGACGCCTCGGCCGCGCGGATCATCGCCACGCCGATCCTGTCCTTCACGGAGTTCGCGGGATTCGCCGCCTCGAGCTTGCCGACGATCTCGGCGCCGGTGCGGGCGCTCGCGGCATTCAGCTTCACGAGCGGGGTGCCGCCGACGAGTTCGGTGACGTCGTTGTAGATCTTCATTCGGTGTGTTCCTTCCACGAGGAGTCACAGTGCCGGCCCGGTGGTAGGCACGGCCCGGGAGGTTCGACATGTACACACCGTCCAGCCAATGGCTTCAGCTGCCGGTCGGTTCCGGTGCACGGAGCTCATGGACGAGACGCGCACCACCTGGGGCCAGTATGCCGTGTTCTCCCCCACAGCCGCACCTCCCGCCGGGACCCGCACCTCGCCCGACGACTAGAATCCCCCACCATGACTGTTCATCCGATCGTGGTCTACGGCGAGCCGGTCCTCCACCGCAAGGCGGAACCCGTGACCGACTTCGACGATGCCCTCCGCACCCTCGTCTCCGACATGTTCGAGACGCTCAAGCTCTCCAACGGCGTCGGCCTCGCCGCCCCGCAGATCGGCGTGGGCAAGCAGATCTTCGTGTACGACGCCGACGACGAGGTCGCCGGGGTCCGCCGCCGCGGTGTGTTCGCCAACCCGATCCTGGTCGGGTCGAAGGTCCCCACCGAACGCCCCGACCCCTACGACGAGTCCGAGGGCTGCCTCTCCGTCCCCGGCCTCGACTTCCCGCTCAAGCGCGCGCACAAGGTCACCGTCAACGGGCAGAACGAATTCGGTGAACCCGTCTCCCTCTCCGTCGAGGGGTGGTTCGCCCGCATCATGCAGCACGAGTACGACCACCTCCAGGGCTACCTGTACGTCGACAAGCTCGACGCCAAGTGGACGAAGAAGTGGAAGAAGGCCCAGCGCGAACGCGGCTACACCGAGCCGGGGAAGAGCTGGATGCCCGGCGAGGACGAGGACCCCTTCGGGCACTGAGGCACCAGCCGCCGTTCGGGCACTGAGGCACCAGCCGCCGTTCGGGCACTGAGGCACCAGCCGCCGTTCGGGCACTGACCGGCGTCAGCGCCCCCGATCCTCCGGTTTCCGCTCCCGATCGGCACCGAGGATCCGATCCAGCGTCTCCTCGGCGTCCGACCGGATCCCCTCGAGCGCCGCGGGCTCCTGCGCGCTCGGGGACGTCTGCGTCCTGCGCTCCGGTGCGTCCTCCCGTGCCCTGCCCTGTGGTGCTGCCGTCTGCGCCTGGGCGAGGCGACGGTCGAGATCGTCGAGGTCGTCGAACTCGCCGGCGGTCTCGATGAGGTCGTCGAGGAGCCCGCGGATGACGTCGGAGTGCGAGTCGGCCTCGATATTGAGTTCGCGGAACCGCCAGTCGGCGGTCTCGTCGTCCGCGGTGCGTGAGAGCACGTCGAGCACCCGGTCGCCGAGTTCCTTCGACCTTTCGGTGTGCTCGAGCATCTGGAGTTGCCGGTCGAGGTCGAGGAGGTGCTCGTAGTACTCGTGCATCGCGACGACACGGGCGGACATCGAGGAGAACGCTGCGCCGAGCTTGCCGAGATAGGCATCGATCCGGGCACTCGTGTGCGGTTCACGCACCGACTCGAGTTCGGCACGGAGCGAGACGAGTTCCTGCAGACGCACACCGATCGACCCGACCGCGTGGTCGAGATCCACGCGGGACACGTGGTCCTGGAGGATCGGGTGCGTCCACGCACGGGTCTGCGTGATCTTCCGGGCGGTCACCACCGCGAGGTGGAAGAGCCGCTGCTCGTCGGTGTCCTGACCACCCTTGCCGCGGAGCAATCCACCCTCGCCGGGGATGAACCCCAGATCGGACGGCGTGATCCACCGGGCCTTCGCCGCGGCCTCCTTCTGCTCTCGGTCGAGGCGCTTGGGGTCCTTCCGGAACTTCCACCCGGTCCATCCGGTGAGGGCGGTTCCTCCGACGGCGAGGACTCCGGTGATGGCAGCGCCGACACCCGAGAGAGTGCTCGACGCGATCCATTCGATCCCCGTCGGGAGTCCGGCGGCGGCGACGGCGGCGACGCTCGTCGTCCGGGCGGCCTGGAAGCCGATGTTCGACCGGATGAGGTTCCGGTTCATCGCGGGGTGGAGGAACGGTGCCGTCGGCGCACCCGCGGAGACCTTGTATCCGCGCGCGTTCCACACGCGCACGACGGATTCGGGGACGGAATCGGGCACGAGGATGCGATAGAACGGCGGGGTACCCCGTACCTCGTCCTTCCACAGTCGGCGCCACGTGCTCATGCCCACAACCTCCGGAGTGCTCGGTGTGCGGCAAGTCTAGGTCGGCCACCCGAGAACTCGCTGGAGGGTTTTCCGCCGAACCGAGGAACGTCGGTTCAGCCCCGCACACGGGCGGGCATCCAGTAGGCGCAGAAGCGGATCTGCTCGTTCGTCAGGCCCACGGCCTTCGCGCGTTTCCGGGCGTCGAGCACCATCGGCTGGGAGCCGACCGCGTAGAAGTAGTCGGGGGCGTGCGTCGCGAGGTGCGCATCGAGCGCCCGCTCCCAGCTCTCCCCCGACTCGCGTTCGAGCCAGCGCACGTGGACCTTCGGGTTCTTCGGGCAGAAGAAGCAGTCGTGGCACGCCGAGGCGCACTCGAGCGGGCGGGCGTCGTCCCGGTGGGCCATCGTCACGAGCACGGTCGTCTCCGAACCCGCCGGGCGGGAGCGGATGATCGATTCGACGCCGGGCAGGCCGGTCTCGTCCGTGAGGATGGTGACGGTACCGGGTTCGCCCTCGGGGTCGTACATCGTCGACTGACCGAGGATGCCGGCCCGGTCGCCGGGCACGCACTCGGTCGACCAGCGGGCGGCGATGCCCTCGAGTTCACCCGCGCCGTTCCGGTGGAGGACGAAGTCGACGTCGAACTCCCAGGCGGCACCGCTGCGGGTGTCCGCGCCCTGCCGGAAATCGCGGACGGTGTAGTTCCGGCAGACGGGGCGCACGTCCTCGGGCATGGCGCCGAGGCGCTTGAACCAGCCCTCGGACGGGCCCCACGGCAGGTGGAGCTCACCGTCGTGCCGGCCGCCGGCGGGCACGAAGAGGCGGAACCACTGGTCGGCACCGCCGAAGGCGAACGGGTGTCCCGCTCCCCCGTCGGGCGCGAGCGGGTCCGGCCCGAAGGTGATGCGCATGAACCCGGGGGTCACCTGTTCGGTGTCGAGCACCCGGATGCTCGTCACCTGGGGTTCGGTCTCCTCGAAGACCTCCATCGCCCGGACGGTGCGTTCGGTCATCTCCCGTTCGGCCGCGGCGAGTTCGTCCTCCGTGAGGACGGGGGCGGCCGCGGTCGCAGCGGTGTTCGCGGTGGTCGTCATTCCGTCGTTCCTCCTTCGGGAGCGAGCGCTCCTGTGGTTGCTCGGGGATCCTCTGCTCCGTCATCGCGGGTGTTCTTCACGTGGTGACGTCCGATCGGCACCACGAGCGGCGTCCCGGACACAGGGTCCCGCGCGATCCGGCTCGCGAGACCGAACACCTCCTGCACGCACTCCTCCGTGAGGACCTCGGCAGGTGCGCCCGCCGCGTGGAGCCGACCGGCGGCCATCGCCACGAGGTGATCGGCATAGCGGGCCGCGAGGTTGAGGTCGTGGAGCACCATGACGATCGTCGTCCCCCGCGCGGCGTTGAGATCCGCGAGGAGGTCGAGCACCTCGATCTGGTGGCTCACGTCGAGGTACGTCGTCGGCTCGTCGAGGAGCAGGACGTCGGTCTCCTGGGCGAGCGCCATCGCGATCCACACCCGTTGCCGCTGCCCACCGGAGAGCTCGTCGACCGAGCGGTCGGCGAGGTGCGTGATGTCGGTGGCCGCGAGCGCCTCGGCGACGGCCCGGTCGTCCTCCTGCGACCAGCGGGAGAAGGCCGAGCGGTGCGGGTGCCGCCCGCGCCCCACGAGGTCGACGACCGTGATGCCCTCGGGGGCGATCGGCGACTGCGGGAGCAGCCCGAGGCGCCTCGCGAGCTTCTTCGTCGGCATCCGGTGGATGTCCGCACCGTCGAGGAGGACGGTGCCGCGCGCGGGCCTGAGCAACCGCGAGGTGGCCCGCAACAGGGTTGACTTGCCACAGGCATTCGCGCCGACGATCGCGGTGATGCGCCCTGCCGGGAACTCGACACTGAGGTCCCGGACGACGGTGCGCGTCCCGTAGCCGAGTTCGAGCCCGGAGACGCGGAGCGAGGTCGGACCCGCGGTGCCACCGCCGTGCGGAACCGAGGCGTCTCCGCCGACGGATCCGGCCGGGGCGACTCCGGCGGGGGTACCGTCCGGGGACACGGCGTCGGTGGGCACGGGGTCTGGGGTCACGGTATCCGCGGTCGCGGTTTCCGACGTCCCGGTCTGCATGGTCACAGGGATCCTCCCGAGCGATTGCTGCGAATGATGAGGTAGACGAGGTAGGGCGCACCGAGGACGCCGGTGACGACGCCGACGGGGAACCGGGTGCCGAGCAGCCACTGCCCCGCGAAGTCCGCGCACAGGACGAGTGCGGCACCGACGAGTCCGGCCGGCACGAGGAGCGAGTGCCCGCCGCCGACGAGCCGCGCGGCGATCGGTCCGGACAGGAACGCGACGAACGCGATGGGCCCGGATGCCGCCGTCGCGAAGGCGATGAGGCCGACGGCGGCGAGGATGACGAGGACGCGGGTGCCCTCGACCCGGACCCCGAGGGCAGCGGCGGAGTCGTCGCCGAGGCGCAGCATCTGGAGGTTCCGCCCCGCGCCGAGGAGGAGCCCGCCGCACACGAGGAGCGCGCCGAGCACCGGCAGCAGCGCCGTGTAGGAGGCCCCGTTGAGGCTTCCGGTGAGCCACCGTGTCGCCTCCTGCAGTTCCCACTGCCCGGCGCCGGCGAGAACGTACGAGGTGAGCGCGTCGAGCATCGAGGCGACGCCGATGCCGATGAGGACGAGGCGCGTGCCGAGCACTCCGCCGCGGTACGCGAGGAGGTACACCGCGAGGGCGGTCGCGAGCCCGGCGACCACCGCGGAGACCGACAGCCAGACACCGCTGAGCGAGAGTCCGACGAGGGCGAACACGGCCGCCGCCGAGGCGCCCGAACTGATGCCGATGATGTCGGGGCTCGCAAGGGGGTTGCGGAGCATCGTCTGGAAGACGACACCGCCCATGCCGAAGCACAGACCCGTCACGACCGCCAGGAGCGCGCGCGGCAGACGGAGGGTTCCGACCGTGAAGCCCGCGCCGGGCACGTCCTGGCCGAGGATCACCCGGACGACCTCGCCCGGGGAGTAGAAGCGGTGCCCGCACATGAGGCTGAGCGCGAAGACCACGACGACGAGAGCCGCGAGGGCCCCGACGACGAGGCCGCGGCGAGCCCGGCCACGGCGTCGTTCGGCAGCGACTTCACGGTACGCCGGGGTGTCCGCGGCGGACGGGGTGTCGGCGCCCGACACGGCGGAGGCGGGCGACGTCGTGGTGAGAGGGCCCCCCGAGGGGCGGGGCGCCTCGGGCGGCGTGTCGGCTCCGGCGGACGAGGTGGACGGGACGAGGGTGCTCACAGCTCACGCACCTTGGTCCGACGGACGATCCAGATGAGGAAGGGGGCGCCCACGAGGGCGGTGATGATGCCGACCTGGATCTCGGCGGGTCGGGCGACGATGCGCCCGAGGACGTCCGCGGCGACGAGCAGGCCCGCACCGCTCAGCGCCGAGAACGGCAGCAGCCGGCGGTGGTCGGGGCCGAGCAGCAGACGGCACACGTGCGGGACGACGAGGCCGACGAAGCCGATGGGTCCGGCGACGGCGGTCGCGGTACCGCAGAGCACGACCGCGCCGGTCGCCGCGATCCCGCGCACGAGGGCGGGTTTCTCCCCGAGGCCCGCGGCGAGCTCGTCACCGAGGGCGAGGGAGTTGAGCGCCTGCGCGCACACGAGGCACAGGAGGAATCCGACGACGAGGAACGGCAGGACCGCGCCGACCTTCTCGAAGGTGCCACCACCGACCCCGCCGATCTGCCACTGCTGGACGTTCTCGGCGATGTCCCCGCGCGGCAGGACGATCGCGCTCACGAAGGAGGTCATCGCGGCGGCCGTCGCGGTTCCCGACAGGACGAGTTTGAGCGGGGTTGGACCGCCGGTGCCGAGCGAGGCGATCCCGTACACGAAGGCGGCGGAGAGCGCTGCACCGACGATCGCCACCCAGATGAAACCGAAGGCCGAGGACAGTCCGAACACGGCCATGCCGAGGACGACCGCGAGTGCCGCACCGGAGTTCACCCCGAGGATGCCGGGGTCCGCGAGCGGATTGCGGGTCACGCCCTGCATGACCGCGCCCGCGAGCCCGAGGGCCGCCCCGACGACAAGGGCGAGGAGGGTCCGCGGCACGCGGCGGAACACGGCCGCCTGCTCGAAGGTGTCCGTGTGGCCGGCGATGCCCGCGAGGATGTCGTCCCACCCGACCGACCGCGAACCGATCGCGACCGAGAGCACGCAGAGGCCGCACACGACCGCGACGGTGAGGAGCAGGGCGCCCGCGCGCACGGACACCCGCCGTGCCCGACCCTCCGGTGCGGAGGCGGTGTCCGCTGCGGAGGTGCCGGGCACGGCGTCCCGGTGGGGCGCCTCGGCGGGGGTGGTGGTCACGTCGATCAGGAGGCCTTCGCCGCGGCCTGTCCGAGCTGCTCGACGTAGTCCGCGGTGATCGGGTCGTCGATCGCGAGCGGGGTCGGGTTCGCGGCGGTGCTCGCCGCGGTCGTACCGTCGAGCCACACGATCGCGCCATTCGCGATCGCGGGGATCTTGCTCAGCAGCGGGTCGGCCTGGATCTGCTCCTGGAGGGCCGCGTCACCGTACGCGACGATGATGTCGACGTCGGAGAACTGATCCGCCTGTTCGGCACTCAGGGTCTGGGAGAACTCGCCGTCGGCCGCGTTCACGACCGACTCGGGCATCTCGAGCCCGAGGTCCTGGAAGAACTTCACGCGGGTGTCGAGCTGGGTGTAGAAACCGACCTGGCTGAGATCGTCGGCGTTCATGTGGGTCATGAACATCGCGGTCTTGCCCTCGAGTTCGGGGTGCTCGCCGGCGAGGCCCTCGATCGTGCCGGTGAGGTCCTCGAGAAGCGCCTGGCCCTCGGGTGCCATGCCCATCGCGGCGGAGTTGAACTCGATGGTCTCCTGCCACGTCGAACCCCAGGCGTTCTCGGGGTAGGCGACGGTCGGGGCGATCTGGGAGAGCGTGTCGTAGTCCTCCTGCGTCATGCCGGAGTAGGCCGCGAGGATGACGTCCGGTTCGGTGTTCGCCACCGCTTCGAAGTCGATGCCCGCGGTGTCGTCGAAGAGCACGGGGGTCTCCGCGCCGAGCTCGTCGAGCTTCGCCTTCGTCCACGGCAGGAGGCCGTCGCCGTCCTCGTCGGCGTAGTTCGCCGCCGCCATGCCGACGGGGACGACGCCGAGAGCGAGGGGCACCTCGTGGTTCGCCCAGTTCACGGTGGCGACCCGTTCGGGCTTCTCCTCGATGACGGTGGTGCCGAGCGCGTGCTCGATCTCGACGGGGTACGTGACCTCACCCGAGGCGCCGGTGCCTCCGGTGTCGCTGCCCGCTGTGGTATCGGTGCCGCCCGGGGCGGAAGTGCCGCACGCCGAGAGCGCGAGGAGCGCTGCGGAGGCCGCGGCGAGGGCGAGAGTGCGAAGAGAACGCATGGGTTCAGCTCCTGGGGTCGGGGCGCTCGCTGATCGAGCGGCCGGGGAAAGTCAACACCACGCGGGCCCATCTTTCTTTCAAAAAGACATGCATGTCGTAAATGCGACCGGAATTCGAGCACCTCGGTGTTCGCATATTCCATACTACTTAGGTTAGGGTCACCTTCATTAATTCCGAAACCCGATACGGGCATCCGGTCCCCCGGACCCCGCTCACGGAAGGCCCACCATGAGGATCACCCGCATACTCGCCGCCGCTGCCGGCGCCCTGTCCCTCGCGCTCGCCATGGGGGCGTGCAGCCCCGGCGGCGACACGACCGAGGCGGAGTCCGGTTCCGGGGACTGGACCCCGGTCGAGATCGAGAGCGCGCTCGGCACCGCGGTCATCGAGGAACGCCCCGAACGCATCGTGACCCTCGGTCAGGGCTCCGCGGAGACCGCGATCGCCCTCGGCGTCACGCCGGTCGGCATCGAGGAGTACACGTGGGGCGCCGACGAGACCGGGTACCTCCCGTGGATCCACGACGCCGTCACCGAGTCCGGCGACGAACTGCCGACGCTCATCACCGGCGCCACCGAACTCGACGTCGAGTCGATCATCGAGCTCGACCCCGATCTCGTCCTCGCACCGTGGTCCGGGATCGACCAGGCCCAGTACGACGCGCTCTCCGATTTCGCGCCGGTGGTCGCCTATCCCGAACAGCCGTGGACGATCGAGTGGGACCAGCAGATCGGGATCATCGGCGAGGCGCTCGGGCAGCAGGACGAGGCCGCCGGACTCGTCGACGAGATCACCACGACGCTCGAGGCCGCCGCGAAGCCCGAGTACGAGGGCCTCACGTACTCGTACATCTACAACAACGGCCCCGGTACGCTCGGCGTCTTCTACCCGACCGAACAGCGTTCCGCAATGGTCGCCGCGCTCGGCCTCACGCCCGACCCGGTGTGGGAGGAGCTGCAGAAGTCCTACGACGCACCCGGCACCCAGTCGGCGTCCTTCGGACTCGAGAACGCCGACATGCTGAAGAACTCGGACCTCCTCTTCACCTTCTACCTCGACGAGGCGAACCGTACCGAGACCGAGGCCCAGCCGCTCTACGCCTCGATCCCCGCGATCGAACGCGGTTCCGTCGTCGCGCCCACCGACCAGACGCTCGTCACCGCGTCCTCGCAGATCAACCCGCTCACCGTCCCGTGGGTACTCGAGCGGTTCACCCCACTCATCGACGAGGCCGTCGCGAAGGTCTGAGCACACCGACCATGTCGCTCGATCGTCTCCCCTCCACGACGGGTGCCGGTCCGGGTGCCGGTACCGGCCCGGCAGGTGCTGCCCCGGCGCCCGGTACCGGCCCGGCCGCTCTCCCCGCCCGAGGCGCCCGTCGGTTCGCCGGCCCGCTCACTCTCGCGACCCTCGTGCTCGCCCTCGCCGTCGTCGGCGTGCTCGGCCTCTTCGCGGGGTCGAAGGACACCGGTTTCGGTGAGGTCCTCGCGGTCCTCACCGGCGGTGGTGACGACTACATCCGCCAGGTCGTCGACGCCCGGATCCCCCGCACCGTCGTCGGTGCGGTGGTCGGTGCGGCCCTCGCCGCCTCGGGCACTCTCATCCAGGGACTCACCCGGAACCCGCTCGGCGAACCCGGACTCCTCGGGATCGGCGCGGGTGCGAGCGCCGCGATGGTGACCGCGAGTGCGCTCGCGGGTTCCGGTGCGGTGGCCGCGGGGACGACGACGGTGTGGGTGGCATTGCCCGGCGCGGTGTGCGCGGTCCTCGTCGTGTACCTGCTCGGGCGGCAGTCGCGGTCGGCCTCGGTCGTCCCGCTCGTCCTCGCGGGGTCCGTCGTCACCGCGGTGCTCACCGCCTATGTGAACGCGATGATCCTCCTGCGGCCGGACGTCTTCGACTCCTACCGGTTCTGGATGGTCGGTTCGCTCGCCGGCGTCGAGTACGCCGGTCTGCTCGCGGCGCTGCCGGCGTTCGTCCTCGGCGCAGTCGTCGCCTGTCTGCTCGTCCGGCCGCTCGAGGTGCTCTCGCTCGGCGATGCCGCGGCCTCGGGGCTCGGTGTCCGGGTGATGCCCGTCCGGGCCGCCGGACTCGCGGCCGCCACGCTCCTCGCCGCGGCCGCGATCGCGGTCGCCGGTCCCATCGCCTTCGTCGGACTCGCGGTGCCGCACATCCTGCGGGCCGTCCTCGGCACGGAGTACCGGTGGCTGCTGCCGGCCTCGTTCCTCGGAGGTGCGCTCGTCCTCGTGGGCGCCGACGTCCTCGGCCGGGTCCTCGTGCGACCGCAGGAACTCATGGTGGGGATCGTCACCGCGTTCCTCGGGGCACCGTTCCTCCTCGCCGCCGTCCGTCGCGGGGCGGTGGAGAAATGAGGAGGGGCGACACGCGCCTCGACGGCGGACTCTCCGGGCACGGGCACGACACGTCGAGGAGCCGCGGGTCCGGCCCCGACCGCAGGACTCTCGTATGGGCCGCCGAGGCGGTCCTCCTCGGTGTCCTCGTCGCCCTCACGCTCGGTCTCGGGCGCCTCGGCGTCGGTCCCGGCGATGTCCTCGACCTCGTGCGGGGCGAGGCGTCGCGCAAGGTTGCCTACGTCCTCACCGAACTCCGCGGTCCGCGGGTGCTCGTCGCGATCGGGGCCGGTGCCGCCCTCGGGCTCGCCGGTGCCCTGTTCCAGGTGGTGACCCGGAATCCGCTCGGCAGTCCCGATGTCCTCGGCATCTCCTCGGGCGCCGGCGCCGGCGTCGCGGTCGCCTCGGTGCTCGCGCCCGTGGCCCTCGGCGGACCCGTCGGTGCGCTCCTCGGGGCCGGGGTGACCCTCGCGGCCCTGTGGTTCTTCACCGGCAACGGATTCTCCTCGACCGGCCGGATCATCATCGCGGGGATCGCGGTGAATGCCCTCGCGATCTCGGTCACCCAGTTCGTGCTCACCGCGACCCGGAGGGACCAGTCGGCCGAACTCGCGGGGTACCTCGTGGGATCGCTCGGTACCCGGAACCTCGGGCACGTCGCCCTCGTGTGGACCGCGCTCGTCCTCGCGCTGCCGGTCCTCGCGTGGCTCGCGCACCGGTTCCGCGTGATGGAGCTCGGGGACACGCTGTCGACCGTCCTCGGCTCCCCGGCGGTGTCGACCCGTACGGTGTCGGTGTTCCTCGCCGTCGGACTCGCCGCCTTCGCGGTCGCCGCATGCGGACCGATCGCCTTCGTCGCGCTCATGAGCCCGCACATCGCGCGGGGCCTCGCCGGGCCGGTGCGCCGCGGGGCCGGGACCGACCTCTTCGGCTCCGCGCTCACCGGTGCCCTCGTCCTCGTCTCCTCCGACCTCCTCGTCACGCAGGTGCCGGCCCTCGACGGACTGCCCGTCGGTATCGTCACGGCGGGAGTCGGTGGCCTCTACCTGGGTGCCCTGCTCGTCCACCGCTGGCGGCAGCAGAACTGACCGCGACGCCGGCTGTTCGATGGGCTGCGGTCGCGGGGGGGTTCATTTCGCAATCGAGTGCTGGATCTCGGCGAAACCACGCATTCAACTGCGATCTCGACGCAAAGTCCGAATGGAATCGCGATCTCGGCATCTCTTGAACGACACGAGAACAGCGGGCCGGTACCGGGAGTGATCCCGGAACCGGCCCGCCGTGTCGTGCGCCGATGGCCTCGGTCGTCGTGTCTCAGCCGCTCCTCAGACGCCGAGCTTCGCGAGGATGAGCTCGCGGGCCTTGTTCGCGTCCGCCTGACCGCGGGTGGCCTTCATGATCGGTCCGATGAGGGCGCCGATCGCCTGCATCTTGCCACCACGGATCTTCTCCGCGACATCGGGGTTGTCGGCGATGGCTTGCTCCACCGCTGCCTCGAGGGCACCGGTGTCCTCGACGATCTCGAGGCCCTGGGCGGTCATGACCTCCGTCGGGGTGCCCTCGCCGTCGATGACGGACCCGAGCACCTTCCGGGCGAGCTTGTCGTTGAGCTTGCCGGCGTCGATGAGGCCCTGGAGCTCCGCGACGGCGGCCGGGGTCACGAGCTCCGCCGGGTCCTTCTGGTCCTGGTTCGCACGGCGGGCGATCTCACCGGTCCACCACTTGCGCGCGGCGGCGGGAGTCGTGCCGGCGGCGACGGTCGCCTCGATCGGGTCGAGGAGCCCGGCGTTGATGACGTCGCGCATCTCGAGTTCGGAGAATCCCCACTCCTCGAGGAGGCGACGGCGACGGGCGGCCGGCAGTTCCGGCAGCGTCGCCCGGATCTCCTCGACCCACGCGCGCGAGGGCACGAGCGGCACGAGGTCCGGCTCCGGGAAGTAGCGGTAGTCGTCTGCATCCGACTTCACGCGGCCGGAGGAGGTCTCCCCCGTGTCCTCGTGGAAGTGACGGGTCTCCTGGAGGATCGACTCACCGGCCTCGAGGAGGGTCGCCTGCCGCTGGATCTCGAAGCGCACCGCCTTCTCGATCGACCGGAAGGAGTTGACGTTCTTCGTCTCCGTGCGGGTGCCGAGCGGGGCGTCCGGCGAGGGACGCAGCGACACGTTGATGTCCGCGCGGACATTGCCCTGTTCCATCCGTGCCTCGGAGACCCCGAGCGCCTTGAAGATGTCACGGAGGGTCCGCACGTACGCGGAGGCCACCTCGGGTGCGCGCTTCCCCGTGCCGGTGATGGGGTGGGTGACGATCTCCACGAGAGGTACACCGGCACGGTTGTAGTCGACGAGCGAGTGATCGGCGCCGTGGATCCGGCCGGTCGCCCCGCCGACGTGGGTGTTCTTGCCGGCGTCCTCCTCCATGTGGGCGCGCTCGATCGGCACCGTCACGAGGGTGCCGTCCTCGAGCTCGACCTCGAGTTCGCCGTCGAAGGCGATCGGTTCGTCGTACTGGGAGGTCTGGAAATTCTTCGGGACGTCCGGGTAGAAGTAGTTCTTCCGGGCGAAGCGGCAGGTCTCGGCGATGTCGCAGCCGAGAGAGAGGCCGATCTTCACCGCGTACTCGACGCCCTTCTCGTTCACGACCGGGAGCGCACCGGGCAGACCGAGCGACACCGGGGTGACGGAGGTGTTCGCCCCGGCACCGAAGGAGTTCGGGGCGGCGTCGAACATCTTCGTCGCGGTCCCGAGCTCCACGTGGACCTCGATCCCGAGCACCGGGTCGTACTTCGCGACCGCGTCTTCGTATTTCATCATCGCGCTCATCCTCACAGTTCCGGTGCCTGCGCGAGCACCGTGGTGCCGCGGGCGGAGTTCAGGGCTGCCTCGAGGGCACCACCGATCGCGTACAGGCGGACGTCCTCACGGGCCGGTGCCAGCAGCTGGAAGCCGACGGGCATGCCCTCGGAGAGACCGGCCGGCAGGGACATGCCGGGGATGCCCGCGAGGTTCGCCGGGATGGTGGCGATGTCACCGAGGTAGAGGGCCATCGGGTCGGTCGCCTCGGCCTCCGCACCGAAGGACAGCGCGGTCGTCGGGGCGGTCGGGGACACGAGGACATCGGCCTGCTCGAAGGCGGCGGCGAAGTCGCGCTGCACGAGCGTGCGGACCTTCTGCGCGGAGCCGTAGTAGGCGTCGTAGTACCCGGCGGACAGGGCGTAGGTACCGAGGATGATGCGGCGCTTGACCTCGGAACCGAAACCGGCGGCTCGGGTCGCGGCCATGACCGTCTCCGCGGTGACCGGGCCCTCCTCGGGCTCGACACGGAGGCCGAAGCGCATCCCGTCGTAGCGGGCGAGGTTCGAGGACACCTCGGACGGCATGATGAGGTAGTAGGCGTCGAGCGCGTACCCGAGCGACGGGCAGTCGACCTCGACGATCTCGGCGCCGGCCTTCGCGGCGACGTCGAGCGCCTCCCGGAACGCCGAGCGCACGCCGGGTGCATACGCGTCGGACACGAGCTGCTTGATGACACCGAGCTTCCTGCCGGCGAGCGAGCCCGATGCCGCGGCGGCCGTGGCGGCGGCGAGGAACGAGGGCACCTCGTCCGGCAGCGACGTCGAGTCGAAGGGGTCGTGCCCGGCGAGGATCTCGTGGAGGGCGGCGGCGTCGCCCACCGTGCGGGTGAGCGGACCGACCTGGTCGAGGGAGGACGCCATCGCGATGACGCCGTACCGGGAGACCGAACCGTAGGTGGGCTTCACGCCGACGGTGCCGGTGAAGGCAGCCGGCTGACGGACGGAACCGCCGGTGTCGGTGCCGACGGAGAAGGGCGCCTCGTACGCGGCGACGGCCGCTGCCGCACCACCGGAGGAGCCACCGGGCACCTTCGAGGTGTCCCAGGGGTTCGTCGTCGGGTGGAACGCGGAGTGCTCGGTCGTCGAGCCCATCGCGAACTCGTCGAGGTTCGTCTTGCCCAGGAGCGGCAGGCCCGCCTCCTGCGTCTTCCGGTAGACGGTCGCGTCGTACGGCGGGACCCAGTTCCCGAGGATCCTCGACCCCGCGGTCGTGAGGATGCCCTCGGTGGACACGAGGTCCTTGTGGGCGACCGGTACACCCGCGAAGGGATGGAGGTCCTCACCGGCGGTGCGCTTCGCGTCGACCTCGGCGGCGGTGGCGAGCGCCTGCTCGCCGGTCACGGTGATGAAGGCCCCGACGGTCTCCTCGACCGCTCCGATGCGCTCGAGGTGCGCCTCGACGACCTCGGTCGAGGAGTACTCCCGGGCGCGGAGTCCGGCGGCGAGCTCGACCGCGCTCTTCCTGACGATGTCCGTCATCTCACTCCTCCCCGAGGATCTGCGGGACGAGGAACTTGGCCTCGTCGGAGGCGGGCGCACCGGCGAGGGCCTGCTCCTGGGTGAGCGTCCGCCCCACGACGTCCTCGCGCATGACGTTCGTGAGCGGGATCGGGTGCGAGGTGGCGGGGACGTCGTCCGTGGCGACCTCGCTCACACGTGCGACATTGGCGAGGATGGTGTCGAGGTCCGTCGCCATGACGGCGAGTTCCTCGTCCGACATGGCGATCCGGGCGAGGTTCGCCAGGTGTGCCACGTCCTCGGTGGTGATTGCGGATTTCTCCGGCATCGTCACCCCTTCTTCGGGTTTCGTTACTGGTCGGGACTTCGCGCCCCAGTCTATCGCCGCACACGGGTGCCCCTTCCGGGCCCCGTCCCCACCGCCGAGGCGCTCCACCGGCCCCGGCACCGCTCCGGCTCCGACCCGCAGCGGTGGACATCACTTCGGAACCGATTGATACCCATTTCAAGCAATTTCCTTGCAATTCGTGATGCCGCTCATAGACTTCCAGCTATTGCCGGGCAACGACGCCCCGGCCGGGCAACGACGCCCGCCGAACCTGGGAGGCACTATGAGTCACGACGCTCATTCGGCCAACGGTCCGAACCCACCCTCCGCCACCGGTACGACCGGACCGGCGGAGGAATCGACGCGGACGGAGAGCTCCGTCGCGCACCACGCGATCGACTTCGTCGAGGTGGAGAACTCACCGGAGTACACGACGCTCAAACGGACCCACCGGTCCTTCGTGCTGCCGCTCTCGGCGTTCTTCCTTCTCTGGTACCTCGTCTACGTGTTCCTCGGCGCCTATGCGCACGAGTTCATGGCGCGCCCCGTGTTCGGGCCCGTCAACATGGGCATCGTCCTCGGGCTCGCCCAGTTCGTCACGACATTCGTCATCACGATGGCCTATGTGTCCTTCGCCAACCGCACCCTCGATCCGAAGGCGGTGGCGATCCGTGAGCGCCTCGAACAATACGAGAAGGACGGTGTGAAATGACCACGATGCTCCATGCCGCGCAACTGCTCGCGCAGCCGGCGACGGCCGAGAACAACCCCGTCCTCAACATCGCGATCTTCGGCGCCTTCGTCGCCGTGACGATGGTGATCGTGTTCCGGGCGAGCCGGAACAACAAGTCCGCCGCGGACTACTACGCGGGCGGCCGGTCCTTCAGCGGGACCCAGAACGGCTTCGCGATCAGTGGCGACTACCTGTCAGCCGCTTCGTTCCTCGGCATCGTCGGGGCGATCGCGGTGAACGGCTACGACGGATTCCTCTACTCCATCGGATTCCTCGTCGCCTGGCTCGTCGCACTCCTCCTCGTCGCCGAGCTCATGCGCAACACCGGCAAGTTCACGATGGCGGACGTACTCTCCTTCCGCCTCCGCCAGCGCCCGGTCCGCATGGCCGCAGCGATCTCGACGCTCGCGGTGTGCTTCTTCTACCTCCTCGCGCAGATGGCCGGCGCCGGTGGACTCGTGTCCCTGCTGCTCGGTATCGATTCGCAGGTCGGCCAGTCGGTCGTCGTCGCGGTCGTCGGCGCCCTCATGATCCTCTACGTCCTCGTGGGCGGGATGAAGGGCACGACCTGGGTGCAGATCATCAAGGCGGTCCTCCTCATCGGCGGCGCGTTCGCGATGACGGCCTGGGTCCTCGCGATCAACGGCTTCAGCCTCGGTTCGGTGCTCGAGGGTGCCGTGGCGACCTCGACCTCCACCCCGCCCGAGGCGATCCTCGCCCCCGGCCTCCAGTACGGGGCCCTGCCGATCGACTTCGTGTCACTCGCGCTCGCACTCGTCCTCGGTACCGCGGGTCTGCCGCACGTGCTCATGCGTTTCTACACGGTTCCGACCGCGAAGGAGGCTCGGAAGTCCGTCGTCTGGGCGATCTGGCTCATCGGCATCTTCTACCTCTTCACCCTCGTCCTCGGTTACGGTGCCGCCGCGCTCGTCGGTCCCGAGGCGATCGCCGCCGCCCCCGGTGGCGTGAACTCCGCCGCACCGCTGCTCGCGAACGCGCTCGGTGGCCCGGTCCTCCTCGGCTTCATCAGTGCGGTCGCGTTCGCGACGATCCTCGCGGTCGTCGCCGGCCTCGCGATCACCGCCTCGGCGTCCTTCGCCCATGACATCTACAACTCGGTCATCAAGAAGGGGAAGGCCGATCAGGCCGAGGAGATGAAGGTCGCCCGGCGCACGGTCGTCGTCATCGGTGTCGTCGCGATCGTCGGTGGCATCGGAGTCCAGGGCCAGAACATCGCGTTCCTCGTCGCCCTCGCGTTCGCGGTCGCCGCGAGCGCGAACCTGCCGACGATCGTGTACTCGCTGTACTGGCGCGGCTTCACGACCCGCGGCGCGGTGTGGAGCATGTACGGAGGGCTCGCTTCCTGCGTCCTCCTCATCGTGTTCTCCCCGGTGTTCTCCGGGAACGAGACGGCGATGCTCGGTGCGGGCGTCGACTTCGCGATCTTCCCGCTCAAGAACCCCGGCATCATCTCGATCCCGCTCGGCTTCCTTCTCGGGTGGCTCGGGTCGATCACCGAGTCCCGCAAGGAGGATCCGGAACTCGCCGCGGAGATGGAGGTCCGCTCCCTCACCGGCCACGGAGCCGAGGGCGCCGTCGCCCACTGACCCGGCGGGCGCCGGTGACTCCGCTGTCGCCGGAACCGCCGAGGCGCCTCGGCGGATCCCGCCCCCCTCACCGTTCGTGCCCCGAGGAGCTCAGGCTCCCCGGGGCACGAGTGTTTTCACGAAGTACACGCGCTCGAACCCGTCCTCGGTCCGCCGGTCGACCTCGACGTACCCGCGCCGGGGGTAGTACGCGAGGTTCTCCGTCATCGCGGCGTTCGTGTAGAGCTCGATGCGGGTGTGTCCGAGGTCCCGCGCGTCCTGCTCCGCCCGTGCGAGGAGCACCCGCCCGAGCCCGGTCCCCTGTGCCTCCGGGGCCACCGCGACGTTCTCGAGAAGGAGGTGGTCCCCGGCGTCGACGGTGATGAGGAGGCCGAGCAGTCCGGTCCGTCCCGGGGAACGGGGAGCGCCGCCCGCAGGTGCCGGGGAGGTGCGGACCGCCTCGGCGACCCACACCCGGTCGTGGGCGAGGGAACGGGCGTAGTCGTGCGTCATGGGCGCCGGCTCCTTCCCGATGCGCTCGACGTAGAGCGCGTACGAACTCCGCACGAGCGCGCGGATTGCCGGCAGGTCGGCGGCGGCAGCACCACGGAGGGACAGCTCCGGGGAGTGCGGGACTCCTGCCATCTCAGGCCACCGATTCGAGGCCCGTGGCGACCTCGAGAACACCGGTGCCGTCACCGGCGCTGAAACCGAGGCGTGCGATGTCCTCCTCGACGGACTCACGGGCGAGGTTGCGGAAACACTCGGCGAGGCGCTCGCGCAGTTCCGCGTCCGGGATCCGTTCGGAGACCACGAGGTGGATGTGACGCAGTGGTACCGGATCGACGATGGGCAGCACACGCACACCCGAGGGGATGTGCACGATGCCGAGGCGCGGGAGGATCGAGACCCCCATGCCACGGTCGACCATCTCCATCGCCGTCTGGTAGTCGTACGCTCCGTAGCGGAAGCGGGGCGTGACACCCACGGCCGCGCACACCGCGTGCAGCCGGTCGGCGCACGGCCCTCCCCCGGCCTCGTTGTCGACCCAGGCGAAGGGTACGAGGTCGGGGATCCGGACGGACTCCTCCTGCGCGAGCGGATTGTTCTCCGGGAGCGCGACGACGTAGGGATCGGCCAGCAGATGGGTGGCGGTCCATCCCGTCGGCACCGTGATCCGGTCGGTGTCGGAGATGACGACCTGCACCTCGGGCCCGTTCGCCTGGAAATCACCACGGCCCTGGCCCATGACGACGCTCACCGAGAGTTCGGGCCGGAACCACTCGAGGAACGCGAGGGCATCGGGAACCCACCGCACACCGGTCGACCCGAAATAACTCATCGCAAGGGTGTCGCGCCGGCCCTCGCTCAGGTCGGAGGCCTTCTCCTCGAGTTCGGCCATCGCATCGAGGACCGCTTCGACCTGGGGCAGGAGGTCGCGGGCCGCCTCGGTCGCCCGGAGACTCCGCCCGACCCGGGTGAAGAGTTGGAGCCCGGTGCCCCGCTCGAGCGCGCGGAGCTGCTGGCTCACGGCCGAGGGGGTGAAACCGAGCGCGTCCGCGGCACCGCGGACGGATCCGGTGGACACGATCGAACGGAAGGCACGCAACTGGGTCAGGTCGGTCATGGATATCACTGTAAAGCTCACGCGCTCACGCGTGAAGACCTGTGCGCTATTCCTGCAATGTGGCAGCGGCGCATCCTGGTACGCATCCATCCCACCCTCCAGTTGCCCGAAGGAGCCTCCATGTCCGCTGTCGTCGCCCTCACCGCACTCCTCGCCCTCGCATCCGCCATCACCCTCGAGTACTTCCTCGTCGGTCGCCTCCAGACACCCGCGCGGGAGCGCGTGCCGCTCGCCGAACTCGGACTCCGGGGCGTCCTCCACACGCTCGTCCGCGGCGCCGAGACGTTCGCCCTCTCCGCAGCACTCACCCGCCGGGAACGGCCGTCCGCCGCGCAGCACGCAGCGGACCGGGACGGTGGCGCCGCCACCTCCGCGCGCCCGGGCCGGGACGCACATGCGGCCACGGGCGAGGCGGACCGCTGCCCGGCATGACGTGACCGCGCCCTCGGGCACATCTGCCCTCCCGTCCCGGCGGGTGCACGGGACGCGCAGGGACGACGGGCCCGAGGGAGGCAGGGTGATCTTCCTCACCCGGCCGCACGCTCCGAGTGGCCGGCCGGGGGTCCGAGTCCACCGAACACTCCGATTCCGGTGACCCGGGCCACGGAATGACAGCGTTCTCCGCCCGGAATACCGGCCGTTCGACCCGCGTTCACATCAGCACGGACCCTGTGCAGGTCAGCTGCACGGTTGTACAGGTCCGTGCGGTGGAAACGAACGGCCCCGCGGCCGCACGATGGTGCACGAGGTTCCATCCGCAGGACGCGGTAGGTACTGGGACCCGCCGACATCCACACTTCCGGAAGGAGCTCGTCATGAGCACGTTCGCAGCAGTTCTGTTCCTCGCTCTCATCGCCGTCGCCATCGTGGCGGGCTACTACGCGATCGGTCGTTTCGTCACCGACGCGCAGTTCAACGTCGCCGATCGCGGCACCGGTTTCCACGGATTCCTCGCGACCGTGCACCGCGGCTTCGACGCCGCCGGCATCGCGCGCGTCTGACCCGAGGCGCAGCCGCACGCGCCCGCGTGCACGTCCGACAGCAGCACTCTGCCCCGGGACACAGGGAACGAACCCTGTGTCCCGGGGCAAAGTGCTGCTGTGCGTGAAAGGAGTCAGGCGTTGCGGCGAACGAGGACGACGGAGTCCTTCCATACGGTCGGTTCCCCCGTCGGGGCGAGGCCTTCGCGGGTGCGCACTTCGGCGATCTCCACGGTCCACCCCTCGCGGTCGAGCGCGAGCGCGGCGAGGTCGGACTCCGGAGTCGGGAACTCCTGGTGCGCGCTCATCGCCTCCGGCCGTACCCACTGCGGCGGTTCCGCGTGCGCGACGACGCACAGATGCCCGCCGGGGGCGACGTGCGCGGCGGCCGCTCGGAGGACCTCCGTGCGGGCGAGCACGACGGGCGACTGGAGGAACGAGGCCGTGACGAGGTCGAAACGATCTCCCGCGGGAACGTCCCCCGCAGAGGTTCCCGCCGCCCACTCCGATAGATCGACGATCTCGAAGAATGCCCGGTCGGCCGGTACCGTCCCGGCGGCCTCCGCGGTGCGTGCGGCGGCCCGGGCGAGCGCGACGGCGTTCTCGGAGAGGTCGTAGCCCGTCGCCGTCCACCCCTGCGAGGCGAGCCAGAGGACGTCTCCTCCCTCGCCCGATCCGAGGTCGAGGGCGGTACCCGGGGTGAGCTCGCGTGCGACGGACTCGAGCGCTGTGTTCACTTTCCCGGACCACACCGGAGTGCCGGACCCGTACCGTTCCTCCCAGAACTCCTTCGGATCCGTGTGCGGGTCGGGAAACCCGGCGTGCTCGTGTGCTCCGTGTGCGTGGTCGGACATGCGGGGCCTCTCGGGTGTCGAGGAGTGGGGACCGGCGGACGTGCAGGGTCCCGGCTCGGTCAGGGCTTCCTCGCCGGGAACGTCGGCCACATGCGGGTGGGCTTCCGCGTGTTCGCCCGGATGCCGCAGACGATCGCGACCCAGAACTGCACCTGGCAGAGCAGGAAGACGAAGATGCATGCCGAGGCCCACAGAACGATGCCGACCGACGCGGCGGGCGACTCCCCGAAGGAGACCCCTCCGTTGCCGTCGGCGTCACCGTTCACCATGAGCACGATGCCGATCACACCGATGACCGCGGCGATCAGCGTGTAGATACCGCAGGAGATGTTCCAGTTCCATCCGTTGCGCCACCGGGCGAGGGACTCGGCTGGCCACATCGGTCCTTCGGGTTTCTTCCCGACGAGCCCGATCACGGCGAGCACGAGTGTGCCGAGAACGGGCACGTACGCACCCACGAGTCCGAGGAACCACGGTGTCGCCCCCGCAGCCGGCTGCACGTACCCGGAGGGTCCGGACTGCGCGTACTGGCCCGGGCTGCTGTCCGGACACCGGACCCGGGTTCTGCTGTCCCGGAACCTGCTGTCCCGGGTTCTGCCCACCGGGGTGGCACTGGTCTCCGTACGTCACAGTGCCTCCGGTCCTTCCTGGAGGAGTCGGGTGAAGGTGTCCTCATCGAGCACGGGCACGCCGAGCGACTCCGCCTTGTCGAGTTTCGAGCCGGCGTTCTCCCCGGCCACGAGGTAGTCGGTCTTCTTCGAGACGGATCCCGCCGCCTTGCCGCCGGCCGCCGTGATCGCTTCCTTGATCCCATCCCGAGTGTAGTGCTGGAGCGATCCCGTCGCGACGATCGTGAGGCCTTCGAGAGTCTGCGGGACTCCTGAGTCCTCCGGCGCCTCGTCCTCCATCCGGACACCGGCCGCGGCCCATTTCTCGACGATCTCGCGGTGCCAGTCGACCTCGAACCACGCGGTGAGGGATTCCGCGATGATCGTGCCCACTCCTTCGACCTCCGCGAGCTCCTCGACGGAGGCCGCCCGGATCGCGTCCATCGACCGGAAGTGGCCCGCGAGCGCGCGGGCCGCGGTGGGGCCGACGTGACGGATCGAGAGCGCGACGAGGACCCTCCACAGCGGTTGGGACTTCGCCTTCTCGATCTCCTCGAACATCGTGAGCGTGTTCTTCCGCGGGCGGCTCGGGGTCTTCGCGGTCGCCTTCGTGTAGAAGTAGGCGACCTTCTCCATCCGCCCCGTGAGGACACCCTTCTTCCTCTCGGGCCGTTCGATGACGACGTCCGCGAGGTCCTCCGGCCGCAGGTCGAAGAGGTCGGCCTCGGTCGTGAGCGGCGGCAGCTCGGGTTCGAGCGGTGCGGTGAGCGCGGTCGCCGCCTCCTCGCCGAGGGCCTCGATGTCGAACGCCCCGCGGGACGCGAGGTAGTACACGCGGTTGCGCAACTGGGCCGGGCACGAGCGTGCGTTCGGACACCGGAGGTCCTTGTCGCCCTCCTTCTGCTCGTACAGTTCGGCGCCGCAGGCCGGGCACGTGCTCGGCATGACGAACTCCTGTTCGGAACCGTCGCGGTTCGCCACGACGGGCCCGAGCACCTCGGGGATGACGTCCCCGGCCTTCCGGAGGACGACGGTGTCGCCGATGAGGACGCCCTTGCGCTTCACCTCGTGGGCGTTGTGGAGAGTGGCGCGTTCGACGGTGGAGCCGGCGACGAGAACGGGTTCCATCACCGCGAAGGGGGTGACCCGACCGGTACGTCCCACCTGCACCTGGATGTCGAGGAGCTTCGTCGTCACCTCCTCCGGCGGGTACTTGAACGCCGTCGCCCACCGCGGTGCCCGCGAGGTGTATCCGAGGTCCTCCTGCGTGGCGATGTCGTCGACCTTGACGACGATCCCGTCGATCTCGTGGATCACCGAGTGCCGATGTTCCCCGTAGTGATCGATGAAGGCGTGGACCTCCTCCGGGGTGTGCTTGACCGCGTAGTACTCACTGATCGGCATCCCCCAACCGCGGAGGAGCTCGTAGACCTCGGACTGGGCCGCCGGTTCGGGGTCCGCTCCCGGGGCGGGGGTCCAGGCGGCGATGCCGTGGACGAGCATGTGGAGCGGCCGGCGCGCGGTGACCGAGGGGTCCTTCTGCCGCAGCGAGCCGGCAGCGGCGTTCCGGGGGTTCGCGAAGGGTGGTTTGCCCGCCTCGACGAGGGAGGCGTTGAGGTCGCCGAAGGCCTCGACCGGGAAGAAGACCTCGCCCCGGATCTCGACCTCGGCAGGGGGCGCGTCCGTGTCGAGGCGTTCGGGGATGTCGGCGATGGTCCGCACATTCGCGGTGATGTCCTCGCCCACCCGACCGTCGCCGCGCGTGGCGGCCCGCACGAGTTCCCCGTCCCGGTAGAGGAGGTTGACCGCGAGCCCGTCGATCTTGAGCTCGCACAGATAGGCGACCTCCCGGCCCACGGACTTCCCCGTCCGCAGGAACCACTCGTCGAGTTCCTCGTGCGAGAACACGTTGTCGAGGGAGTACATGCGTGCGGTGTGGACGACGGGGTCGAAGGTCCGCGTGTCGGCTGCGCCGCCGACGGTCTGCGTGGGGGAATCGGGTTCCTGGAGTTCGGGGAACTGCTCCTCGAGCGCTTCGAGTTCGTGGACGAGCGCGTCGTACTCCGCATCGGAGACGGTGGGGGCGTCACGCCGGTAGTACGCGTCCCGGTGTTCCTCGATCGCCGCCCGCAGACGTGCGACACGGGCCGCCCGGTCCTCCGGTGTCCCGGTCGTGTCCGGGGTGTCGCCGGTCCCCTGCGTCCCGGTCACCTGCTCCTCGCTCATTCCGACTCCTTCAGTGCACGTACCACTCGTGCAGCCAATTCTCCCTGACCGGCGGCGGTGCTCGGATCCGCGCTCTCCGGCAGCAGCGGCGGCAGCGCGTCCGGGGCCTCCCAGCCGGTGGTGATCCCGAAGTCGCGCAGGCCCGCACGGCCCATCCCGATCCGCGCCCAGGGCTCCTCGATCGCCGCGATCCACCGGCGGACGTCCCCCGGCCGTGCACCGGCGTCCGGCGGGAGACCGAGCCAGACCTCGGCCCCGGATTCGACGAGCTCCGCGGACTGCTCCCATCCCCGGGCGTCCAGCCGCCGCAGCGGCATCTCCACCGCCGAGGCGCCCGTCGCCTCGAGCAGGGACCGGTGCGTCACCCGCTTCCCGGAGAGTTCGACCGCGCCGAGCGCGGGAAGGGCGAGGAGCGTATCCGGGCCCGAGCGCGCGAGGAAGGACTGCAGCGCGGCGGTCACGTGGGCGTCCGGGACGGCAGGGAGAGTCGCGTAGCCGGACACCGTGGGCACGGCGCCGGTGAGGATCGCATCGAGGTGCCGCTCGAGGAGACGGACACGTGGGGGCCGGTCGAACAACCGGGCCATGCGCACCCGGAGTTCCGCGACTCCCGCGGCGTAGGACTGT
The DNA here is from genome assembly GCF_039529845.1 of Brevibacterium samyangense. NCBI lineage: Bacteria > Bacillati > Actinomycetota > Actinomycetes > Micrococcales > Brevibacteriaceae > Brevibacterium > Brevibacterium samyangense. The sequence continues at coordinate 24,632 of NZ_BAAANO010000025.1, read as the reverse complement.
ACGACGTCCCGGCGCGCCCCGTGATCACCGAGGACACGATTGCCGTCGGGCAGGCTGAGGGCGTGGACGAGTTCCCAGGGCCCGGGCAGGGTGAGGAGCAGTCGCCCGGTGAAGCCCTCGCCGTACTCCCCGAGCGCGTCGAGGGTCCGGCCGAATCGGGAGCGTTCGATCCGGAGGTCCGCACCGGTGCCGCGGGAGAGGCGCCATCCGAAGGAACTCCGGTCGACCGGCAGCCCCTCGAGGAACTGGACGGCGAATCCCATGAGGTCCGCGGCCCAGCGGGTGCCGCCGTGCGCGGGAGTGGACACCAGAGGGACGGGAACGAACGCCTCGGCGAGTGCCGAGAAACCCGCCGAGGCGGCCTGCCGGGGTTCTTCCCCCGGCCACACGCCGGTCGTCGTCGCTCGCACCGACTCGACGGCGGCACCGGGTGCGGTTTCCGCCGCGCGATCGCCCGTTCCGACCATGTTCGTACGCCGTCCTTCCGTCGTCGTTCCCCGCTGTGTCATCGCCCTCTCCCCTGCATCCGGACCGGTGGCACACCCGGCACCTCGAATCCGAGGACTCGTCCGTAGAACCCGAGTTCGGCCTCGAGCGCCCGGACGACGTTGTCGGGGCGGACGAACCCGTGGGACTCGTTCGGGAAGAAGAGGCTCGTGTACGGCACACCGCGGTCCTCGAGGGCGGCGATGAGACGACGCGCCTGTGCCGGGGGCACGATCGGATCGAGTTCACCCTGGAACACCGCAACGGGCACGCGGAGATCCTCGAGGTGACTCAGCGGCGCCCGGTCGTGGTAGAGCTCCTCGTCCGCGGGATCACCGACGAGGCCCTCGATGTAGTGCGATTCGAAGTCGTGGGTCTCCGTGACGAAGACGCTCAGTTCCGCGACCCCGTACGCGGACGTCCCACAGGCGAAGGTGTCCGTGCGGGTGAGCGCACCCAGAACGGTCCACCCGCCGGCGGAACCCCCGGAGATCGCGAGGCGGTCCGGGTCCGCCGCGCCCTCCGCGACGAGGCCGCGGAGCACGGTCACCGTGTCCGCGACGTCGACGATCCCCCACGCTCCGCGCAGGCGTTCGCGGTAGGCCCGCCCGAAACCGGTGGAACCGCCGTAGTTGACGTCGACGACGCCGATTCCGCGGCTCGTGAAGTACGTGTGGTGGAGCGACACCTGGGGAACGACCTGCCCGGTGGGCCCGCCGTGGACGAACGCGACATAGGGCGGGCGTTCGCCCTCGGGTGCGGTGAAAGCGGGATTGTGCGGCGGGTACACGACCGCGTGGACGAGTTCCGCGGTGTCCGGGTCGACGAACTCCCGGACCTCCGCCGGGGACACGGGAGCCCCGTCCGGGAACGGGTCGATCGCGAGTTTCACCTCCGTGAGTTCCCCGCTCGCCACGTGGAACGTGTAGAGGCCGGACACCCGGTCGGGTCCCCCGCCGATGAGCAGCACGGTGCCGTCCCGGTGGTCCTGCAGGGAACACGTGGCGAGCGGACAGTCGAGGGTGCGCACCTCACCACCGGGGATCGCCCAGCGCAGTGTGCTCGTGGCGTGACGGTCCTCCGCGAGGATCCGGGTGCCGTGTCCGGACCGCACCGGCAGGTACCACCGGGCGCCGAGGGCCCACAGCGGTCCGCCGATCTCCCCCTCGGCACGGAGCACGAGTTCCTCCTCCGCGGGCCCGGCACCGGGATCACCCGAGGCGCGGGCGAGGAAGTCCTCGACGCGCAACCAGTACAGGTCCCAGCGCCCCGATCGGTCCCCGAGGACCGCGAGCCGCGAGTTCGAGAGCCATTCGGGCTGGAGCAGGGACTCCTCCGGACGGCCGAGTACGCGGACCGCGGAGAGGGCGTCTTCGCGGTCGAGTTCCCGGACGTACAGGGCGGTCTCGTCCCAGGGCATGTGCGGGTGGTCCCACCCGATGAACGCGAGGCGCCGCCCGTCCGGAGAGAGCCGCGGCCACGCGAGGAAATGGGGTCCGCGGGCGAGTTCGACGACGGCGGGAGCTGCGACACCGGGACCGGCGTCCTCCGCACGGTCGATCACCTCGACGATCGCGCGGTTCACCGTCCCGTCCTCGGCATGGCTCTCCCGGACCGCGAGCAGCCGGCCGCCGGCCATCACGAGGTCGCCGTAGCGGACGCGCGCGCCGGTGTCCGGGGTGAGGACCGCCGGGGCCTCCCCCGTGCCCACGCGCAGCCGGTGAATGCGCTGGTCCGCTCCCTCCACCCAGTACACGACGGGCACGTCGCCCTCGAGCCGCGCCGCCCAGGCGCGACCTCCGTACTCGTGGACCCGGGACCGGACGTTGCTACCGGGAGGGAGGAGCGCCTCGGGAGTGGAACCGGGGGTCGGCACGCCGCCGGGGGCCGGAACCCGGAACAGCGCATTGCGCCCGTCGAGGGTACTCACCCGGGCGAGGTACCAGATGTCCTCGCCGAGGAAACACGCGTCGTGGACCGGTTCGGTGCCCGCCGCGACGGTACGGGCGTCGACCGGGGATTCCCAGGAACCGAACGGGGCTGTGCGCATGGGAAGAACTCTATCCGCCGGGACGGACACACATCCCGGTCGCGCAGTCACGGGGCTCAGCCGATCGCGACGGGCTTCCGCTCGGTGCGGTCGATCGTCGCCTGCCCGAGCACTCGGGTGCCGCGGTACACGACCATCGTCTGCCCCGGGGCCACGCCGGAGAGCGGTTCGCGCACGTCGACGTGCATGATCTGCCCCGCCGGCCGCGGGGTCGGGACGTTGTACTCGGAGGCGGGCGGTTCGCTCACGTACTCGCCCAACCAGGCGCGCGCCGGGACCGGGTCCGCATGTGCACGGATCTGCACCTCGCACTCGATCGCGCCGTCCTCACCGAGCCCGATGTCCTCCGGCGGGATGCCGCACCACGTCGTCCGGATCCCGTCGAGGTGGTCGACCGTGAGTGCCTCGCGCGGACCGACCGTGACGACGTTCTCGCGAGCGTCGACGTCGACGACGTAGCGGGGCTTCCCGTCGGCCGCGGGCCGTTCGATCCGCAGGCCCTTGCGCTGCCCGATCGTGAACGTCGTCGCGCCGTCGTGCTCCCCGAGGACCTCTCCCTCGGTGTCACGGATGAGGCCGGGCCGCAGCGGGATCTTGTCCGCGAGCCACGCCTTCGTGTCCCCGTCGGGGATGAAGCAGATGTCGTAGGAGTCCGGCTTGTTCGCGACCGGGAATCCGCGCCGTTCGGCCTCCGCACGCACGTCCGCCTTCGACGCCGAGGCGCCGATCGGGAAGTAGCAGTGCCGCAGCTGGTCCTCCGTGAGGACCCCGAGAACATAGCTCTGGTCCTTGTTCATGTCGACGCCCCGGTGGAGTTCGGGGTGCCCGTGGTCGTCGAACGCGATCTCCGCGTAGTGACCGGTCGCCACGGCGTCGAAGCCGAGGGCGAGGGCGCGGTCGAGGAGCGCGGCGAACTTGATGCGTTCGTTGCAGCGCATGCACGGGTTCGGGGTGCGCCCCTGGGAGTACTCGGCGATGAAGTCGTCGACGATGTCCTCCTTGAACCGCTCGCTGAAGTCCCACACGTAGAACGGGATGCCGAGCAGCCCGGCGACCATGTGCGCGTCGCGGGAGTCCTCGATCGTGCAGCAACCGCGGGAACCGGTGCGGAGGGTGCCGGGCATGCGGGAGAGCGCGAGGTGGACGCCGACGACCTCGTGGCCGGCATCCACAGCGCGGGCGGCGGCAACGGCGGAGTCCACTCCGCCGGACATGGCAGCGAGGATCTTCATGAGCGGGGGACCTCTCGGGTCGGGTGCGCGGTGGACGGAGGTGCGGTGGACGCAGATGCGGTCGGCATCTCGGGGGTGTCGGACATCCAGGCGGGCGTCGCGGAGACCATCCCGGCCCTCCGCGCCCGGGCGACGACGTCCGGGAGGGCGGCGACGAGAGCGTCGATCTCCTCCTCGGTCGTGCCGTACCCGAGGGTGAACCGCTGGGTGGACCGGGCGGTGTCCTCGTCGCGGCCGCAGGCCATGAGGACGTGGCTGGGCCGGGAGACCCCGGCCTGGCAGGCGGAACCGGTCGAGGTCGCGAATCCGGCGACGTCGAGGAGGAAGAGCATGGAGTCGCCCTCCGCCCCGGGGAAGGTGAAGTGGACGTTCCCGGGCAGCCGGCGATCGCCTCGGGGTCCCGAGAGGACGGCGTCCGGGACGGCCGCCTCGATCCCGGCGATGAGCCGGTCCCGCAGGTCGCCGAGGCGCGCCGCGGCTTCCGGCAGTCGTTCCGTCGCGAGCCGGGCCGCCTCCGCGAAGGCCGTCGCCCCGGCCACGTCGAGGGTGCCCGAGCGGACCTTGCGTTCCTGCCCGCCCCCGTGGAGGACGGGGACGGGGGCGAGGTCCCGGGCGAGGACGAGGGCACCGACGCCGACCGGGCCGCCGATCTTGTGGGCGGACAGCGTCATCGCGTCGACCCCGAGGCCGGCGAAGTCGAGGGGCACCTGTCCGAGGGCCTGCACGGCGTCCGTGTGGACGGGCACCCCGTGGGCGTGTGCGAGGGAGACGACCTCGGCGATCGGCTGGAGCGTGCCGATCTCGTTGTTCGCGTACATGACGGAGACGAGGGCGGTGCGCTCCGGGTCCGTCAGGAGGGCGCGTTCGAAGGCTGCGAGATCGAGGACACCCTCGGCGTCGACGGGGAGCCACACGAGCTCGGCACCACGGGTCTCGAGCCATTCGGCGGTCTCGAGAACGGCGTGGTGCTCGATCTCCGAGACGAGGAGGCGGGGACGCGGGAGGCTTCCGGCGGCGCTCTCGTTGCGGGCCCACCAGATGCCCTTGAGGGCGAGGTTGTCGGCTTCGGTGCCCCCGGAAGTGAAGACGACCTCGGACGGGGTCGAGGCCCCGACGGCGGCCGCGAGTGTCGCGCGGGCGGCCTCCATACGCATACGGGAGGCCTGCCCCTCGGCATGGAGCGACGAGGGGTTCCCGATCCGGGTGAGTTCCGCGGTGTACGCCGCGAGCACCTCGTCGGTCATGGGCGAGGTCGCGGCGTGATCGAAGTAAGCACGCACCGGCACCATTTTACGCCGGTCGCGCACGGCCGGCCGGGAGACCTTGCGCACGATCGGTACAGCCTCCGACCGCGAGAAGACAACGGTTTCACCCACGGCAACCGAATCCATTGCCGTTCCGCGAGAAGGAAACCGAATGCGTCGTTCTCGGCGAAACCGTTGTCAGGAGGGATCCGTCAGTGCGCCTCGGCGGCGGTGACGCGGGAGACGTGCCGGAGCCACCACAGGCCGAGCACCGGCAGCACGAGCGGGACGAAGCCGTACCCGATGCCGAAGAGCGACCACACCGAGTCGACCCGGAACATCTCCGGGTGCGTGAGGCTGAGGAACCCGACGACGAGGACGCCGAGGAGTTCGAAGACGCACGAGGCGACCGCCACGTGGTGCGTGACGCGGTTGCTCACGACGAGGCACACCGTCGCGAGGACATAGACGAGGGCTGCGACGCCCGAGAGCGTGAGCGCCACGGGTGCGGTGTCGAACTCGCGCGGGATCTGGACGGCCGAACGCATGCCGGCCGCGAGTGCGAAGAACCCGTAGACGGCGGCGAGCAGACGCCCCGGGCCGGTGCGCATCGCGGAGTAGCCGTGCGGTGACGGGGCCACGGGGCTCCGGGACTCCCGCGCGGTGGTCTCCGGCGAACCCACTCCGCGCGTCCGGGACTCGTGTGCGTCCCGCATCCGGTCCTTCATACCCAAATCTGATCCATCCGTTCGATCATGACGAAGACTGTGACGGCCGCGGCGGCGAGCACGGCCGGTCCCCACCTGCTGAGTTCGGCATAGGCCCAGAAGCCTGCGAGCGGCAGGAGCACGATCGCGGTGAGGAGATAACCGAAGAACAGGATCCCGTCCGTATTCCCCGAGCTTCCCCACATGACGATCCCGACGACTCCCTGGACGAGCAGGAGGACGAGGAGGAGTGCCGTCGCGAGGAGGATCCACGGCCCGGCCGGCCGGTTCCTGAGGGTGAGGACGAGAGCCCATCCCGCGAGGACGACACAGAGCGCGAAGAACGTGTAGGTGAGGAACGGAAGCACCCCGCCATTCTAGGCGCCGGAAGCGTTCAGCCCTCGCGCGTCTCCGCCGACAGGAGGAACCAGTCGGGGCTGCTCACCCGGACGACGTCATCGGATCCCACGTTGATGAAGAGGGGCAGCGAGGTGTTGATCGTCACGATGTTCCCCTCGTCACCCGTCGTCATGACCGCGTCGATCTGCTCACCGAGGTCGAGGGCGAAATCCGGCAGCACGGAGAAGGTGATCGAACAGCGCATCTCCCCCACCGCGATGGAGCCGGACTCCGTCGACAGGGCGTACTGCGAGAAGTCGAAGCCGGCGTAGGGCGTGCACTGCACGTCGACGCTGTCGAAGTCCGAGTCCTCGCCCGTGAACTCCTCGACGTACTCGCGGAAGCTCGTGAACGCGTTCGTCGGGTACTCGATCGTGACCCCGTCCAGCTCCGCGACCTTGCCGGTCTCGAGGTACTCCTCGAGCTGTGCCCGCACCTTCTCCGCGGTCGCGACGTGGCTCTTCGGCGCGGGCTCCACCCCACCGGCCCCGTCCGCGAGGAGCACGGGCATCTGGTCACGCGGGATGAAGAGGGCCTGCGGCACCTTCCAGTCGTCCGCGGCGCTCTCCCGGGTCGCGAGCATGACCTGGACGTTCTCGGAGTCCGGTGTCGGCTCCGCGAACGCGAAGAACCACATCGGGTACTCGGAGAACACCGGGCCACCGGCGGACACCTGGGCGAACGGCACCGCACTGGCCTCGGACCCGCCGGCCTCCGCAATGGCCATCTCCGCCCGCGTGCGTTCGAGGAGCGGTCCGTACATCGTCGTGTCGACGTCCCAGGACCCACCGCTCAGGGCCTCGTCGAGTACCCAGTTGTAGCGTTCGAGGAATGCCGCGGCCTCACCCTCCCGGACCGCGGGGCGTTCGGCGGGCGTGAGGATCGGGGTGTGCGGCTGGGCCACCGGCAGGGGCGTGCAACCGGCGACCGCGAACGCGGGAACGAGGACGAGCGCGGCGAACGAACGGCCGCGCCGCGCGCTCGACCTGCGATCCCGCTGACCGGGCCCACGCACCCCCGCTGTCGCCGAGGTGGCCGGCGACCTCGCACCGACACCCTCCTCGGCAGCGGCCCGGGCCCGCGCCCTCCTACGACGCCGTACGCCGGGGCGCGAGTTCCGCCAGTGGAGGAACAGGAAGATCGCGACCCCGATCAGCAGCAGCGCGATCGCGAGTCCGAGGATCGAGAATCCGAACACGCCGTCGGTCGACATCGTCGCCCAGACCTGCGCACCCTCGAGAGTCGACGTCATGTCGGCCGGGAGCACGACGACCATGTTCTGCGGGGAGTCGGGCCCGACCTCGAACGTCGTGGAGACCTCGGGGCCGGTCGAGGTGTCGAGCCACCAGTCACGGCTCTGGGCGCTCGACTTCGGCGTCGTGTCGCCGGCGACGAAGCGGTGACCGAGCGCCTGCGGGAACTCGACCGAGGTGATCTCCTCGTGGGCGACGCCCGTGAGGTAGCTCGTCGCGTCCACCCCGTTCGCGGTACCGAGGAACACCTCATTTCCCTCGGGTGCCTTCACGTGCACCGTCGCCGTGGTCTGCTCGAACGGCACCAGGCCCTGGTTGAACACGATGCCGTGGGCGGCCGAGTCGAGGGTCAGAGGAGCGGTCTCCGTGACGTCGTCCGTTCCGACGACGGACAGGGCGGAGACCGAGAGACCGCCGGCGACGAGCCCCAGGACGAGGCCGAGTGCGGCGAGGATCAGACGAATCACGAGGGAACCTGACGACGGGCGGTTCAGAAGAGGGCGCGCATGAGGCGGGCACGGGCCTTGACGACCCGCGGGTCCTCCGCGCCGACCACGTCGAAGAGTTCGAGCAGGCGGACCCTGAGCGACTCCCGGTCCTCACCGGCGACGAGAGTGAGCACGGTGAGAAGGCGATTGAACGCGTCCTCGACATGACCGCCGGCGAGGTCGAGATCGGCGACGTCGAGGGCCGCCGCGACATTCTTCGAGTCCTCGGCGGCAGCTGCCCGGACGGCCGTCGCGTCCATGTCCTTGACCCGGGAGAGGAGCCCCACCCGGGCGAGGCCGACCTTCGCCTCGGCGTCCGCCGGGGCCTCCGCGAGGGCCTTGCGGTAGACCTCCGCGGCGGTGTCGAGGTCGCCCGCCTCCATCGCGGCGAGGGCCTCCGGATGGGCGACGGCCGGGGCCGCCTCCTCGGCCCCTCCGACGAAGGCGGTCTTCGTCACCCCGGCCTGCGCGGCCACCTGGAGCAGCTGGCTCACGTACTCCCGGACCTGGGGTTCGGCCATCGTGCCCTGGAACAGCGGGATCGGCTGTCCCTTGACGATCGCGACGAAGGTCGGGACGCTCTGCGCCTGGAAGAGCTGCGCGACCCGCGGGCTCTTCTCGATGTCGACGAGGGCGACGACGATCCGCCCCTCGAGGGACGTGGCGATCGACTCGAGGATCGCGGTCATGTCCTTCGACGGCTCACTCCACTCGGTGAGGAGCGAGACGACGACCGGCACGTCGTTCGACAGGGCGACGAGGTCGTTGAACGCCTCCTCGTTCACGTCGAACACGAGCGACGGGACGGCCACCGTGTTCTCCGGCGGCTGCCCACCCGAGGCGCCCCCACCGGCACCGGCGACGTCCGGCCGGGTGCCGGCGGGCGCCTCGGCGGCGGTGCGGGTCGAACGGGCTGCGGACAGGTCGAGTCCCTGGGGTGTGGAATCCTGCGGCGTGGTCACCAGTGGTCCTTTCGACGTGCGGCTGTGCGGAGGTGGCGCACCTTACTTGAGCTCTGCGCCCGACATCGTATCCGTGACGCCGATGAGCTCGACGGCCCGGGCGTCCTCGGCGGCATCCGCCTTCGGGACGAAGAAGGTCACCTGCATCTGGCGGGTCGATTCGACGGACTGCTCGGTCTCCGTCTCCCCGACGATGTCGCTGATCGGAGAGGTGAGGCTGAGTTTGCCGACGCGGTCGTCCTCCTTCTCCGGGGTCATCGTCGTCGTGCCGCCCACGACCCCCGTGACGATCGCGGCCCCGTCCGCCGTCTGCTGGACGACGAGCGCGTTGGAGTCCGCACTGTAGGAGAACTCCACGGTCGCGTTGCCGGAGGCGAGGGAATCCGTGAGGTTCTTCTGCTCACCGGCGAGGCGCAGGCGAAGGGCGTCGACGGAGAAATCGCCGGCGAACTTGGACTGATCGCCGTGGGTGAGGACGTCGGCGTAGCGACCGGTGATGTCCTGCGGCTTGAGGACGAAGTCCTCGGAGTCGCCGGCGACCGGAAGCGCACCGGCCCGGGCGTCCGCGACGGACGGGAACTCGACCCCGGGCACGAGGGTGGTCTGGGCGACGAGCTTGTACGGCGCGCGGACGTCCTCCTGGGAGAACACGAGGTACTGGGTCTGACCGATCTCCTCGTCGGAGGCGACGACGGAGGTGATGCGCGGCCAGGTGTCCGTCTGTGTCGTCCAGTTGACGAGGACCTCCTGGTCGGCGACGGCCGGCGGCAGGGTGAAGTCCTCGGACTTCTTCTTCACCTCGTAGGCGAGGTTCCGCTGAGTGGCGAAGGCTCCGGCGGCGCGGGGCTCGAGGGCCTTCGCATCCGTCTTCCCGTCGGCGTCGGCGACGACCTTCGCGGTGTCCTCGAGGATCTTCGTGATCTGTTCGTCGGTGACGGACGCCGGCGCCGTGCTCGGGGCCGCGGCCGGCTGCGGCGTCGGCAGTTCGGGCGACGGCGCGCATCCGGCGAGGGCGATGGCGGGGACGACGGCGAAGGCGGCCCCGGTCTCGACGAGCTTCTTGCGGCGTTCGACACGGGCCTCACGGCGTGCCCGGTCCTTGCGACCGCGCCTCCAACGGGTGACGGCGAGGACGATGCCGATGACGACGAGCACGGCGCCGCCGATGATGAGCGGGAGGGCCCACGGCGTCTCCGCGTGATTGGGCCATTCGACTGTGACGTCGGTGGCGGCCGGCTGCGTGCCGTCGCTCGCCACGAGGAAGGTCGTGCGTCCGGGATCCTCGTCCCAGGTGAGTTCGAGGGTTCCCTCACCCGTGGTGACGGAGTTCCACGTGTCACCGGTGGCGGGGTTCGGAGCGGTCGCCTGTTCACCGTCGGTGCGTTCGGCGGCGAGCGCGCCCTCACCGGACAGGCCGGTGATGTTCGTGTGGGTCGTGTCGCCGACCCAGGCATCGACGAACTCCTTCGACTGCTCGACCATGACGAGGTCGCCCTCGCCCTCGATCGTGAGCTTCGCGGGGGTGTCGTACAGATTGAGCACGCCCGGGTCCACGACGAGCAGTGGCCCCGGATCCTCGAGCGTGGTGCTCGCCGTGATGTTCTCGCTCGGCGCCCAGAGCGTCTTCTGGAGTACTCCCAGTCCACCGAGCACCAGCCCGGCCACGATGAACAGAACGGAGAAGATGTAGCGCACGCGCATTCCCTTCGTAACCGACAATCGACCCTGCCGTGAACCCTGCAGGCCTCCCGCCCCGCTGTGGGACGCCAGGCACGGAGCCCATGGCATTCGTGTTCACCACCGACCCACTGCCACCAGAATAGGCGCAGGTGGGGACACAGACCGTGCTCCGGCCCCGGGAGCCCCGGAAGTCCGCGGCGGCGAACGGCAATCGACCCTACTGAAGGACCCTGGCAGTACGCTCCGGACCGCGGTGACGCCCGCCACGATCGGCCGGTCACCGCTTCCGGCACGACTCCCCCGGGATTGTCCGCATGCCCGGACGCTAGGATCGGAGCCGTGGCTAATGACAGAATCGTGTGGATCGACTGCGAAATGACCGGGCTCGAGCTCGGGATCGACGAACTCATCGAGGTGGCCGTGCACATCACGGACTTCGACCTCAACGTCCTCGACGAGGGGATCGACGTCGTCATCCGCCCCTCGGACGCCGCCCGGGCGAACATGAACGACTTCGTCACGCAGATGCACACGACCTCCGGCCTCATCACCGAACTCGATGCCGGCCTCACGGTCGCCGAGGCGCAGGAGCGGGTCCTCGCCCACATCAGGAAGTACGTCCCCGAGGCGAAGAAGGCCCCGCTCGGCGGCAACTCCGTCGGCACCGACAAGGCGTTCCTCCTCGAGCAGATGCCCGAGCTCGTCGAGCACCTCCACTACCGCATCATCGACGTGTCCTCGGTGAAGGAGCTCGCGAAGCGCTGGTTCCCGCGCGCCTACTTCCACGCCCCGGCGAAGACCGGCGGTCACCGCGCGCTCGGCGACATCCAGGACTCGATCGCCGAACTCACGTACTACCGTTCCGCGGTGTTCCGCGGGGACGAGGGACCGACCTCCGAGGAGGCCATGGCGATCGCGGCCGAGGTGACCGCCGCCCGGGCCTGAGCCCGCGCCTCGGCGTCCCTCCTCCGGACGGTCCCGCGCCCGCCTCCCGCCTCCCGCCCGGTCCTACCGCACCCGGCCGGAGGCGGGACGGAACACCTTCGCCGGGAACGCCTCGGCACTCACGACCACCCGCGAGAGGTCCCGCACCGCCGACGCGAGCGACATGAGCGCGGCGTCGTCGAACCCCTTCCACACCTGCGCGCTCGAGGTGTCCGTCACCGCTTCGATCTCCTCCCGCAGACGTGCCCCCGCGTCGGTGATCCGCGCCTCGTCACCGGAACCGGTGAGCAGCCCGTGTTCGCGCAGCGCGTCCTCGGCGTCCGCCCACTCCTCCTCGGTCCAGCCCCGCGACCTCCGCGCAGCCCGGGGCGTGAAGGTGGTACCGGTGGCGCAGTGGAGCACGAGCGCCTCGAGCCCCGTGAGCCCGTGGGAGAGGAGCGCGCCGATGTGCCCGTCCCCGCGGAACTCGCGCACGAGGGTGCATCCGATCCACAGATCCATGAACGCCTGGAGGTCCGGGGACTCCGTGAGCACTCCCCCGTCGAATGCGCTGCGGTGCGCGGCGAACAGGGGCCGTCCGTCGTCGGGCAGTTCGTCGAGCACCGGCTGGAGTCGGGCGGTGATCTCCCGGGCGGTGAGGGAACGCTCGACGACCGCGGAGCGCGCGCCGTCCGTACCCGCGGCGTTCTCCCCCGGCCCGAACAGGCGGGCCAGGAGCGCTTCGACACCCCGGGTGCGGGCGTCGAGGATCTCCCGAGGCGTCGCGACGTCCCAGCACCCCGGCACGTGCCGCGCCACGTGAGCCGGAGCGAAGTTGTAGAAGGTGGCGGTGACGACGGCACTCGGCACCGCGCCGAGCGGGGCGGTGCGGGAGGCCAGGTACTGCCCGGCCGGGTGGTCGAGGCCCACGCCGGCGAGCGCCTCGGCGACCTCGGGCGCGAAGTAGGACGCGGCGTGCACGGTGTCGAGGTGGCGGAACAGGCGACGGCCGGTCTCACCCCGTTGTGAGTTGTCCATCGGGCGAGAATACGCCTTCCGGACGGTGGGTGACATCACATGTCTCGCGGAACGCGTCAACTATTCACCTCCTGTGCACACATGCGCTATATCGATTCGGTAACGATGGATCGATACGTCCGCTCGGCGAGGAGGACCATGATCGAGAACGAGATCCCGCGCGGCACGCGCACACCGCTCTACCGCGCCTTCGAGATGCTGCCCGCCGTCGTGAGTTACTCGCTGCTCGTCCTCGTCTTCGTCCTCCCCTTCATCGATCCGCGCCTGGGCGCGTACTACGTGCTCGCCGTCGTCGGCGTGATGTTCTTCCGGGCGATCCGTGGCTCGGTCGACCTGGCCCGCGGCTTCGCCCGGTTCCGTGCCTCGTCCCGCGTGGACTGGAGCGCCCGCCTCGTCGACATCGGGCTCGCACTCGACGGGCGTCGGGTGCCGCCCAGTCCCCCGCACTCCTTCCGCGTGCACCGGCACCGGGCACTGCTCGACGAGGTGAAGGCGGACCCAGACCGTTTCCTCCACCCGAACGATCTCCGCCACGCGGTGATCGTCGCGGCGTACAACGAGCCCTACGACGTCATCGCACCGACGATCCGCTCCCTCGCGTACTCGACGACCCCCGGCGAACAACTCCTCGTGTTCTTCGCGTACGAGGAACGCGGCGGTGACGGCATCCGGGAGACGGCGCACCGGCTGCGGGCCGAGTACGGGCACCGCTTCGGTGCGTTCGAGATCGTCGAGCACCCCACGGACCTCCCGGACGAGATCGCGGGCAAGGGATCGAACATCACGTATGCGGGGCACGCGGTCTCCCGCTGGGTGAAGGAGCACGGAATCGCCCCCGAGCACGTCCTCGTGACGACGCTCGACTGCGACAACCACCCCTACGACAGCTACTTCGACTACGTCGCGTACGAGTACATCGCGAGCCCCGACCGCAAGCGCACCGCGTACCAGCCGATCTCCCTCTACATCACGAACATCTGGGACGCGCCCGCCGTCACCCGCGTCATCGCGAGTGCGAACTGCTTCTGGAACCTCACGTGCACGGTGCGGCCCTTCGCTCTGCGGAACTTCGCGTCCCACTCGCAGCCCCTCGACGCGCTCGAGGAGATGGGGTACTGGTCGAAACGGACGATCGTCGAGGACGGACACCAGTACTGGCGCTCCTACTTCCACTTCCGGGGGAACTACCGGGTCGTGCCCATCCACGTGCCGATCTACCAGGACGCGGTCATGGCCGGAGGGCTGAAGGACACGCTCGTGGCCCAGTTCACACAGCTGAGCCGGTGGTCGTACGGTGCCTCGGACGTCCCGTTCGTCGCCGCCGGGATCTTCGGCCGGCACCGCCGCGCACCTTTCTGGGCCGGGTTCCTCCGGTTCCTCAACCTGCTCGAGGGGCACATCTCGCTCGCGTGCGTCTCGCTCATCATCGCGATGGGCGGATGGATCCCGTTCCTCGTCATGCGCACGACCGGTGGTTCCGACGCGTTCATCGAGCAGATGCCGTACGTCGTCGGACTCGTGCAGCAGATCGCGATGATCAGCCTGCTCATCTCGATCCTCGTGTACCGGGCCGTGCTGCCGCCGCGGCCGGTCTACTACTCGCGCCGTCGGCACCTCTTCATGTATCTCCAGTGGTTGCTGTACCCGGCGACGATCCTCACATTCAACGCCTCGACCGCGCTCTACTCGCAGGGTCGACTCCTCGTCGGCAGGTACCGCGAGCGTTTCGACGTCACCGAGAAGATGACCGCCGCTTCCGCCGGAGTCCCCGGCGCGGCTGCCGTCGCGCTCGACGCCCCGACGAGTGCTGCCTGGATCGGGCGGGGGCATGCGCGTCCGTCCGACCGTGGATCGACCGTGGAGCACTCCCGGGAACGGTGAGACGATCCGGCGGGCGCCCGACCCCGGGTGTGGGGACCGTCACGGCCACTCGGTACAGTACCGATCGTGCGAGATGCGAAGAACTACCTGTTCCTGGTCCTGGCGAACGTCTTCTGGGCGGGGAACTTCGTCGTCGGTGGGCTCGTGGCCGGGAAGGTCGATCCGCTCTACCTCACGATGATGCGCTGGGTCGTCGCGACGGTGCCGCTCTTCGTCATCGCCGTACTCGTCGAACGCCCTCGGTGGCGCTCCGTGCTCGCCGAATGGCCCAAACTCCTCGGGCTCTCCGTCCTCGGGCTCGTCGGGTACGGCATGTTCACGTATCTCGCCCTGCTCCACACGACCCCGGTCTCCGCGAGCCTGCTCAATGCGGTGTGCCCGGCCCTCATCGCCGGGGTCGCCGTCCTCATCGCGCGGGAGCGGATGCGGCCGGTGGCGGTCCTCGGCCTCGCGCTCTCCCTCGCCGGTGTCGTCCTCGTGCTCGTGCGGTTCGGAGGCGGCGCGCTCCCGAGCATCGGGTTCGGCACGGGTGAGCTCCTCATGGTCGGCGCGATCGTCACCTGGGTGACGTACACGGTCGCCGGCCGGTTCCTGTCGTCCCCGCCGATCGCCGCCACCGCCGTCCAGTCCCTCATCGCCTCGGTGATCCTCGTGCCTGCCGGGCTGCTCAGCGGCGCCTCGGCTCCCGTCGACGCACCCACGTGGTGGGGCGTCCTCTTCATCGCCCTCTTCCCCTCGGTGCTCTCCTACCTCATGTGGAACATCGGCGTGAAGGGCGTGGGTGCGGCCCGCGCCGGGGTCTTCCTCAACCTGCTGCCGTTCTTCACCGCCCTCGCGGGGCTGTTCCTCGGGGACGTCCTCACACCCATGCAGATGCTCGGCGGTGTCGTCATCGTGCTAGGCGTCGTCCTCGTCTCCCGGAAGCCGAAGACCGCCGAGGCGCCGGCCGGGCCCCCGACCCCCGTCGCCGGGGGCCGGACCGGCTGAGGTGCGGGGCGCCACGGGTGCGGGGCGCCTCGGGTGTGGGGTGCCTCCGCCGTTATGCGTTCGGTTGCTCGACCCGCGCCGCTTCCAGGCCCGCCCGCTGTGCGTCCGTGAGGGGCAGTGCCACGCGGGCCTCCTTGTCCCACAGCAGCATGACGGCCTGCACCCGGGCGGCGACGGTGCCGTCGGGGGTGTACATCGTCTCGAGGGTGCGGAAGCTCTTGTTGCCGACAGCGAGGATCCCCGATTCGATCGTCACGGCCGGCACTCCCGCCGCGATCTCGGAGACGTAGTCGATCTCGATCCGCGCGACGACACTGCCGACCTCCGGCCCGGTTCCGGTGACGTGCCGGATGTAGACCGACCTCGCCTCGTCGAAGAGCGTGAGGTAGGCGCCGTTGTACACGTGGCCCTGCGCGTCGAGGTCCCGCCACCGCAGCGGGACGGTGACCCTGCTCGGGTCCTGGACCGTCGCGGACCCGGCTGTCGTGGCTTCCGGGGTGGTCTGCGGGGTGGCATTCGTGTCGTTCGTTGCGGTCGGCTCCTGCGCGCGCGATGTGAGATCTGTGGATGTCATGAGGCCCACAGTAGGTGATCGTTCATGTGTCGTCCTCGACCTCGTCACCAAGTTCGGTCATCATCGTGGAATGCATGCCGCGCTCGAGGTCCTCCTCGTCTTCACCCGCCTCGGTCTCACGTCCTTCGGGGGTCCGGTCGCCCACCTCGGGTACTTCCGCGAGGAGTTCGTCCTCCGGCGCCGTTGGATGACCGAGGAGGAGTACGCGGATCTCGTCGCGCTCTGCCAGTTCCTCCCCGGACCCGCGTCCTCGCAGGTGGGGATGGCCGTCGGGCTGCGCCGGGCAGGACACCTGGGGATGTTCCTCGCGTGGCTCGCGTTCACCCTCCCCTCGGCCGTCGCGCTGGCGGTCTTCGCGTTCGTTTTCGGGGCCCTCGGTGGGCCGGCACTCGCGGGCGGTGAACCGGCGGGGTGGATCATCGGTCTCGGATGCGCGGTCGTCGCGGTGGTCGCCCAGGCCGTCCTCGGGATGGCGGGGAACCTCGCCTCCGGTCGCCTCACGGCCGCGATCGCGGTCGGCGCCTTCGTCCTCGTGACGCTCGTCCCCCACACCCTCGCGCCGGTCGGGGCGATTCTGCTGGGAGCCGCCCTCGCCTCGGCGATCCACCGCCGGCAGGGGGTGGCGTCGACTTCCGACGCACCCGAGGCGCCGCGTGGTTCGGACGGTGGCTCGGGAGGGGACGGCCCCTCGGGAGGAAACGGTGGCGTCGGCTCCGGAGGGGACCGTGCCGTCGGTGGGCCGGACGACTCGGGACGGCCGGCGTCCGCGCGCTCATCACGGGGAGTCGCGCTCGGCGCGCTCGCGCTGTTCGTTCTCGTCCTCGTCGGCCTGCCGATCGGGGCGGCCGCCGGCGTACCCGGGTTCGGGTTCCTCGACACGTACTACCGGGCCGGGTCGCTCGTGTTCGGTGGCGGGCACGTCGTGCTGCCGCTCCTCGAGGGAGGCACCGTCGGCGCGGGGACAGTCGGGGCCGCCGACTTCCTGGCCGGATACGGCGCAGCGCAGGCGGTGCCGGGGCCGTTGTTCACCTTCGCGGCGTTCCTCGGCGTCGTCGATGCAGCCGGTCCGGGTGGGGTGTTCGGTGGTCTGCTCGCGCTGCTCGCCGTCTTCCTGCCGGCGGCGCTGCTCGTCCTCGGGGTGCTGCCGTTCTGGGAGCAGGTGCGGACACGGCCGGGGATCCGGCGCGCGATGGTCGGGGCGAACGCGGCGGTCGTCGGGATCCTCGCCGCGGCACTGTGGAACCCGGTGTTCACGACAGGGATTCTCGGTGTCGGCACATTGTGTGTGGCCGCGGTGTGTTTCGTCGCGCTCGTCGTGTGGAAGCTCCCGGCGTGGTCGGTCGTCATCGCCGCCGGCGTGGTCGGCGCGTTCGCGTTCTGAGCGGCGGGTTCTCGTCTGAACGGCGAGTTCACGTTCTGAACTACGGGTTCACGGTCCGAACGGCGGGTTCTGCGAGCTCGTGGTGCACGTGGCCGCGACGCGAGGGTCGGCGACGGTCGTTTCGTCCCCAGACCCCACAAACGATTCCAGGGTCCCTGTACTTCTCGAGGCGCCAATAGATCAACGATGGTCACCACCTCAGCCGCCGAACCGAGAGCGTCCTTTTGTGGCTCTTCACAATTCGGGGTGTAGGTGTAGTCTGAATCCGCCGGTTTCGAGGAGTGCGCGGGCGATGTAGTTGGTGAGGTTGCGGAAGCCGAGGGCCAGGCCACGCAGGTGCTCGAGGCGACCGTTCACGGCTTCGGTAGGTCCGTTGCTCGTGCGCGGCCGGTCGAAGTGGGCCAGGACGTCGCAGGCGCGTCTGGTCAGGGTGCGGCCGAGCTTGCGCAGTTCTACCAACGCCTCAGGCACACTGTCGGCGAGGGCGTCGATCACGGAGCTCATCTCGACGCGGCCGGCTGCCCGGTCGGGGTGACGGTAGGCGGAGATCATGCGCTGGTAGATCCCCCAGGTGCACTCGACTTGCACGTGCCGGTCCCCAGCGAAGAGCTTGTCAAGGCGCTCGTGCTGGCGGTCGGTGAGCAGGTCAGCCCCGGTGTGCAGGGTCCGCCGCGCGGTGTAGAGCGGGTCGCCCTTGCGTCCGCGTTATCCGTGCAGTTCCTGCTGGACTCGGCGGCGGCACTCATCGAGAGCGTCCCCGGCCAACCGGATGACGTGGAAGGCATCCATAACCGTGACGGCGTCCGGCAGCTCCTCGGTGGTGGCGGTCTTGAAGCCCGCGAACCCATCCATGGCCACGACCTCGATCCCATCGCGCCAAGCCTGGTCCCGCTCGGCCAGCCAGTCCTTGAACGCCTTCTTCGACCGACCTTC